>JANMYF010000332.1:0-15859 GCA_031381685.1 Acidimicrobiia bacterium
ACGTCGCCCACGATGTCGGACAGGCGCACGATCTTCGACCGGTCGAACACGAGGTGTTGGTAGATCTCGTCGAACAGCAGGAAGCACTCGTTCTCACGGGCGATGCGCACCACCGCTTCGAGATCCTCGCGTGGATGCACAACCCCGAGCGGGTTGTTGGGATTGATCACCAGGATGCCAACGATGTCGGGGTTCGACACGACTTGATGCTCGAGCTCGACGAGGTCGATGCGCCCGCCGTTGTCGAGCTGCAGCGGATAGGTGAGGTGATTGCCGCCATGGTGGATCGCCTCGGCGGTGGCGTGCGACGGATACGTCGGGTTCGGTCCGATCACGCGGGCATCGGCTGGCAGGGTGGAGAACAGCTTGTTGATGGCATCACCGAGGCCGTTGAAGAAGATCACGTCCTCGACCGAACACAGCTTGGGGTCACTGAAGTGGTCGATCACGAACTGGCGCGCCGAGAGCTCGCCCTTCGTCGGCGAGTACGCATAGACCCGGTCGTCACGAACCGCCGCCCCGACGACGTCCTTCATCCAGTCGGGGATCCGTTCGCCCTTGGCCACGGGGTCACCAATGTTCTCCCAGATCATCGGGACGCCCATCGCCACGACCTCGTTGGCGATCTCCACGATCTCGCGGATCTCATAGCGAAGGTGCTCGTCGCCCTTTTTGATCAATGTCTTGCGCACGGCAGGTCCTTCGGCTGGGGTGTGCAACGTGGCGACACCGGAAATCTCTCGGGGAAACCCTAACGGGCCGATCTCCCGACCGTTCGGCAATTCCGGTTCGGCCGCTCCTCGGCGGCTCCGGTGCTCGGCGGTCCGCTCCTCCGGCCGAGGGTTGCGGAGTATGGTTCCGCGCCGATGGCGACAGAGCGACGCGGGTGGGCCGTCGGGCTCGACATGGGGGGCACCAAGTGCCTCGGCGTGCTCGTCGATCCGGAAGGCATCGTCCGGGCGACCCATCGGGTACCCACACCCGAGGGAACGGACGCGGTCCTCGCGGCGCTGACCGGGACCGCCGATGTCCTTCGCCGGAAGAGCCCAGGCGACGTGACCACAATTGGTTGCGGAGTCCCCGGTCTGGTGACACGGTCGGGCGAGCTCCGCTACGCCCCGCACCTTCCGGGCGTTACCGACTTCCCCCTCGCCGCCGCCCTGAGCGAACGGCTCGGCGTCACGCCGGTCGTCGAGAACGACAACACCTGCGCGACCGCCGCCGAAGTGAGTGTGCGGCCAACGACGGACTCCCTGCTCTACGTCGGGCTCGGCACCGGCATCGGAGGAGGCCTCGTCATCGACGGGAAGCTGAGGAGGGGCCACAACGGCTTCGCCGGCGAGTTCGGCCATCTCGTGGTGGTTGCCGGAGGGGAGCAGTGCGTGTGCGGACGACGCGGGTGCTGGGAGCAGTACGCGTCCGGCGACGCCCTCGGGCGCTTGGGTGCGGCCGCCGGGATCGACGGTGACGGCGAGGCGGTTCGCCAACGGCTCCGCCAGGGGGATCCGGTTGCCGTGGCCGTCGTCGAGCGGTTCAGTGACTCCGTTGCCGTTGGCCTGGTCAACCTCGTCCTCTCGTTCGATCCCGAGGTCGTGGTGGTCGGCGGCGGTGCCATCGGCGGCCCTGAGGAAGCCGAGGAACTCCTGGGACCCATCCGGGATCGATTCAGGACGGAGTTCGGCAACGCCACAGGTCACCGTGTCCTTCCGGCGATCGAGCCGGCGCACTTCGGCCCGGAGGCGGCGGCCATCGGCGCCGCCCTGCTCAGCCGTACCGCGGGAGTTCCGCGGCCCCGTTGAACGGACCGTCCCGGTTCAGGCCGACGGCCAGGCGTCCGGCAGGCGGGTCGCGATCCATCGGGTCAGCGCGGCGTTGACCTCGGCCGGTCGCTCCTGCGCCATCCAATGGCCCGACAGCACGACGGCTTCGTCGAGCCGGCTGCACTGCTCGCGCATCGGTTCGGCCAGCCGCGACGTGACGGTGTCGCACACATAGTCGTACTGCGCGCCGACGAACAGCACCGGCATGTCGAGACGGCCGTCGTTGACCGCACGCGCCGCGTACGCGGCGTTCGCGTCGTGGTTCATGTAGTACGCGTCGGGTCCGAAGAAGCCGTTGCGTTCCATGAACTCGGCATACCTGCGCACGTCGGACTCGGTGACGACGTCGGTGTCCACGGGTACGTCCGGCGCTTCGGCCAATGAGCCGAACCAGCCGCCCATCTTGCGGGTCATGGATGTTCCGGCCCGCGTGCCGAACCCGTCGGGGTTACCCTTCCGGAACAGCGCCTTTGCTGTCCTGTACGGGTTGGCATCGAAGATGCTCGTGGCCTTCTCGAAGTTCTCGGCGTAGAACATCATGTACTCCCATTGGCCGTACGGGAACTCATCCGCCGGGTAGCGATCACGATTGATGAGCGGCACGATGGCCTGCAGTCCGCGCTCGAGGGTGAAGTAGGGAACACAGAGGTTCGCAACGCCGTGGCAGCGATCCGGGTGATGACTCGCGATGTTCCACACCGTCGGGCTGCCCCAGTCGTGACCGACCCAGATCGCCCTTTCTCGTCCCAGCGAGTCGACCAACGCGATCATGTCGGCCACCACCAGTTCCTGCGCGTAGTCGTCGAGGTTCGGATAGACGGTCGAGTCCCCGTAGCCACGCATGTCGGGGGCAATAGCCCGAAAGCCGAGCCCGGCGAGGACCGGGAGCTGATGACGCCAGCTGATCGAGAGCTCCGGCCAACCGTGCACGAAGATGATGAGTGGCCCACTCTCGGGTCCGGCGGAAAGGTAGTGGGTCGTATGCGCGCCTATGGTGACCCTGTTGGACGTGACTTCCGTGGAGTAGGCCGGCATGTCACGGAACCTTACCCGTCGACATGCCTCGACGACATGTGGCGAGGACGGCAGTTCCGCGAAGCTGCCGTCACGGCTCTCCTCAACTCAGGCGGATGACATCACCGAACGGGAACGCTTCGTCGGGCGCACCGCCGGGCATGACAACCCACAACGTCGAGCGGTTCGGCGGATCGTCCGGGAACACTCCGAAACCGTCGGTCAGGTACACGCAGACCCCCTCGTCAACCGTATGCTCGCGGACGGCATCGAAGAACGGCGTGAAATCGGTGCCGCCACCACCTTGTGGCGGCGGTAGCTCGTCGCCCCCCGACAACTCCCACGGGCCGTAGACCGCGGCGTCGGCGTACCAGAGACGGCAGCGCACACCGGGGTATGCGAGCAGGATGGCATCGAGTTCCGCAGCGAACAACGCCAGCACCTGCTCGTCGATCGACCCGGACGTGTCTATGCACACATCGACGTCGAGGTCCTCGTTCTCCAGCGTCTCGAGGAAGAGCCCACGGTAGGTGAAGCGGCGGTCGAACGCGGCAAAGTCCGAACGCGCACGCGACACGTACTGCCACAGCACCGATCGCCAATCGACCGCGGCCGGAACCTCGAGGCCGAAGGCCCGTTCCGCACCGAGCGGCATCTCTCCACGTCCACTCGCGCGCTGCGCCATCGCCGCCTGACGGGCCACCTGCTCCCAGTGGCGTTCCAACGCGCGGGCGCGTTGGCGTCGCATCGACGACCCACCCGGAGTATCGCCGTCCTGCTCGCCGTCGGGCGCTTCGGCCTCACGTTCGAGAAGGTCGTCGTAGTCGGGACTGGCGTCGTCGGAGTCGTCGTCGGAGAGGAGGGCGGCATACACCTCCTCGACGCTGAGACCCTCCCGGGGCACATCGCGGACATGACCGTCGGGAAGCTCGAATCCGTTGGCAAGCACAAGCCCGTTGACCACGACGTCGGCGGAGACGTTCCAGAGTCGCGCGTCGCGCCGACCTCGTCGATGCACGTGAGAGAGCGCAGCATGCAGCACCTCGTGCAGCATCACCCCGTCCAGGTGCTCATCGGACAGCTGTCCGAGAAATTCCGGGTTGTAGAGGATGTCGTGTCCGTCGGTCGCCGCCGTCGGGATGCCGTCGGTCTCGACGAAGCGCGCATGCATGGCCAGGGTGGCGAAGAACGGCGACGCTCGCCGCAGGCGCATCATCGACGCACTCAGGCGCCACTCGAGCTGCGTGGCCACTGGAGGTCTCCTTTCGCTCCGGCGCGGACGATGGCATTGGCGTCGTCGGCGAGAACCGAGCGGACATCGGCGGGCGTGCGGGGGTGCACGGCCACGGCGAACCGCTCGATCCATTCGATGGAACGCACGTGACGGAGCCGGCGAAGCGACGACGCTTCGAGGTCGTCGGTCAGCAAGCCGACGACACGCAGGATCGCCGACTCGCTTCGAAGCAGCGAACGGGCGAACGCACCAGCCCGGCGCGGGCGACCGACGCCGACCCAGGTTCGGTTCGCCATGACGGCTCGACGGACGCGAGGGTCCTGGTCCTCGGCAAAGCCCTCCAGGATGCCCATTGATGTCCTCGGATTCGCCGCGACCGCAGCGCGGACGTCGCGATCATGATCTGTGGCGAGTGCACGCAGATCGTCGACGTCGCAATTCGGGTGACGAGCGACGATCTCGCGGATCGTCCACGACGCATCTCCCGCCATCTCGTGAAGGAGTTCGGCGGTGGTCGAGGGGTGCGCGGCCACGAGTCGCCGGGCCGATGTGTTCGCGAACCGACGGAGTACGTCGACGTCGAGCACGGTGCCATGGCGGAGCGCGTCGAGTTCACGGCGGACGCCCTCCGGAAGATTCGGGTGCTCGAGCGCTTCCTGGCGGATGCCATCGTCTCCGAGTAGATGGACGCTCAGCAGGTCAACGCTGATGTCGGGACGGCGGACGAGCGCCTGGCGCACTTTTTCGTCGGTCTCGGTGACGAAGGACGGGAAGGTGTCGGGCGCGGCTGAAGGGTTGCCGGCGACCGCAGAGCGGACATCGTTGTCGCTGTCGACGGCGAGCACCCGGAGGTCGCCGTCGCTCGTGTTCGGATGCCCGGCGACGGACTGGCGGACCCGCCAGTTCGGCGAGGTGCACAAAACGCTGAGCAGCGGCGCCGGGAAGACCGGCGACCGGAGAGCCACGATGGCCGCCCAGGTGTGCTCCTGGAACACCGCCCGGATTTCATCGGGTTCGGCCGACGGCTGCGAGGCCTCGTCGTCTCGGGCCGCACCGAGCGCTCCTCGGCCGATGAGCCGACCGACCGTGATGGTGACCGGGTCATCGGTCGGACGTCCGATCAGCCCGGCGAGCACGTCGGCGCCGAGATCATCACGGGACGCGAGCGCCGTGCGCACGTCGTCGGACGGTGACTGCGCGAGCCGAAGCGCGAGCCAGTGCGGGAGCCGGGGGTTCAACGCTGCAGCGCTCTGCACGTCCGTGGTCGCGTCGCCGGCGAGCAGAGCCAGAACGTCCTCGTCGGTGATACGCACGGCGACCTGGCGGCGGACGAGTGGGTCGGGGTCCCCGGCGAGCCGTCCGAGGAGCGTTGGCGGACAGGACGGATTGGCGGCCAACGCGCTCCGCACCAGCACGTCGTCATCCGCCGTCAGGCGGTCGATCGCGGGCACGGTGAGCTGCGACACATCGGCGGAACGGGCCGCGCCACGACGCAAGAGGGAAATCAGGGGTGTGGGAGCGGCGTCCGGTTCGAGCAGCCGCGCCGTGGCGCCTGAGTCCAGCGACCCGGAGGTGTCATGATCGGCGATATCGCCGATCATGGCGATTCGCTTCTCGGCGGCGGCACGGACACGGGCATCGGTGTCGCCCAGCAGGCCGAGCACGGCGCCGAGGGGCAGCGCCGGATTCGCCGCTGCGGCCGCACGGACGTCGCGATCGGCGTCGACGGCGAGGCCGGCAACCTCCCCTGCCGACAGCGACGGATTGCGGGCCACGTTCTCACGGACGCGCCAGGACGAATCCCGGGCACAGGCCAGGCGGCTGCTCGCCGCAAGCTGGGCGAGGTGGGCGCAGCGTTCGCGGCCGAACGCCGTCGACACGATGATGTCGAGGTCGGCGGGGTCGAGCGATGCGCCGTCAGTGCTCAGACGTTCCCATCGGAAGACATCTTCATTCCGTGCGTTCCGGTTGGACCTTGCCACGCGCCGGGTGTGCTCGTCGTCATCACCGAGCAGATCACGGAGAACCGTCGGGGTCGCCCACTGATGGGCCGCCAGTTCACGTCGGGCATCGGCGTCCGACGGAAGGCTGAGCGCGTTCACGACCCATTCCGGGAGCAATCCTGCGGCGAGGAGGTCGGCGAGCTCGTCCTCTTCAGCGATGGCGTTCGCCGCGTCGCGGAGGACGGACTCGTCGAACGGCTGTTGCGGCAAGAAGCCCACATGGTGCTGCGCCGCCTCGGTGATCGCGTCCTCCCCCAACGCGACGAGCGCTCGCAGGATCTCCAGTGGGCACGCCGGATTGGCGGCTGCGGCGATCCGATCTTCGTCGTCGCCGTTGTTGACGGACCACCACAGGAGGCCGATGGCGGACGTCCTGGCGAGCACGCGGTGACGGCTCGCGGCAGAGAGTTCGTTCGGCCAGTCGGCGTCGGTCAGCGTCAGCCAGTCGAGGACGGGGTTGGCGGCAAACTCCGCCGAGAACCTGCGCGCCAGCGCGTCGAGGTCGCGCAACGCAGTGTTGGGGTTCGACGCGACGGCACGACGGACATCGCGGTCACGCGAGCGGACGAGCCGATGCAGAACATGCGGGGGCGTTCGCGGATCCGATGCCACCGCGAGGTCAGGGGATTCCCGCCCGGGGACAGCTGCGGTCATTCGTCAGCGACCTTCGGGCCATGTCCGGTGAGCGCCGCGTAGGCCGCAGCGAATTCCTGGAACCTCGGCTCGCTGCGAGTGATCGTTGCCAGCAGGCCGAGTTGACCGTTCGCGCGCATACGGTTCGCGACATCGTCGGCGTAGAGCTGCACCCATTCCGGGGCGCTGTTCGCGGCCAACCAGCGAAAGCCGGCAACCGCCCGGCCGGCTGACTCGGCGCGAAGCGCAAGGCCGAGCACCAGCGCATACCGCGCCGATGGCTCGTCGGGCCAGCGATCTCCGTCGTGCGGCGCGTCGGACAGGATCCGATCCATCACCGGCAACATGGCGTAGACGTTGACGAAGGCTTCGAACTCGGCCTGTGCGGCCTCGCCGACGGCGGCGCCGATCGGCAGGCCGGCGGCAAGGAGGGTGTTTGCCATCACCCACGAGCGCGGACTCGGCCAGCTCGGACGCTTCGTGTCGAGAGCGTGGAGAAGCTCGGGACGAAACGAGAGGAACGCCAGGATCTGCTCGCTCACGCCGACGTCGTGGCCGTGTCGGCGGAAGTCGTCGAGGTCCGGCTCGAGGTCGACATGAAGGAACCGGTTGGCCAGCGGAGCGGGCATCTCGAACACGCTCGCCCGGTCCTGCTTGCGGTTGCCGGCAGCCCACACGAACCAACCGTCGGGCAGCACGTAGGAGCCGACGCGGCGGTCGAGCACGAGCTGCTGCGCCACTCCCTGCATCGTCGGGGCGGCCATGTTGAGCTCGTCGAGGAACAAGATGCCCTGTCCGTCGCGCGGGAGGAACTCCGGGGGGAACCACGTGGAGGTTCCTTCGACCGCGACGGGAAGACCGCGTAGGTCGGTCGGAGCGAGCTGAGAGAGTCGCACGTCGACGAAGCGGAGCCCGTGGCCGTCGGCCACCTGGGCGACGATGGAACTCTTCCCGACGCCGGGAGGACCCCAGATCATCGTGGCGTTGCGTACCGGATGGGTGACGAGGGCATCGAGGAATGCCCGCAGCTCGCTGGGTATCACGTTGGTCTGTACTCCGGTCCTTCACGTGCCCGCCGAAATGGTCGGGCCGTACGTACATGACGATAGGGAATGCCGGTTAGTCGCGAACTGAACGACGTTCTTCCGCGAACTGCATCCGGCGACCAGGCACACAGCGGAGTGAACGCCACCCGAGCACCCGCGGCATCGTACGGTGGACGGGTGAGCGATTTCGACGAGCACAGCCGACACGGGGCCGCCGACGGCGACGACGCTGCGGTGGCTGTCCATGCGCATACGCATGGTCATTCCCACGGCGCATCCGACCTACCACCGGCCAGCCGCCATGTCCGGCGACTGCTTGCCTGCGTCGTCGTCCCGCTGATCGTCGCCACCGTCGTGGCGATGATCGCGATGTGGCCGTCCGACCGAGACCGACGAAACCGTCTGGCCGGACCTTCTCCGAGCCGGGATCTGATCGCCGCGAAGGTCAAGGCCGTCATCCCGGAGCCGTGCCGCAACGCCATCGAGGCTGCGAGCGGCGTGAGCTACTGCGACGTCGTCGAGATCGAGCTCTCCGACGGAACCCGCACGGACTTCGAGAACCCACCGGGGAACGGCATCCGCATCAGGACCGGCGACTCGATCTACGTCGACGGATTCCCGGTGGCGACCGCCTCGGGCGGCGAGCGCATGCAGTACACCTTCTATGACTTCAAGCGCGAGCGGCCTCTGATCGTGCTTCTGATCGCGTTTGCCGGCGTCGCTGTGCTCGTGGGACGCAGCCGTGGGTTGCGGGCTCTGGTCGCGCTCGCTATCTCGCTCGTGGTGCTCGGCGCGTTCATGCTCCCGGCGATCGTCGATGGAAGCCCTCCTCTGCTCGTTGCGCTCGTCGGTTCGTCGGCTGTCATGTTCCTTGCCCTGTATCTGTCGCACGGGGTCAACGTGCGCACGACGTCGGCCGTCGTCGGCACGATGGCGTCGCTCGCCATCACCGGGGTGCTTGCATCGATCGCCGTTTCGGCGGCGCGTTTCACCGGCCTCGGCGGCGAGGAGACCGGGTACCTTCGCGCGACGTCCGATGCCATCGACCTGCGCGGTCTGCTACTGGCCGGGATCGTCATCGGCGCGCTCGGCGTGCTCGACGATGTCACGATCACCCAGTCGTCGGCCGTCTGGGAGTTGCATCAGGCCAACCCCCGGCTCGGCTTCGTCGGGCTGTACAACTCCGCATTGCGGATCGGTCGCGACCACATTGCCTCGGCGGTGAACACGCTCGTGCTCGCGTACGCCGGTGCCAGTCTTCCGCTGCTGCTGCTCTTCACCCAGGTGGGGACACCGTTCGGTGAACTGTTCAACGGCGAGCCCGTCGCGACGGAGATCGTTCGGATGCTTGCCGGCAGCATCGGCCTCATGGCGTCGGTCCCGATCACGACGGCACTCACTGCGCTCGTTGTCGTGCAGGATCGCCCGACATGATCGTCGATCGATTCGCCGCGCTCTCGGTGATGGACGCGCCCGTACAGGCCCGTCGTGGCGAAGAGGCCGGCTACAGCGGTCTGTGGACCACCGAGAACCGCAACGATCCCTTCCTCGCCATCACGCGAGCGGCCGACGCGACGAGCCGGATCACCCTCGGCACCGGCGTGGCGATCGCGTTCGCCCGAACCCCGATGACGGTCGCCTATCCCGCCTACGCACTAGCCGAGCTCACCGGCGGTAGGTTCATCCTCGGCCTCGGCTCACAGGTGCGAGCGCACGTGACGAGCCGGTTCGCGATGCCGTGGTCGTCCCCGGCCGAGCGCATGCACGAGTTCGTCACGGCACTCCGGGCGATCTTCTCGGCATGGCACGAAGGCACTCCCCTCAACCATCGAGGCGAGCACTACCGCCACACCCTGATGAACGAGAACTTCGCGCCCGCCCGCCACGACTACGGACCACCACCAATCTATCTCGCCGGCGTCGGACCGAAGATGACTGCGGTGGCCGGTGAACTGGCCGACGGCTTCATCGCCCACCCTTTCACCACACCGGGCTACCTCGCCGACGTGACGCGCCCGATCCTCGCTCGGTCGGGTCGTCAACCGACCACCGTGCTCAGTGCGTTCGCCGTCCTCGCGACAACCACCGCGGACTTCGACGCGGGTGTTGCCGCGGTGCGCCGCCGCATCGGCTTCTACGCCGCCACCCCGGCGTATCGGCCGGTCCTCGATCACCTCGGGCTCGCCGACCTCCAGCCGCGGGCCGATGCACTCGCCAGGGCGCAGCGCTGGGACGATCTCGCCGCCCTCGTCCCGGAGCAACTCGTCGACGAGATGGCGGTCATCGGCGAACCGGCAAGGGTCGCCACGCAACTCCACCAGCGATTCGGCCGTCTCGTCGACCGCATCGGCCTCAACCTCCAAGCACCGACCGACGACGCGCTCGTTACGGAGACCGTCACCCGGCTCAAGGCCTTGGCGTAGGACGCAACCCGCGTCACCGCGACGCCGGGTTGACAAGTATGTATGATCTACATATATATGTATCACATGCATACTTCACCGGCCGTCAGCGCCATCGTCCCCCGAGCACACGTCATCGAACAGCTCGAACACCACCTTCATCACGGAAACGCCCCGTGCGCCATCGCCCTCACCGATCTCGATGGGTTCGGCGACCTGAACGATCGGCTCGGGCGGGCCGCCGGCGAAACCGTCCTCGGCGCATGGGAGCGAACCCTCGCCGCCAACCTCCCGGCGGACGCAGCCTGGTTCCGTCTCGGTGGCGACGAGCACGCAGTGATCCTGCCGGGCCTCACCGCCGAGAATGCCCTCGTACTCCTCGAGGAGATCCGGGGTCACTACGCAACCCGACAGATCGACGGGATCGACGAAGCAGTCCGCGCGTCCGTCGGTGTCGCCGCCCAACCACCGCACGGACCGGCAGCCGATGGCCTCCTCCAAGCGGCCGGCGAAGCGCTGATGCGCGCCAAACGCGAGGGCGGTGATCGAGTAGCGATCTACATCGAACAGAAGATGTCCTGAAGTCGAACTACTACTCGCGGGCCCACCTCGATCGGCTCGCCAGATTGTCGAACGTCACCGACCGCACCGAAGCGAGTCTTCTGCGCGAAGCCCTCGACGATCTCCTCGACAAGTTCGGGTCGATGCTCTAGGCGCATGACCAGAACGGCCCGATGATTGCTCACGCGGTCGCCCTGGCGACCAGGGCAACAACCATCCAAACCGGATCACCTACTCCGCGGCGGCTCCGACGAAGATCTCGCTGACCTTGCCGTCGACAATCGCGAACAGCATTCCGCCGAAGATCGATCCGACGACGACGGTGTCGGGCGTGGACTCCTCGGCGTTGATCCGGGCACCGTACGCGGCTTCGACTTCAGCCAAGCTTGCGCCGAGGCCGATGCCCTGCACCGTCTTGAGCGCGGAAGGCAAAGCGATCGTAAGTGAGCCTACGGCAAAGGGTCCGCTGGTCGAAGGCGCTGTCATCTTGGCTTCGATGCCCTTCGACTCCCACGTCCACATCGACACGAAGTCCCCGGTCGCCGCCTCGTCGACTACCGGCGTCTTGTCAGTCGGCATCCCCAAAAGCACAACGACCTCCGACGCGGTGGTTCCGAGGGCCAAGCCCTCGACCTCCAGAGGGGAAGTTGTTTCCGGGGCGTCGACAGCAGCGAGGTCCACGACCAGATCGACCTCGTCGGTCGCTGCGCAGTCGGGTGCACCCTGACAGGACTCGGCGGCGATCGCGGCGCGCTCTGTCCGATAGTTGATACGTGTGCCGATCATCTTGGTCGCATCCTTGGCGCCGCCTTCGCAAAGGTCAAACGAACCCGGAAGTGTCTGCTCTTGTGGAGTGCCCCCGTCGAGCACCACGTAGCACGCTCGGTCGCCGTTCTGAAGTTCGCTGAGCACGGCCGTCGCACCGACAAGATTCTCGCCGGTGGTCGTCGAGGCGACGGCCACGGTCTCCGCTGTGCCGATGTCGGTCGTCGCCGCGGTTTCGGCCGCGGTCAGCGTTGCGGCCTCAGTCGCCTCAGGCTCGGTCAGCTGCGACGAACTGCTGCATGCCGACATCCCGAACAAGCCGGCAAACAGCACCCACGACACTGCAGTACACCGTGCGGGAAAGGCGATCCGTCGACTCATCCGCCCAGCCTTTCGCGTTCGGCACTCCTGGTCGAACCAATCGGCGCAGCATCCGGGTGAGCAACCGTGACCTCACTGTCTGAGCCCGACTGGGCCGAGCGAGGGTCGCGAGAATGCAGTCTCGGTTGCTCCCGGAGCAACGCAAGCTGCGAACTCCCGACGACGACCGGCGACACGGCGCCGCGAGCGAGCCGCGAGCGAGCCGAGAGCACCGCGTCAGCGGTCGGCCCACTTCGGCGACGGCAGCGGAGTCGGGGCAAGCAACGCATCGAGGGCCGATGCGGGATCCGCACCGACCCGCACCAGCTCTCCGTGGTGCGCCTTGATGAACCCGGCGGTGACGGCCCGGCTTGTCTGCTCGATGAGCGGGTCCCAGTAGCCATTGGTGTTGCACAGGACCAGGGGCTTGCGTTGAATGCCCAGTTGGGTCCAGGTCAGCATCTCCGTGAGCTCTTCCCACGTGCCGAATCCTCCGGGCAACGCGAGGAACGCGTCGGCCAACTCCCCCATGCGGGCCTTGCGGGTATGCATCGAGTCGACCACCTCGAGGGTGGTGATGCCCATATGGCCGACCTCGGCCTGCAGCAGTTCCTTGGTGATCACACCGTGGACGGTTCCGCCCGCGTCAAGCACTGCATCGGCGACGGCCCCCATGAGGCCGACCTTTCCGCCGCCGTACACGAGCTCTATCCCCCGCTCGACGAGCAGGGTTCCGACGGCGACCGCGTCGCGTAGATAGGCGGGATCAGTACCGGAGGACGAACCGCAGTAGACGGCGATACGCGAGATTTCGAGGGGCATCGGAAATTCAACGGTAGCCGTGCCACATCACGTCCTCTCAGCGTCGCTTCCGGCGCAGCGGGTTCGCCTCTGGCGCGATGAGGCGCGGATCGAGTGTGCCGGTGCGGAGGAACAGCCGCCGACGCGCCGGCGATTCGAGCCGCATCCGGCGCACGAAATACACCGCCCCGACCAGCCCGGCGAGCTCGAGAACAACGAGTAACCCGACCGGACGATCGAGCGTGGGGAGACGGTGGCTGCGGCCGCGTATCACGGGCCACCAGAACACCTCCTTCGTCAGCCAGGCCCCGTCGAGGACCAGGTGCCCGAACATGCCGATGGGAAGCGCGAGCAGGCGCTTGCGCCGCGCACGTCGGCCGATGGTGACTCCCATCACCACGAAGAGGACGGCCACGACAACGACGACGCTGTGCAGCCACGCCATTCGGCGGGCCACGATGCCGTCGACGATGTCGGGAAGAACCGCGCCGGCGGCGAGCAACCGGTAGTCCAGCGAGGCGTCACGAAAGATCGCAAAGACCGCGAGGACCGTGGGAACGACGAACCAGAGCAGCATCGGGGGACCTCAGCGAACGACGACGAGCACCGTCGGCACAATGAACATGAGGAGCAGGGTGGAGGCTCAGCGAACGAGGATGGCGCTGCACTCTTCGCAGGTGACCAACGCCTCTGCGCTCAGAGCACGGATCCGGTCGAGTTCGACCGAGGCGAGTTGGAGGCGGCAGGACCCGCAGATCCCACCGACCAGACGGGCCACACCGATGCCGTTGTTCTTCGCCCGGATCGCCTCGTAGCGGGCGAGCAGGCCCGCTTCGACCGTTGCGGCAGCTTGCGCACGGGCAGCGCCGGTGGCGTGGGCCTGCGTCTCGATCGCCGCACGAGCGGCGACCTCGGCCTCACGAGCTTGTGCGAGCCGTGCCAGCGTTGACTCGAGATCCGCTGCGCCGCGGGCGAGTTGCGCGTCGATCGGCTCGCGTTCCATCAGCACTTCGAGCTCGAGATCCTCGAGCTCATTGCGACGGCGGCGAAGTGACACGAGGTCGGCCTCGAGTGCCTGGAGCTCCCGCGTTGCCGTCACGACGCCACCGAACAGCGCCCGATCGGCCGAGGTGATCTTCGTGTCGACGTCGTGCAGCTGCGCCTCGAAGGCCGCTTGCCGCTTGCTCAGCGCAGCCTCTTGGGCCCGGACGGGTGCTTCGCTGCGCTCCAAGTCGGCGATGGCCTGTTCGAGGGCGACAACGACGTCGTGCTCAGGGAGATGGGACAGTCGATGGTGCAACTGCGCCAGCGTTGTGTCGTGGCTCTGGACGTCGAGAAGGGAATCGAAGGGCGACATCACTGCTGCACCGTAGCGGGTGGCGCGGCCTCGACCGGTGGGGCCACCGCGACCGGCGGCACGACCGGCGACGCCTCCGGCTCTCGTGCGGGTACGGTGCTGCCGGCCTGGACGGGCGGTTGTTCGGTCACCGCGTCCGAGACGATCGTGGTGCTCACGGCAGTTGGGCGCTGCTTCTTTTTCTTCCGCTTCGCCAAGGTGGCACCGCTGAGCCGATCCTGGCATCTGGTCCCCCGTGTCAGCGTCGCCCGGGGCAGGGAAGGACCGGCCGAACCGGGAAGGCGAATCCCGACATCAGGGAGCGTGGAAGCGCGTCCGCCGACGGTCACCGAGAAGCCCCGGCCCATCGCGCCGTCGAGAGGGCGTTGTCCGATGGCCTCGGCGGGCGCGTCTGCGGGCACGGCGACGGGTACCTCGACAGGCGCCCCGGCCGGCACCTCCACCGGCACCTCCACCGGCCCTTCGACCGGCGCGTCGGTGGCTGCTGCCGCGCTCTTCCGGGTCGGCTTCACCGATCGCTTCTTCGTCACCTTCTTCGTCCCTGTCTTCGTCGACTTCGGTTCGTCGACGATGGCCAGGCATTCGGCTTTGCCGAACACGGTGTAGTCGGGATCGAGGAAGGGGAGCTTGGGCTCGAACCGGAGTACCGACTCGGAGTACTTCTGCCAGATCTGCGCGGGATAGGTGCCGCCGAACACCCGGATCCCGCCGACATCGCTCATCGAGATCTTTGCCTTCGGCGAACCCATCCACACCGCCGTGGCGAGCTGCGGGGTGAAGCCGACGAACCAGGCGTCCTCGTAGTCGTTGGTGGTGCCCGTCTTGCCTGCGACCGGCCGATCACCGAGCTGGGCCGCTGTTCCCGTCCCCCGCTTCACCACTTGGGCCATCGCGTCGGTAAGTACGCGTATCTCATTGGCATCGGCAACCCGTTCGTCGGACACTTTGGCCCGGAAGAGCACGGTGTTGGACCGGTTGCGCACCTCTTCGATCAGGTAGGGCTTGCGCTTGAGGCCCCCGGAGGCGATCGTCGCATACGCACCGGCCATCTCGATCGGGTGCACTTCTTCGACGCCCAGGGCCATCGCCGGAACGGGATCGATCGGGGTGGTGATGCCGAGACGACGCGCCGTCTCCACGATGTTGCGGTACCCGACGATGTAGGCCAGGCGAGCGAATGCACAGTTGCTCGAGGCCACCAGCTGATCACTCAGGGAGGCGACTTTGCCGGTCGAATCACCGGCGTTCTGCGGTTCGAACGGGTCCGGTTCTCCGCCCGGGTTGGGAATCGGGCAGGGTTCCTGGCCGCTCAGATACGAGAGCGGGCTGATCCCCTGCTCCAAGGCGGCCAGCAGGACGAACGGCTTCCACGACGAGCCGGGTTGGCGGAGTCCCTGGGTCACCAGGTTGTACTTGTCGGTGTCGAACCCGCGGCCGCCGACCATGGCCCTCACCGCACCGGTTGGCACGTCGACCGACGCAAGAGCCGCGGTGAAGTCCGGCTCGTCGGCGGGCAACACCTCGCGCACCGCCTCTTCGGCGGCACGTTGCGCAACCGGGTCGAAGGTCGTCGTGATGCGGAGCCCACCGTTGAAAACGGCCTCGTAACGCTCCTTCACGGTTTCGCCCAGCCGCCGGTCGTTCAGCAGTTCGCGCTTCACCGTCTCGATGAAGTACGTGTCGGGCTTGGCCAACCGGTCGGCCGGCCGCGGCATCGGGCTGCGCTTGAGCTGTTCGGCTTCGTCGGCGGTGATCTGTCCGACCACCACCATCCGGTCGAGGACGACACTGCGCCGAGCGCGGGAGCGGTCTCGGAATCGCGACGGGTCATAGCCCACGGGGTTGCGGATCATGCCGGCCAGG
>JANMYF010000374.1:0-8367 GCA_031381685.1 Acidimicrobiia bacterium
GAGATCGATGAGCGCCGCGGCCCCGACAGCGAGGAGCGTGAACGTGCGCAGCACCCCCACGCTGGCGTTGCGGTCGACACTGCCGGGCCATCCCGTGAGCAATTGTGCCCGTGCGACAAGCCGCAGGGTCAGAGGGTCGTAGAAGGTTCGGGCGTTCAGGGCGAGAAACCAGCCCCACGCGAGGGCGAGGGCGACCCCAACAACGACGCCGAACGGCCCGCGGGGCCACCTTCGCCCAAGAAGCACAGCGACGACCCACAGCCCCACACCGACTCCCAGGACGAGCTCGATGAGTTTCGTCCGGGTCGGGGTGATGGGCGTCCGCAGCCAGGGTGCCGCCGCACCAACGGCCGCAAGAATGACGAACGACGCGGTCTCCACCCACGTGACAGCCCGAGCACGAGCCGCCACGTCGACAGACAGGCTCATCTCAGCCGAGCAGGGGTTGATCGAACGCGTGAAGCTGCGCCACGTGGCCGGGGTCTTCGTTGATGTCGGTTCCGGCCACCCGGACCCACGCGTGCGCGCCGAGGCCTTCCTGCGTCGGGTCGACACCGAGCAGCACCTGGGCGTCGACGCCGCGGCGACGCAGGAGTGTCCAGAGCGTGAGTGATCGGGGCAGACAGACGACGTCGGCCGGAGCGAGCCGGGTGGCGAGGAGCACGCCCGTTCCGATCCTTCTGGCTCGGTGGACGTCGTAGGGGTCCGACGGGTGGATCCTCCCGCGTCCGCCCAGTCGGACGGCCAGTTGACGTGCCGGGATCGTCCCTCGCCGGTGAAGCACGCGTTCGAACAGCGGGTTGAGGGGCAGGGCCGCAAGGAACGCGAGTTGGCTCCCCCGGGGCAGCGCGACAAAACGACGGAGGCGTGAACTCGCCCTGGGCTGAGGGACCGAAGGGTCGGTCGACCCGACGTTTCTCATGCCCGAGCCACGGTAGTCGCCGGATTTCCCTCGGTACGATGGACCAATCGTGGGTTTCCCTCAACGCATCGGGTGCCCGCCGGCGGGAGCCAAACTGCCCATTTCATCGCCGAGGCCACACCGATGACCAGCGGGCAACGACACCGCATCATCGTCGTGTCGACGGCGCTTGCCGGCGCTCTCGGCGCGGCGACCGAGGGAATGGCCCCGACCGGCTCGGCAGCTATCGACGCCGTCGAATGTGCCGTGCTCGGTGGCGCAGTCGCCGTCGCGGCGGTGTCCTGCCCATGGTGGCTGCTCGTCGCGGCGGCGATGATCGGCACGCTCGTTGCGCCAACCGGGGTGGTCACGGCCGTTGTTGTCGGCGGCGGTCTTTCGGCGATGCTCTCGGCGATCCGGCGGATGGAAGCTCGTCCGGAGGTATCGGTGGGTCTTCGGGGAGTGGCCGGCGCGGCACTGGTGTTTGCGTTCTGCCGAATTCGCGTGTCGGCGTTCCACGGTGCTTCGGCCTTCGTTGCCGGCGCGGTGTTCGCCGTGCTCGTGTCCGTTGCTCTCGGTCGGGCACGCCGTTGGCGAAGGGCATCGTTGGTTGCCGCGCTCACCGGCCTGGCCGCCGGACTCGCCGGTGGACTGTTTCTCCTCGGGGGGCTCGCCACCCGAGACGACCTCAACGGGGCAAAGGTCGCCGCCGAGCGAGCCCTCGACGAAGTCCGCGCCGGCGATTTCCCGCGAGCAAAGTCGTCGCTTGCCATCGCCACCGCTTCGTTTCGTCGCGCCGATCGCCGGCTCCGGCACTGGTCCGTAGCGCCGGCCGCCGCCGTTCCCTTCGTCGGCCGATACCGTGCGGCGCTGGTTGACCTCACCCGGGCCGGTCGACGACTCGGTGATAACGTCGGGCGAACGCTCGGGGAAGTGGATCTCGATCGGCTCAAACCCCGTGGTGGAGGCGTCGATCTTGCCGAGCTGCGGCGGATCACCCCGGCCCTCGACGCCAGCGACCGGGCTATCAGTCGCCTCGACCACCTTCTCGCGCGAACGATCGCCGATCCGTGGATCGTCACGCCGGTCCGTCGCCGATTGGATCCGCTGGCTGAGCGAGCGGCGAGGGCACGGTACGACTCGGCCACCGCGGCAATGGCGGTGCGCTCCGGCCGGGCCCTCCTCGGCGGCGACGGATTGCGGCGCTACCTGGTGCTGTTCACGACACCGGCCGAGGCACGAGGCTTGGGTGGCTTTGCCGGCAACTTCGCCGAGCTCATTGCGGAGAACGGCCAGCTAACCATCGCCCGCTTCGGGCGCAGCGAGGAACTCTTCCCCCCGACGGACGGGCCCGGATTGACCATCACGGGTCCCCCGGGATGGGCGTCTTCCTGGGCGAGATTCGGCGGAATCAACCCAGTGACCGGGAAGATGCTGCAGGACTACTGGCTTGCCATCACCATGCCTCCGAGTCTCTCTGACGTCGGCGAACTGGCGGCGGAGATCTACCCGCAGGTCGGCGGCTCGCCTATCGACGGGGTGATCGCCGTGGATCCGTTCGGCCTGAGCGCACTCCTGGCACTGACCGGCCCTATCAACGTCCCGAGCATCGGCGCGAGCCTCGACTCGTCGTCGGTGGCCGAGTACCTCCTGCGGACGCAGTACCGCGACTTCGACATCAAGGAGAACCGCGTTGACGGCCTCGAGGCGGTGGCGATCGCCACCACCGAGGCGCTGCTCGGTGCAGGTTCCGCGCTTCCCGCTCCTCCGGACATCGCGAAGATCCTCAGCCCGGCGGCGCGGGCGAACCACCTCACGATGTGGTCGCGTCGTCGTGACGAGGAGGCGCTCCTCGAGCGCATCGGCGCCGACAATGCACTGCCACCGGTCAACGGTGACTCGCTGGCTGTCGTGTTCCAGAGCATCTCGTCGTCGAAGCTCGACGCGTTCACCTCGCGCTCGGTCGACTACGAAGCGACGGTGGACCCGACGACCGGGGAGGCGAGCGGCGACATCACCGTGACCATCGGCAACAACGCCACCGAGACCGGCCTCCCGCCGTATGTGTACGGATTCAAGCCGGCGACCGGCGAGACCTCCTACGGCGAACACATGCTCTACGTGACCGTGTACACGGCGTACCCCGTCGTCTCTGCGACCGTGGATGGCAAGGCCACCGAGGTCTGGCGGTGGTCGGAGCGCGGACGCAATGCCACGACGGCATTCATCCGGATTCGCGCCGGGCGGACCGGGAAGGTCGGGTTCTCGCTTCGCGGCTTTCTCCCACCGGATGACACGTATCGCCTTGCCGTTCGGGCCCAGACGTCCGCGACCACGCCGGATCGTTACCGTATCCGGGTCAACGCCGGGGCGGTAGGGACCCTCGCCGTCGAGGAGGCGATCGAGGGTGTACGCCGGTTCGAGAAGCCGGTACGATGACCACCGTGAGTATTGAGACGGTCAGTGGGAGAACCCGTTTCGGGAGAGGAAGCCGGGTCGTGCGGACAGCTGTTGGGTTCGCGTCCGCATGTCTGTTGGTAGTTGGGCTCGCTGGTGCTGCGAACGCGCAAAGCGCAACCTCTCAACTCCCCATTCCACCGGTCGTTCCTCCGCCGTCGCTGCAACCCTCCCAAGCCGCTCCCCCTCCGGCCGGGCCGGCGGTCAGCGTGCTCGGAACGCAGGTTGCGAGCACCCAGCAGGCCGCCGCCACGAAGCTCCCATCGGCCGTGCTGGGCGAGACCCTTGTCGCCCCCGCTGCGGTCAGCCCGGCGTTCACGGGTTCCGATGTCGCCGGCCCGGTTCGTCTGGCGCTGACGCTCGGGTTGGCCGGGACCGGCATCGTTCTCGCCACACGGCGACGTCGCCGCTCGGCCTGATCGGCCGGCGACCCGAATCGGGTCGCCTTACATCCACACCGGTGCTTCGGTCCGCTCCGAGTCCTTGTGTGCTGCCGGCGTCACCGGCTCGCTGAGCTGCTCGACGACGGTTCCGCAGGTCGGGCACCACGGGCGCCACGACAACGATGACCCGCACACGTCGTGGATCCGATGTTCGGGGAGTCCGTGCATGCGGGCACCCCACGAGGAGAGCGCGCCGAGCACCGTGGCCAGCTCTCTCCCAGTGGTCGTGAGCTCGTAGGCCAGCCGTCGCGGCCGATCCTGGTAGGGGCTCGACGTCAGCAGCCGTTCCGTTTCGAGGTGACGGAGCCGGGCGGCCAGCACGTTCGGGGCGATGCCGGGGACGTCGCCGGCAAGTTCGTTGTACCGCCGAGGCCCGTTGAGCAGGGCCCGGACGACGAGGAGGGACCACCGGTCCCCGACCTGATCGAGCGCAAGGGCGAGGGCGTGATCGTGCACACCACAAGTGTTGCAGGTACGCCCCGAGATGAGGTAACTTGCAATCTGCAAGTTACAAGTCGCTCCTCACACCCTCGAAGGACACACCATGGCCACCACTCTCCATGAACTCAACACGGCACTCGCCACCGTCTCCGCCAACGCCGCTGCCGCAACCGTCGCCATAGGTCGCGACGGCCGAGGGTCGGGCGTCGTCGTCGCCGAAGGGGTCGTCATCACGAACGCCCACTCGCTGCGCGCCCGCACCACCCAGGTCCGATTCGCCGACGGCCGCATCGCGCAGGCCGAGGTGCGCGGCTCGGACACCGACGGCGATCTGATCGCCCTCACCGTCGACACCGGCTCCGTGGTTCCGCTCCGGGCGGCCGAAACCGCGCCGTTGCCCGGCCACATCGTTGTCGCCGCGCACGGCGACGGAAGCGTCGGCATCGGAAACGTGGCTGCGGTCGACCGCACGTTCCCCGGCCCGCGCGGACGCTCCATCGCCAACGCCATCGAGCACACTGCGGCCTTGGCCCGCGGTGCGTCAGGCGGGCCACTTGTCGACATCGAAGGCAACCTGATCGGGATCAACACCAACCGATCCGACGTCGGATACCAAGCCATCGCCTATGCCGGTGACACGCGGACCCGCATCGACGCGCTGATCGCCGGATCGTCGTTCCATCGTCGGCGCCTCGGCGTTGCGCTCGCCCCCGCGGCGGCAACGGCAGCGGTGCGGCGGGCCGCCGGGCTGCCCGAGATCACCGGTCTGCTCGTACGAGGCGTCGCCGACGACTCCCCCGCCCAGCGAGCCGGTCTGACTCAGGGCGATGTGATCGTCTCGGCAGGCGCGGTGACGATCGACAGCCTCGATGCGCTCGCTCGCGCCCTCGACACGACCGAGGACACCATCGTGCTGACGGTCGTCCGTGGTGTCGACGAGCGCTCGGTCACGGTGAGCTTCGCCGCGCCGGACACGCCGGACACGGCCGCCGAAACCGCGACCGCCTGACGAACGGCGCTTCCTGACGCGGCCGACTCCGCTCGCCGCCTCAGGAAGCGCCGTCGCACTACAACAGCGTTGCCTCGAACCCCTCGGCGCGGAGGGTGTCGATCACGTTGTTGCGATGCTCGGGGTTACGGGTCTCGAGGACCATGAGGACTTCGACCTGATCGACACCGATCTGCACGCCGGTCCGGTGGTGCTCCACGTCGAGGACGTTGAGTCCGAGCCGGGCGATGACCGCGGTCAGCGCGGCAAGCGAGCCGGGGCGGTCACGGAAGACGATCCGCAGGCGTAGGTATCGGCCCGCAGCGGAAAGCCCCCGCGTGACGATCGAGGTGAGCAGCATCGGATCGACGTTGCCCCCGGACAGCACCACTACGGCCGGTTGCGTACCGCTGATCTTGCCGGCCAGCAGAGCCGCCAGGCCGACGGCGCCCGAAGGCTCGACCACCGCCTTGGCCCGTTCCATGAGGAAGAGGACGGCTTCGGCGATCTCGTCCTCGGTCACCGTGATCACGTCGTCGACGAGCGCACGGGTCATCTCGAAGGTGATCTCACCTGGCGCTCGCAGCGCGATGCCGTCGGCCATCGTCGATGTGAAATCGAGCGTGACCACATGACCGGCATCGAGTGATAGCCGCATCGACTTCGCCCCTTCGGCCTCCACGCCGATGATGGTCGCGTTCGGCATCGCATGCCTGAGCGTGAATGCCGAGCCGGCGATCAGCCCGCCACCACCGACGGGGATGAGGATCACCGGATGGTCCGAGGCGTTGGCGGTTTCCGCGTACTCCTCGGCCACCTCGAGACCGACCGTCGCCTGTCCGGCGATGATCAGCGGATCGTTGAAAGGCGGCACGAACACCGCTCCATGCTCCGTCGCATACGCCCGGGCCAGACCGAGGCAGTCGTCGAGGCTCGGGCCGCCGATGATCACCTCGGCGCCATAGCCCTCCGTCGCCTTGAGCTTGGGGAGCGAAACAGATTCGGGCATGAAGATCACCGAACGACGACCGGTGAGCGATGAGGCAAGGGCAACCCCCTGCGCGTGGTTCCCCGCGGAAGCCGCAACCACATCGATTCCCGGGTCGAGTCGGCTGATCCGGTTGTACGCGCCGCGGATCTTGAACGATCCGGCGCGCTGCAGATGTTCGGGCTTGAGGTACACCGGCCGCTCGAGGGCGCGCGACACCGCGTCGGCGAGACGCGTCGGTGTCTTTCGGATCACCCCTTCGAGTCGACGCCGCGCGTCGAGAACATCGCCGTGGGTGATCGGCAGATCGTTGCTCATCGTTCGGCGCTTCAGCCGAGGACGACGCCGGGAGGGAGATCGGCGAGCAGCGCGTTGCTGATCCACATCTCGGTGAGGTGCAACGTCGAGCGGATCCGGACGACGCGTTTCGGTTCGTGGACCGGCCGGCCGCACATCGAAAGCGCGGCTTTGATCGCGTCTTCCTCGGTGGGCAGCGCCATCGGCATCCGCGAACGGCGAACCCCGGCGGGTCCAGCGGTGAAGCAGTTGATGTAGGTCTTGTGCCAATCGACCTTGGCGGCGACCTCGGTGGTGATGAAGTCGGCGAGACCGATGCCCAACGCGTTGCCGTGGCCTCCCTCGGTGAGGCCGAGCGCAACGATGGTCGCCGCGGTCGACCGGCCTTCGAGCCCATTGACCCAGTAGCGGCCGGTCACGTTCGGGTCCATCATCACGCCGCTGATGTCCTTGCCGATCTCGTCGATGATGAGCACATCGATCGGTTCGAACGCCAGGCGAGTCACGTGCGTCTTGGCAAGGTCGGTGAGGGCGATCTCGCGCTCGGCGCCTATCTCGGAGCCGAGAAGCGCTTCGAGAACGACGACATCGCCGGCCGCGTTCTCGATGCTGGCGAGCCCGCCGAGAAGTCGGCCGGTGGTCCGGTGCGCGGCGATGCCGTCGATGATCATCTGACGCATCACCTCAGGGCCGGCAGCGTGGATCTGGGCGGCACCGGGTTGCTTGCCGAACCCGACCACGCACATCTTCGAGAGCCCGCTCTCCAATGGACCGGTGAAGCAGGTGTGGGGCTTGATGCGATTCACCGGGAAGAAGTGGTCCGCTCCAGCGGCGTTGCGATCGAGGAACATCGGGACGCCGCCCGGAGTGCGGGTGACTTCGACGGTCTCCATCGTCGCCCGGATTGGCGCGCTGACGGCGTCTTCGGTGATCCCGTAGCCGGTCAGCACTTCGAGTTGTCCCTCGGCCGTCCCACCGCCATGACTGCCCATCGCCGGGACGATGAACGGATCGGCGCCCACGGAGCGAAGCCCCTCGATGACGCCGGCCAGCATCTCGACGCGAGCGGTGAGACCACGACTGCCGGCACCCACCGCCACGGTTGCTCCGGGGCGGACCACGCCGTCGAAGCGAGCCTTGACGGACGCGGCGGCGGCGGACCGCACGTCGTCGATCGGCACGCCGAAGGGAGCGGGGAGCACGACCCGGTGGAGTTCGGGGATCGTCAGGTCGGGGTGGAACGGGAGCTGCACACCGCGAAGCATCGCGGCGAAGTTCGCAGGATCACTCGGCGTTGTGGGCACCTTCGCAGCGTATGCCGCTTTCGCGCCGAGAACGAGGGCGCCCCGGCGGCCCGTGACTCCGGAGGATGTCGGCGCCGTGCGGCTGGTTGGCGCCACGTTGTCGAGTTGACGACATGCTCAACCAGCCACGCAAGTCGCCAACCAACCACACAACCCGCTGGTCCGAACGCCAACCCGGGCGCGAACGGCTTGGCGTTGGAACTAATCACCCGATTAGATTTCGCTCACACAACCCCACCGATGGAGGACACCATGGCCCGGATCGAAGTACCGGAGGGCGAAGGACTCGAAGCAACCCGCATGTGGATGCTTGCTCCGCACATCGGAGCGGGGGTGGGTGCGCTCGGCAAGGCCACCTATGTGGAGAGCAGCCTCCCGATCCGCGAGCGAGAAGTCGCCCGCATGCGGATCGCCCAGCTCAACCAATGCGTTGTTTGACTGAATACTCGAGCCGCATCGGCGATGCGGCAGGGACTCTCCGATGAGCTGTACAACGCTGTCGCCGACTACCGGACCGACGAGCGATTCACCCCCCGCGAAAAGCTGGC
>JANMYF010000155.1:0-3137 GCA_031381685.1 Acidimicrobiia bacterium
CAGGACCGGGCCAGGTTGCGTCAGTAAGCGCGCGTTGCGATTCCGTGGCGGCCCGGACCGCGTCCGATGCCTTCGCGAAGGCCGCAGCGAACGAGTCACCCGCGGTCGTGAACACGTAGCCGCTATTGCCCTCGATCGCCCTTCGGAGAATGGCGTCGTGCACCAAGAGCGACGCCGACATTGCAACTTTGTCGGCCGCCCACAACTTCGTCGACCCCTCCACATCCGTGAACAAGAACGTCACCGTCCCTGACGGCAACACCCCTGCCGCGTCCGAGCTCATAGAGCCCAGCCTCCCATGCGGCCGACAGTCTCAGGCGGGAGAGCCTGCCGCCCACGCCCTCGATTCCGTGAAGGCGTCGCAACCGCAATCACGATGACCACGCCTGGAGGAGTTCGGCGGGACCGAGGGTGATGGGGACGTCGCGCACGTCAAACCCCGACGACGAGACGGCGAGCAGTCTTGTTCGGTCATCGACGCCGGGCACCATGGGCAACTGCGCGGCGAGCGCGGACGCGTCCGTGCCGGAAAAGGGTCGGCGCTGTCGCCACTTGATCGACCCGACAAACGACACCCGCCGTTTGCTTCCGTTCCCATCGACACCAACCAGGTCGACCTCGGTCCGGCCGTCACGCGTCCAGTAGCTGGCCACGGTGTGCGCATCCACTTCGTCGATCGGGAGGAGCCGGGCGACGCTGTCTCGAACGATCGGCTCGATGGCTCTGCCTCGGTAGTCGGGCCACTGTCCAAGGATGCTCTGCAGTACCTGCTGCGAACGGCCGCGATCGAGCAGCGGCACAGCAGGCTCTATGAAGCGCGTCCAGAAGGCCAGGTACGGGTCGGCGATCCGGTAACGAGTTTCACGGCCACTCGATCGACCGGAGGTCGGTTGATCGACAGCGATGGCACGCTTCGCCGTGAGGAGCTTGAGGGCTCGATCGAGCGACGCCGCGGCCAATCCGGTCTGGGCCCCGATGGTAGTGAACGTCGGCGCACCCGAACCGATTGCCGTCAAGACGAGACGAGCTTGCGAGTCGACCGGGAACTCGGCGCTCATCATTCGCTCACCGACGATGGACAGAACCTCGGTCGACGTCGCCAGTTGCGAAGCGAGGAACTGCTTCAGTGTCTGCCTGCGCCGCCAACGATTCACCAGGTTCGGGAACCCGCCCGTCACGATAAACGCATCAAAGGCATCGACCGGAGAAAGTCCGGTCAGCGAGGCAACGTCATGCGGGCCAAGGGGACCAAGATCGATCTCACGAGTCGGACGCCCATAGAGAGGTCGGCCGTACTCGGTCAGCGCCTCCATCATCGCAAGGTCGCTCCCGATCACGACCAAGAGCACCGGCGAGTTCTTCAGCGACCGGTCCCATGCCTTCTGGAACGCACCCTCGACGTCCGGAGCTCCAGCGAAGAGGTACGGGACCTCGTCGACCACGACCACGGTCGGCTCCTTCACCATGCGAGCGAGGGCGCTCAGCGCCGCATCCCACGACCCGAACGTCGTGTCGCCGAGGTACTGGTCTGCGTCGATGCTGGGGTGGCGGATCAGCTGCGTGAACTCGTTCAGCTCGGCCGACGCCTCGCGCCCTTTCGTCGCAGTGAAGAACACGGCCGGAACCCCGCGACGGTCGATGAACTCCTCAATCAACCGCGACTTCCCAACTTGGCGACGACCACGAACCAGCACGAACCGCCCCCGACCCGAACTTCGAACCTCGGCCAGGTCAGCCTCGAGCAGCGCGAGCTGTTCGTGGCGCCCGGCGAACCCAACATGATCCATGGACAGATCCTACTGGTATACTTCCACTTTTGGAAGTTCCATGGTCGGAACTACCAACTGACCACCCACGAGGTATGAGAACCGAACGCTCCGAGGGTGCAAATCGAACAAATGCCAAGCGCGCCTGTTTGACACGGTTCTGACACGGTGACACACGTTTGACGCAGTTCTCCGGCTTCCAGTGGACACGAAAGGCATCGCATACCTTGAGCAGCAGAAACATCCTCCGACCACAGGAACGAGAAGCCGGGCATGCGGGTTCAATTCCCCCACCTCCACGAAATAGTGCCTCTGACCAGGCAAAATGCGTTGAAAACGTTCGAAAACGTCCTGATTCCCCCTTCCTTTCATTTGGAGCAGCACGTGCCCTGAACTGGGCAAACGTTCGGGAGGGGACGGGGGCACGTTCCCCCCTCCTTTTCAAAGAGTGAGTCCACGAAGTTGGGCGTTCCAACGTCTGGGATTGTGAGTGTGGTGGGACGAGTGCATCGGAATGAATTCGTAGCCAGATGGCTACTTCATGGCTACACTTTCATACATGGCCGTCACGATCGAGGAACTACCGCTCGCGTTCACGCACGCCGACGCGCGCTCCCATGGAGTCTCCGACCGCCAGCTCTACGAATGGCGCGATGCCGCACGCCTCGAGACCCTGGGCCGCGGGATCTACGTCCTGCCCGGACTTGACGTCGACCACGACCTTCTCGAGATCAGCATCCGAGCACCCGAGGCAACCCTGTGCCTCACTTCGGCGCTCGCCCGACACCAACTCACCGACGAGATCCCAGCGATTATCGACATCGCCCTGCCACGCGAAGTACGACAACCACGAACCGCAGCCTCGGTCCGCTGGCACCGATTCGACACCACGACCTTCGACATCGACCACTCGGAACTCGACGTTGGCGCCGAGCGACACATCGGTCTGTTCGGCCCCCGACGATGCATCGTCGACGCCTTCCGCCTCCGACACATCTACGGCAGCGAGCAAGCCGTCGGCGCCCTCCGAAACTGGCTTGCACAACGCGGATCGCAACCCTCCGACCTCCTCCGAATCGCCGCATCGTTCCCCGCCGCCGAACGGCCCATCCGAGAAGCGCTCGAGATCCTCCTGTGACGCCGCCCAACAGACACACGACCGCTGGGCGCATGTTCCCGACTCGCCCAGACAACCGGTCGCACAACCGACGAACTACTCCAGCTCTACGCGCTCGAAGGTTTCCTCGACCGGCTCACCCAATCCGATGGCCCCCGTGGGCGCGTGCTGCACCCCGGCCGCCGACTCAGCTGAGGTTCCGGTCAGCGTCGGCGCTGGGTCGACTTCAGCCTGCTGCTGAGCATGGCCGTCGA
>JANMYF010000385.1:0-6928 GCA_031381685.1 Acidimicrobiia bacterium
CTCCGTGACGGCGTCGGTCGCCGGGGCGTCGGTTTCCGCGGCAAACGTCTCGTCGACAGCTGCCTCGGTGGTGACCACAGTGGTGTCGGACGAGCCCGAACTGCACGCTCCGAGGAGCAGCGCTCCGGCGAGAGCGATTCCGACGAGAGCGGGTGAGCGGCGCATCAGAAAAGTCTAGGACGACAACGTCGCCGCGCGGCGGTTCATGTCGAGGCACGGCCAGCGGCGGTCCGTACGGTCCCGGGTCCCGCTTGGTGCGCCGGAAACCTGTCATGCCTCGTTCGTCATGCCTTGTTCGTCGTGGGTGTTCCGGGCGCTCCCGTGCGGGGGCCGTTGCCCCGACCCTGCGCGGGTAGACCGAGCTCCTTGCGGCAGGCGTCGATCGCTGCTTGTGTCTTGGCGTCGAACTGCGGTCGGTTCGCTCCCTGGCCTTGCTGTCCGGCCGGCGTGGTGGGCAGGGTCACACCCTTCTTCTTCAGACAGGCGGTCAACTGCGGGTTGTTGCGCACTCCACCGCCGCCGCCACCACCGAATCCTGCACCGAGCCCGAGTTCCGTTCGGCACGCGTCGAGGGCGGCCTGCGTCGCCGCATCGAGATCACCGAACCCTGGTCCCCCGCCGTTGCGTCCGCCACCGTTCGGACGGCCGCCACCGCCTCCGCCATTTCCGCCGCCACCGCCGGCCGCTCGGTCAGGGAGCTTGCCGCCCTTCTTCGCCACGCAGTCGGCGAGCTCGGCGAATCGGCCGCCGCCGGGCCCGTCGCCATCTGCGCCGGCCGCGCACGACTTGGTCGTGAACGCGGTGACGTTCTGGGCTGCTTTCGTGATCTTGCTCAGCGTCGCCTTCTGCGATGCGGCTGACTGCCCGTTCGCCTTCTTGTAGGCGCTGGCGATCGCGTTTACGTCGTTCTTGATCGCCGACGGCGCAAAGCGCGCCATCTTCGTCCACTCGGCCGAAATGAGTGAGAAGCGGTTCTTCGCCGTGGCGGGTATCGCTCCGATCGCCGCTTGTGAGGTCTGCAGCTGCGTGCAGAACGCCTTGGTGGTGTCTGCCGTCGCCGCTGCATGCGCGGCGGACGGGAAGAGCGGCGCGGCGATCAGGGCGACAGCGGCAAAGGTGACGGGAAGTGTTCGCATGGTCGTGCTTTCTGTTTCTTTGACGGGGATGTGGGGTCAGAGTTGAACGGTGGTCAGGTCAGGTGTCCGACGGGGCAGTCGTCGTCGGCCGTCCGGTCGGGGCGACCGCAGCGGTGTCCGGTGGGACGTCGAGCCCGGGGAGAAGTCCGCCGAGATTTGGGTCGACGGTGGTTGTCGTGGTCGAGACGGCGGGAGCAGTCGTCCCGCCGCCCGCGGTCGGGAGCCCACCGGCGCCGAAGGCCCCAACGCCACCGGTGCGGCCGAACCCGCCGGCCGAGTCGGGAGCCCTCCCCTTGCCGACGCTCACACCGATGGTGAACGAGACGAGCGAAAGACAGGCGGCCGCGAGCGCAGCAGCGAGAAACTTCTGGCGGGTCGTCGCCTTGGGGCGCGGGAGCGCCCACGAATTGTCCTCGGTCGTGACATCAGGAACGACGGGTGTGGGTTCAGAGGCAGAAGGTTGCATCGGGCGTTCCTATTCGTGGCGGAGCGCGTCGATCGGGCGCATGGATGCGGCCCGGTTGGCCGGGTAGAAGCCGAAGAACACGCTGATCGCCACGGCAACGAACAGTGCCAGGGCAACCGAATCCCACCGCACCACCGGAACCGTCCCGGCGACCTTGAACCGGCTCCCGATGAGCCCTACGGCGACGCCCAGCGCGCCACCCACGGCGCCGAGAACAGACGCTTCGAAGAGGAACTGGCCGAGGATCGCACCCTTCGGAGCACCAACGGCCTTGCGGATCCCGATCTCCCGGGTCCGCTCGGTGACGGTGACGAGCATGATGTTCATGATCCCGATGCCGCCGACGAGAAGCGAGATGGCGGCGACGGCGGCGAGCAACACGGTGAGCGTCTTCGACGAGTCGTTGCTCGACTGCAGGAGGCTCGCCTGATTGAGCACCGCGAATGACGAGCCGTTGTTCGACGGATACCGGCTCGACAGCACGGTGGTCACGGCACCCTGCGCGTCGGTGGTCGTCTTGCGGGACGTGGCCTGGACGACGATCTGATTCAGATTCGTCCGACCGACCAGCGTGTCCTGCGCCGTGGTGATGGGGATGAAGGCGATGTCGTCCTGGTCGTTGTTGCCGGACGAGCCTTTCGGGGTCAGGACGCCGACGATCTCGAAGGCGATGTTCGAAAGCGAGATCTGCTGGCCCACGGGCTGAATCTCGGTTCCGAAGAGGTTGTCGGCGACGCGTGCGCCGATGACGACCACCCGCTGCCGGTCTTCGACCTCGCCGTTGTCGAAGTAGCGGCCCGACTGCACATCCCAGTTCCCGGCGTCGACCATCTCCGGCTCGGTTCCCGTCACGCGGGCGACCGTGGTCGTCGACTCGGCGTAGGTCCCGACAATCGACTGCGCGCTTACTACCGGAACGACGTTGCGAATGACCGACTTGTACTCCGGGTCCCGCAACGCGACGACATCCTTCATCGAGAGCTGGGCCCCTCCACCTTGGCGGGCGCCGCGCCCGAATCCACCCGGTAGCACGGTGAGGGTGTTCGTTCCGAGGGCGTCGAACCGCTTGGCAACGGCGATCGCCGATCCGTTCCCGACCGAGACGAGCACGATCACCGATGCCACGCCGATCAGGATGCCGAGGACGGTCAGGAACGAGCGGGTGCGGTTCGTGTTGACACCGCGCAGGGCAAGGCGGAGAAGCCGGATGGAGTTCATGTCGCGGCCCCCACCCTGGTGTCGTCGAGGGAACGCCCCAACCCATCCACGCCAGAGTCGGAGAGGACGAGTCCGTCGCGCAGTCGCACCACGCGCTTCGCCCGATCGGCAACTTCCTGCTCGTGCGTGATGATCACCACGGTGCGACCCGAGGCGTTCAGCTCCTCGAACAGCCCGAGGACATCGCTCGTCGACTCCGAGTCGAGTGCCCCGGTCGGTTCATCCGCGAGTAGCAGCGCCGGGTTCGTGACCAACGCCCGTGCGATGGCGGCTCGCTGCTGCTGTCCACCCGAGAGTTCGGCGGGGGTGTGCCCGGCGCGATCGGCCAGCCCTACCCTCTCCAATGCTTCCATCGCCCGGCGGCGCTGCTCCTTGGACCGGACGCCGGCGTACTGGAGCGGGAGTCCGACGTTCTCGATCGCACTGGTTCGGGCGATCAGGTTGAAGTTCTGGAAGACGAAGCCGAGCTTGCGGTTGCGGGCCATCGACAGCTGGTGCTCATCGAGCTGGGCAACGTCGATGCCGTCGAGGCGATAGGTCCCGGACGAGGCGATGTCGAGACACCCGATGATGTTCATCAGCGTCGACTTCCCGGAACCGGAGGCGCCCATGATCGCGACGAATTCTCCCCGCTCGACCCGGAAGTCCACCCCGCGCAGCGCGTGCACCACGACAGCGTTATCGCCCGTTCCCATCACGTAGCGACGCGAGATCGACGTCATGTCCACGACCGGATGCATCATCGACACCGTCACCCTCGACCACCCCCGCCGCCGGCCCGCCCGAGACCGCCCCCGGGCAAGCCACCGCCACCACCGAGACCACCGAGACCACCGGTTCCAGCGGCTCCCGTAGCCGCCGAGATCGCCGCAAGGTTCTGCGTCGGCAGCACCAGCACCGTGCCGTCGGCGATGCCCGTTTTGATCTCCGTCGTCGACGTGCCGCGGAGTCCAACGGTGACCTGGGTCGGCGTCTGCACCTTCGTTACGGGGTCGACCACGGTGACGGTGCGGCGTCCGCCGAGGCTGCGGACGGCGGCGCTCGGCACCGTGACGACATCGACCGCTTCGTTGGTGACGACCTCGGTCTGCGCGGTCATCCCTGGCTTCACTCCCGCCGCCACTGCGACGGCATCGAGCTTCAGACGGACGGCGAACGAAACGACGTTGGCCGATGTGCTTGCCGTGAGGGCTACTTCATCAACTGTCGCCGTCGCGCTCACGTTGGGCAGGGCGTCGAAGGTGACCGTCGCGTTCTGGCCGATCTGGAGCTTCGCCGCGTTCGCTTCGCTGAAGGCCGCTGTGACGTAGAGGTTGTCGAGGTCGGTGAGGGTGAACGCGGCCGACGACGCGGCGGCGTTGTTCGCTCCGCCGCCGGTTCCGCTTGACGCCGTGTCTCCGACGACCGCGTCGACGGCGGTGACGGTCGCGGCGATCGGAGCGGTGAGCGTGGTCTTGGTGAGCGTCTCCTCGGCCGTGGCCAGGTTGGCTTCGGCTTGGTCGACGGCCGCCTGGGCGGAAAGGATGTCGGCCTGCTTGGCCGGAGCCAGTTTGAGCGTGTTGTTCAGCCGCGTGGTCTCCAGGCTGAGGCGGGTCGTGCGGAGCTGCGACTCGGCATTCGCCAACGACTGGCGGTTCTTCAGCGTTGCCGACGACTTCGAGACATCGGCGGTGCTCAGACCGGCCATCGCCGACTCGATCGACTGTCCGTCCTTCGTGGCGGCGGCGTCACGGCTGATCTGGGCGTTGCGCACCTGGAGCTCGGCGGTGCGGATCGACTGGGCATCCTTCTCCGCCGACAGCGCCACGTTGTTCTGGGCCGTCGTCACGGCGAGTTCCGCAGCCGCAATCGACTGGGCATCGCGCTGCAGGTTCGTCGACTGCTGCAATTTGGCGTTCGAGAGGCTCAGCTCCGCCGCCGCGATGGCTTGCGCGTTCTTCTCTGCGTTTGCAACGTTCTGATCGAGTTGCGCCTGGGTCGCCGCAGCAGGCGGCAGCGCGTTCTTCTTCGCGTTCTCGAGCGACATCGCCGCCCCGTCGACACTCGCCTGATACGCGAGCGCGGACAGCTCTGCGTTGGACTTGACGTTCTGCAGATTCGACTTCGCGGTGTCGACGGAAGTCTGCGCCGACTTGGCGTTGAACTCCGCGGTCTTGCGGACGTTGTCGAGGGAAGTCTGTGCCTGGTCGAGCTGTGCCTGGGCGGAGGTGGCGTTGAGCGAACTGTTGGTCTCCGCGTTCACGGCGGTCCGTCCGGCCGCATCCTGGCTCAAGGCCACGCTCTGTCCGTCGAGGGCCGCGGAGGCCTTCGCGTCCGACAGCGAGCGCTTCGCGTTCTCGACGCTCATGGCCGCCTGCTTCACACCAAGCTCGAGCTGTTGCCGCTCGGTCGACGTCAGACCCCCCTGGAGCTGCGCCAGCTTCGCCCGGGCGACCGCCAGCGACGACCGGGCCTGCCGGAGCTGCGTTTGGGCAGTGGCGTCGTCCAACCGGGCCAGCGGCTGGTCGGCCTCGACGCGGTCGCCGACCTTGACCAGGACCTCGTTGATCGTGCCGGTCGCCGCGAAGCTGAGGGCCCGGGTGTCGCCGGCCTCGACCGACCCCGACGCCGTGACGGTCTCGGTGACGGTCCCCATCGCCGCCGTCACGGTCCGGACCGCCTGCGTCCCCGAGGAGGTGCGCAGCGTCCGATAGGCGAACACGCCCGCGACGCACAGCGCACCGACGAGCACGACAGAAAGCAACCGGATTCGTCGGGCAGACACCAAGTCAGTTCAACCGAACGACGTGAGAGTCCGGTAAGGACCTGGGTCAGCTGAGCTGCACTGGGTCGGGATTTGTGCAGAAATGCGCACTCAACCGACCCAGTGAACGTCAGCCGACCCAGTGAACGTGAGCCGACCCAGGAACATGCACGCTCGACGCAGGTGGCCGGGTCGTCGGCTACAGCCGGGTGACGAGATAGCCGAGGAGTTCGGCGACGGGGACGCGCTCCTGGGTCATCGAGTCGCGGTCGCGGACCGTCACGGCGTCGTCGTTGATGGTCTCGAAATCGACGGTGACGCAGAACGGGGTACCGATCTCGTCCTGACGGCGGTAGCGCTTGCCGATGGCCTGGGTCTCGTCGTAGTCACACATCATGTGCGGTTGGAGCATCTTGAGGACGCGTCGGGCCGGCTCCTGGAGCTCCGCCTTCTTCGACAGCGGGAGCACTGCGACCTTGTAAGGCGCGAGGCGGGGGTGCAGGCGCAGGACGGTTCGAACCTCGCCGTTGACCTCCTCCTCGTCGTACGCGCTGAGGAGGAACGCCATCATGGCCCGGGTGGCACCGGCGGCCGGTTCGATGCAGTGCGGGGTATAGCGCTCGTTTGTCGTCTGATCGAAATAGTCGAGCTTCTGGCCGGAGTGGATGCTGTGCTGGGTGAGATCGAAGTCGCCGCGGTTGGCGATGCCTTCAAGCTCCCCCCAGCCCCACGGGAACATGAACTCGACGTCGGAGGTGCCCGAGCTGTAGTGGCTGAGCTCGTCAGCGTCATGCGGGCGGATCTTGAGCTGTGATTCGGGGATTCCTAAGCGCAGATACCAGTTGTAGCGCTCGCCGATCCAATAGGAATACCACGCGGCGGCCTCCGAGGGAGGCACGAAGAACTCGAGCTCCATCTGCTCGAACTCCCGCGTACGGAAGACGAAGTTGCCCGGGGTGATCTCGTTGCGGAAGCTCTTCCCGACCTGGGCGATGCCGAACGGTGGCTTCTTGCGACTCGTCTGCAGAACGTTGGCGAAGTTGACGAACATGCCCTGCGCCGTCTCGGGACGCAGGTAGACCTCGGCACCCGCTCCCTCGATCGGACCGGCATGGGTCTTGAACATGAGGTTGAATGCCCGGGCCTCCGTGAACGTTCCCTTCTTGCCGCAGCTCGGACAGGTGTCGGGGTCTTCGAGCTGATCCTGCCGGTGACGGGTCTTGCAATTCGTGCAGTCGACCAACGGATCGGTGAAGTTGGCAAGGTGGCCCGAGGCCTCGAAGACCTGGGGCGGCGCAAGGATGGCCACGTCGATGAGCAGCACGTCATCACGCTCTTGCACCATCGACCGGATCCACTCGTTCT
>JANMYF010000388.1:0-3028 GCA_031381685.1 Acidimicrobiia bacterium
AAGATCGAGAGATAGGACTCCCGCGGGAGCATGGCGACGAGAAGGTCGAGCCTTCGTCGCTCACGCCAGTTGGAGTTGTACTTCCAAGGATCCTCCTCGAGGGCAAAGAGGCTGTCGAAGTGTTGTCGCATATCTGTCACCACCAGAAGACCTCCTTCGGAGACGTGTGCCGCTTCAACACCGATTCACCAACGATCGTTCGTCCGTACCGTTGTGTTGTCTGGGATTCGTAGTGGCGCAACGCGCGCCTCTTCGCTCGCATCGCTGACGTAGAGGGACGAAAGGTCACGGCCCTGTCGAGGTTCAGCTGTGCCGCGTCCAACTGGTCCCACCCCCATATGGCGTAGCGCAGGCGCGGCGGTCCCGAATCGTCGAATGCCATTTCGACGGCTTGTGCCGTTGCCTCATGATCACTGTGTACGTCGTCGGGTCGTGGAACCACCACCAGGTCGACGTCGGCGAAGTCCCGTCGCAACGATGTCGCAATGTCCGCAACATTCGGCTGGGCTGCGCCGTCGGGAAACCGCAGAAAAGTCGGGCGCCCCGAGACACCGAGAGCTCTCACGGCCCGTCGACACTCGACCTCTCGTATTGCGCACAGATCGCGTACGTCCGGATGAGAAGCGGCGCCGTCGGTGACGACAACAACCTTCACCCGCCAACCTGCCTTGCTCAGGTCGAAGATCAGCCCGCCGGCGCCAAGGGTCTCGTCATCGGGGTGAGGGGCGACGATCGCCACGGTTCCGCAAGCGACGGGAAGGCGGAGCCTCCTCTCCTCGTTTCGTGGACTCGACAGGGGCCGAGCCAGCGAATCGATCGTGTCCGGAAGCGTCATCGACGGGCGCTACCCGAACCGGGCGGCGGGTAAACCCCCGGACCGGGCAGCCTGTACACCCTGTCCAGAGGATGCTTCTGGCCGTGATCCCGGGCGTCAAACCGGACCACGGGCCCACGTTTGGACCATCACGCGTGCGGGCATCTTGAGGGCGTGGAATTTTCGGTGTGGGCCCCAATGGCGGAAACCGTGAGCCTGCTCACGTTCGATCCGGAGCGATGCATGGAGATGAGGTCCGATGCGGGTCACTGGAAGGTCGAGGTCGATCTCGCTCCGGGCGCCGAGTATCTGTTCCGGATAGAGCGCGCCGGAGAGACGTTCGACCGAATCGACCCGCGTGGACGCTGTGCGACCTCGTCGGTCGGCCGGTCCGTCGTGTCGAACAGCGACTTCGCGTGGACCGAGGTCGATTTTGTCGCGCCGCCTTTGGCCAACTGGGTGATCTACGAACTCCATCCGGGAACCTTCGCCGGAAGCCTCGACGGCGTCGTCGCGAAACTCGATGAGCTTTGCGACATCGGCGTGAACGTCATCGAGCTCATGCCTGTCGCGGAGTTCGCCGGTGATCAATCGTGGGGATACAACCCGGCGCTGCCGTATGCCGTGGAGTCGAGCCTGGGCGGCCCCGATGCCTTCCGCCGTCTCGTCGACGCCGCTCACTCGCGTGGCATCGCCGTGCTCCTCGATGTGGTCTACAACCACTTCGGTCCGAGCGACCTGGATCTCTGGCGGTTCGACGGCTGGTCGGAGAACGACGGCGGTGGCATCTACTTCTACAACGATTGGCGGGGAAAGACCCCGTGGGGTGACACTCGGCCCGACTACGGACGACCCGAAGTTCGATCGTTCATTCTCGACAACGCCGCGATGTGGATAGGCGAGTACCACCTCGATGGTCTCCGTCTCGACTCCACCATCAACATCCGCAACGCCCACGGTGAGCCGGGACCCTATGGCGATCTCGAGGATGGCTTCTCGCTCTTGGAGGAGCTCACCGTCTTCTTGAGGAAGGAGCATCCGCACGCCGTGCTCATTGCGGAGGACCTTCAGCAGGACCGAAGGATCACCGCCGGAGAAAGTTCTCACGGGCTCGGGTTTCACCTGCAATGGTCTTCGCAGTTCGTGCACACCATCCGCGCTGCGCTGGAAGCCGTCGATGACTTCAGCCGAGACATCGACGCGGTCATCGCCGCCGTGGAAGGGACAGTCGAGGGGCCTGAACGGGTCGTCTACACCGAGAGCCACGACGAGGTCGCGAACGGACGCACCCGCGTTCCTGCAGAGATCGACCCTGACGACCCGGCGTCGGTGTGGGCCTTCCGAAGGTCCGCGCTCGGAGCCGTGCTGATGATGACGGCCCTCGGCGTCCCGATGCTTTTCCAGGGACAGGAATGGGCGGAGGAGGATTGGTTCGACGACTCGCGCGAACTGCGATGGGATCGTCGAAACGCCCGGCCCGGAGTGGTCTCGCTGTGGCGGGATCTGATCCACCTGCGCACCGGCGCCGACCCACGCGCCCACGGTCTGTCTGGGGACCGCATCTCCGTTCATCGCTCGGACGACGCGCCGGGAGTGGTGACGTTCTGGCGTTGGGGCCTCGGCGGAGAGCATGCCGCTGCCGTGGTCGTGGTGAACTTCCACGACGGCGACCGCGACGTTCGGGTGCCGGTGCCGGGACCTGGGGATTGGCAGAGTGTGTTCGCGTCCGACTGGCGTGGCTATGACGCCAACGGTTCCGATCTGATCTCCGGGACACCCGTTGAAGAACCAGCGGATGGCCAGGCCGTGCTCCGGCTCACGATGCCGTCCTACGGAGCTGCGATCTTCGCCCTGCTCGAGTAGCCATCGTTACAACGGTGCCCAGGACGTTTTGCGGCCCGAGCGACATGAGTTCTGCCCGCGACCGGCGCCCACGCGAGGAGAGCGATTCTCGTAGCCGACCTGACGTTTGCCCCCGATCGACGGCGCGTGGCCGCCATTGATGTCGCACCACATATCGACGGCACGTTCGTCGCGTCCGGGTGATCGTCGTCGCCGACCGAGCCACCGACTATCGGCCCGCGTGTCAGTTCCAGGCGGCGTCCTGAATGATCGGGAGTTGGGGGTTGGGTGGTCGGCTGCGGTGTGATTCGCCTTCGGGTCCGGTGAAGATCAGGTCGGTGTTGGGGTTGCCGGTGATGGTCCAGCGGCCTT
>JANMYF010000407.1:0-4016 GCA_031381685.1 Acidimicrobiia bacterium
GATGATGTTGTTATCCTTGAGACCGTGGTTTCCGTCGCTGCGGCCCTCGATGGCGGCCTCGGTGTGGACCCGGGTGGTCTCCTGGATGGAGGCCGCCGACAGCCACGACTCGGTGGCCAACGAGGCCTTCGTGATGCCCATCAGCTCGGGACGGCCTTCGGCCGGCACCTTGCCCTCGTCGCGCAGCTGGCGGTTGATGATGGAGAAGATCCGGGCATCGACGCGCTCACCGGGCAGGAAGGTGGACTCTCCCGAATCCTGCACCGACACCCGCTTGAGCATCTGGCGCACGATCAGTTCGATGTGCTTGTCGTGGATCGACACGCCCTGGTCGCGGTACACCTTCTGGACCTCGTCGACGAGGTACTCCTGGGTGGCCCGGATGCCCTTGATGTCGAGGATTTCCTTCGGGTCGAGCGGACCCTCGTTCAGCGCGTCACCGGCGTTCACGCGCGCACCGTCGAGGACGTTCGGGAAGAGCTTCGCCTTGATCGGAACGGTGTAGACCTCCTCGGTGCCATCGTCGGCGACGACGACGAAGTTGCGCAGCTTGGAGTCCTCCTCGCCCAGACGCAGCACACCCGAGTTACGTACGAGGACTGCCTTGCCCTTCGGGGTACGAGCCTCGAAGAGCTCGACGACGCGGGGAAGACCGGCGGTGATGTCGAGCGACTCTCCCTTGCCGGCGGCGACGCCACCGGTGTGGAAGGTACGCATGGTGAGCTGGGTACCCGGCTCGCCGATGGACTGGGCGGCGATGACGCCGACCGACTCACCGAGCTCGACGGTGCGTCCCGACGCCATCGACTTGCCGTAGCAGGTCATGCAGACGCCGTACTCGGCGTCGCAGGCGAGAACGGTGCGAACACGGACCCGCTCGATCGCGGTGTCGTCACGAAGGCGATCAAGGATCTCCTGCGTGACGTCGGTGCCGCGGGCGAAGATCTCGCCATCGGCACACACCACGTCCTCGGCCAGGAAGCGGCCGAGCAGCGACGTCTCGAGGTACGCGCGCTTGGTGGCGGTGTCGGGACCGACGTAGTCGAGCCAGCGGCCACGGGCCGATCCGCAGTCTTCCTCACGGACGATGAGCTCCTGGGAAACGTCGTGGAGACGACGGGTCAGGTAGCCGGAGTCGGCGGTGCGGAGCGCGGTGTCGGCAAGACCCTTTCGGGCGCCGTGGGTCGAGATGAAGTACTCGAGAACCGAGAGACCTTCACGGAAGTTCGACTTGATCGGGCGGGGGATGATGTCGCCCTTCGGGTTCGACACGAGCCCGCGCATGCCGGCGATCTGACGGACCTGCAGTGCGTTGCCTCGAGCACCCGAGCCCACCATCATGTTGATGGGGTTCATCGGGTCGGCGTCGAGGACGTCCTGCATGGCCTTCTGGATCTCGGCCGTGGCCTCGGTCCAGATGTTGATCTCCTGCTCGCGACGCTCGTCGTTGGTCAGAATGCCGCGCACGAAGTTTTTCTCGATCTTCAGCGCTTCGGTCTCATGACGGTCGAGGATCTCGCGCTTGGCAACGGGCGTCTGCACGTCGTTGATCGAGATCGACAGACCGGACTGGGCCGCATAGCGGAAGCCGAGGTTCTTGATGGCGTCGAGCGTTTCGGCGACGACAGCCTTCGGATACTCGGTGGCCAGGCGCTCGACGAGCGTGGTGACTTCCTTCTTCTTCAACACGTAGTTGACGTAGCCGAAGTCCTCCGGGAGCGACTGGTTGAAGATCAGACGGCCGGCCGTCGTCTCGAGCAGGACCGGATCGCCGCCTTCGACGCCGCCGTAGCGACGCTCCGTGGTGCGCAGCGTGATCTTGGCGTGGAGGTGGATGTCCTTGTTGTCATAGGCCCGCTCGACTTCCCACAGGTGACGGAAGTGACGGCCTTCGCCGGCGAGTCCTTCACGCATGAGCGTGAGGTAGTAAGTGCCGATGATCATGTCCTGGGCGGGCACAGCGATCGGGCGACCATGGGCCGGCGACAAGATGTTGTTCGCCGAGAGCATGAGGATGCGGGCTTCGGCCTGGGCTTCCGCGGAGAGCGGAAGGTGGATGGCCATCTGGTCACCGTCGAAGTCGGCGTTGAAGGCGGTGCATACCAGCGGATGGAGCTGGATGGCCTTGCCCTCGACGAGAACCGGTTCGAACGCCTGGATGCCGAGACGGTGCAGGGTGGGCGCACGGTTCAACATGACCGGGTGTTCCTTGATGACTTCTTCGAGGACGTCCCACACCTGGGCACGACGACGCTCGACCATGCGCTTGGCCGACTTGATGTTCTGCGCCAGCTCCTGATCGACGAGGCGCTTCATGACGAACGGCTTGAAGAGCTCGAGCGCCATCAGCTTCGGCAGACCGCACTGGTGGAGACGCAGCGTCGGGCCGACCACGATGACCGAACGGCCCGAGTAGTCGACGCGCTTGCCGAGGAGGTTCTGGCGGAAGCGTCCCTGCTTGCCCTTGAGCATGTCGGAGAGCGACTTCAGCGGACGGTTTCCCGGTCCGGTGACGGGACGGCCACGACGGCCGTTGTCGAACAACGCATCGACCGCTTCCTGGAGCATGCGCTTCTCGTTGTTCACGATGATCTCGGGCGCACCGAGGTCGAGCAGACGCTTGAGGCGGTTGTTGCGGTTGATGACGCGGCGGTAGAGGTCGTTCAGGTCGGACGTGGCGAAGCGGCCGCCGTCGAGCTGGACCATCGGACGGAGGTCCGGCGGGATCACCGGAACGGCACCGAGGATCATGGCGCGGGGGTCGTTGCTGCGCTTGCCATTCTCGTCGCGACGGTTGAAGGCGGCGACGATCTTGAGGCGCTTGATCGCCTTCTGCTTGCGCTGCACCGAGAGCGGCTTCTTGCCTTCGGCCGGAACCGCGTCGATGAGCGCGCGTAGCTTCTGCTCTTCGACATCGAGATCGAGCTCGTTGATCAGCGAGTTGATGGCGTCGGCGCCCATGCCACCGCGGAAGTAGTCGCCGTAGCGATCCTTCATCTCACGCCACAGCATCTCGTCTTCGAGGATCTTGCGGCTGTGGAGCGATTTGAACTCGTCGAACGTGCGCTTCAGCAGGTCGTACTCGGCCGCGGAACGATCACGGATACCCGTGATCTCCTTCTCGGCGAGTCGACGCTTGGCGTTGATTTCGGAGTCCTTCGCGCCGTCCTTCTCCAGCTGCTCGATATCGGTTTCGAGCTGCTTGAAGCGGCGGTCGAGATCGAGATCACGGTCGCGCTCGATGAGCTGGAGCTCTTCGCGCAATTCGGCTTCGAGGTTCGGAAGGTCGGCCTGACGGCGCTCCGGATCGACCCAGGTGACCAGGTTCGCGGCGAAGTAGATGACCTTCTCGAGCTGCTTGGCCTTCAGCTCTTCCTTCGCTTCGGTGCCCATGAGGAGGTAGGCCAGCCACGAGCGGGTACCGCGGAGGTACCAGATGTGAACGACCGGAGCAGCCAGCTCGATGTGGCCCATCCGCTCGCGACGGACCTTGGAACGGGTGACTTCAACGCCACACCGCTCGCAGGTGATGCCGCGGAAGCGAACCCGCTTGTACTTGCCGCAGTAGCACTCCCAGTCCTTCTGCGGGCCGAAGATCTTCTCGCAGAAGAGACCGTCCTTCTCCGGACGAAGGGTGCGGTAGTTGATGGTTTCCGGCTTCTTGACCTCGCCGTGTGACCATCCGCGGATGGCGTCGGCAGTAGCAAGGCCGATGGTGATGCGATCGAAATCGTTGACGTCGAGCATGTGTGTGTTCTCTACCTATGCGTGTCGTGTGTGAACGTCGGAGTGATCAGTAGCGCTCGGCACGTGCAGCAGCACGGCGGGCGTCTTCTTCGTCGGAGCCACGCTCCGGACGGGAAAGGTCGATGCCGAGCTCTTCGGCGGTGCGGAACACGTCTTCATCCATGTCGCGCATCTCGATCTCGCCGCCGGCCTTGGATTCGACCTTGACGTTGAGAACGAGCGACTGCATTTCCTTGATGAGCACCTTGAACGACTCAGGGATGCCCGGC
>JANMYF010000415.1:0-1836 GCA_031381685.1 Acidimicrobiia bacterium
TCGCGGAATTCGCGAGTCAGATTTCGTCGTGGCAAGGACGCAGGAGGCAGCGCCTGCCTTGTCCAACCGCAACGACGAGGACGCCGCCACGGCGGAATCTGGCCGAGAATTCTGCAGCGGACTTGCGATTCGGGACACTAGGCCTTCTTCAGCGGCGTGAACGCAAGAAGGAAGCGCTTCTCGCCGAAACTCGGGAACGCCACGACCGCTTCGGTCTTGTCGCCGCTTCCGAGCAGCTCGACGACGCGACCTTCGCCGTAGCGCTTGTGCACGATCATGTCGCCGGCGGCAAGGCCGAGCGTCTCCGCTCCGGTCGTCGCCGCCGGCGTGTCGCGCTTCGAAGCACGCAAGGCCGCGTCGACGACGTCTTCGCGGTGAGCAGCACTACCGCGCCCGCCACCACCGAACACCCGGCCGGACGTGTCGTCGGAGTCGAGGCTTCCGTCGCGGTCTCGGCGGGCCTTCCACTCCTCGTTCCACTTGCGCCCCGTGGCCGCCCCGCCGAAGCCTCCGGAGGGTCCCGACCACGACGGTCCGCTCCGTTTCGACTCGCCCACGTTGACGATGAGACCCTCGGGAATCTCGGTGAGGAAGCGGCTGATCGGGTTGTACTGGGTGGAGCCGAAGAGCGACCGACACCACGCGTGCGTGAGATAGAGCCGTTGGCGCGCCCTGGTGATCCCGACGTAGGCGAGGCGACGTTCCTCCTCGAGCTCATCGGGTTCGCCGAGTGAACGGATGTGCGGGAACACCCCGTCCTCGAGACCGACGAGGAACACCACCGGGAACTCGAGACCCTTCGCCGTGTGCAGGGTCATGAGAATCACCTGGGTGTCGTCACCGCCCTCCGGACCGGCGAGATCGTCGGAGTCGGCGACCAAGGACACCGATTCGAGGAACTCCTCGAGGGTGTCGAAGTCCTTCGACTGGCCGAGGAGCTCCCCAAGGTTCTCGAGGCGTCCAGCCGATTCGATCGAGTTCTCGGCTTCGAGCTCGGCGACATAGCCCGTGCGATCGAGGATCGCCTGAAGGACTTCGGCCGGCTTCGGTTCGATCAGGCGGAGATCTTCAAGCAGTGCGGTGAAGGCCCGGACACCGGCGAGAGCCTTTCCCGTGACTCCAGCATCTTCGCCGTGAGCCAAGGCTTCGCCGAACTTGCGCCCATTGGCGCGGGCCCACGCGTCGATGCGCCCGATCGAGGTGTCACCGACGCCGCGCTTGGGCACATTGATAACCCGCTTGAGCGAGACCTCGTCGTCGGGGTTCACGACGACGCGGAGATAGGCGAGGACGTCTTTCACCTCTTTGCGGTCGTAGAACTTCGTGCCGCCGACCACCTTGTAGGGCACACCGACTCGGACGAGCTGTTCCTCGACAACGCGGCTCGACGCGTTGGTGCGGTAGAAGACCGCCATGTCGCTCCACTTGAACCCGTCGGTGGAGTGGAGCCGCGCCATCTCGCGCACGATCCAGCCCGCCTCGTCGCGTTCGTCCTCCGCGTGATAGCGCGTGATCGGAAGGCCTGGTCCCGCTGCCGTCCAGAGCTCCTTCGGCTTGCGACCGACGTTGTTCGCAATCACGGAGTTCGCCGCGTCGAGGATGTTCTGCGACGAGCGGTAGTTCTGATCGAGGATCACGACGGTGGCATCGCCGAAGGCCTCCTCGAACTCCAAGATGTTGCGGATGTCGGCGCCCCGAAAGCGATAGATGCTGTTGTGGACGAGGAATCCATTCGCAATGTAGGTGTGCGCTTGATCAACCTCCAGGTCGTGCACCGACCCCTCGTAGTGGCTACGCCCGACGGCATCGACGCGCGTTGGGATGAAGGTCCCAGAC
>JANMYF010000423.1:0-29682 GCA_031381685.1 Acidimicrobiia bacterium
TCGCGGAATTCGCGAGTCAGATTTCGTCGTGGCAAGGACGCAGGAGGCAGCGCCTGCCTTGTCCAACCGCAACGACGAGGACGCCGCCACGGCGGAATCTGGCCGAGAATTCTGCAGCGGACTTGCGATTCGGGACACTAGCGGTAGTCGACGGGGGAGCGGGCGGCGCGATCGACGGTCAGGTGGAAGATGTCGGGGCGGTTGTAGTGGCCGGCGGCGTCGAGGACGCGGTGGTCTGCTGCCGCTCGCCCGACGTCGATGTCGGCGAAGAGGATGCCGTGGTCTTCGTGGAGCGGACCGGCGACGATGTCCCCGCCGGGAGCAACGACGACCGAGTCTCCCGGGTTGAGCCATTCCACCTCGTGGTTGAACACCTCTTGTCGACCCGGGAAGTCCATCGGAACCTCAGCGGTTCGCAGCGAGCATCCCGAGCCGATCACCCAACACCGACCTTCCTTGGCGATGTGCTGCATGCTCGCGATCCAGGTGTCCCCGGAGTCCCACGTTGAGGCCACGTAGATCTCGACTCCTTCGGCGTACAGCGCGAAGCGGGCGAGGGGCATGTAGTTCTCCCAGCAGATCAGGCCCCCCAGCCGTCCGAACGATGTCTGGACGACACGCAGGCCGCTGGCGTCTCCCTGACCCCACACCATCCGCTCCGGATTGGTCGGCATGAGTTTGCGGTGGCGGTTGAGGATGTTTCCGTCCGCGCTGATCGTGACGAGAGTGTTGTAGAGCGTGGCGCGGCTGAAGTGGCCATCACGTTCGTGAATACCGACGACGACCACGACCCCTCGCACGGCAGCGGCGTCGCGCAGCGGCTGCAAGTCGTCGCCGGCGAGGTCGACGCTGTTCTCCAGCAGGACCCGATGGATCTCACTCGTACGGGCATAGTCGGCTCCGGGCCGAAGCGACCAGATCCACACGGGGTACCCGGGCACGTAGGTCTCGGGGAAGACGATCAGAACGGCACCCGCGTCAGCGGCCTCGTGCAGGTGGCCGACCGCGGCCTTCATCGTCGCATCGCGGTCGAGCAGAACCGGTGGACGTTGGACAACGGCCACCTTCACTGATGGAGAAGAGGTCATCGGTTCCTTTCGCCGTGGAGCGCAGAGAGTGCGGACCCGATCGATCACGTTGGTGCGCGACACGTGCAGGTTGAATCGAAGCACTCCTGGGAGGGTGTGTCCAGCGAGTCGCACGTACGCCCGGTTCGCACCGGGCAGGCAATGACGACGGCGACTCATGCACAGGCCACGACGCCTCCCGGAGAATTGGCCGGGTCCGTCCGCACCTCTCCGACAAGGATGGCCTCATGCAACCGATTGACATCGCTCGCGCAAGGGCGGACACGCCGGGCTGTGATCGGGTTGTCCACTTCAACAACGCCGGCGGCTCGCTGCCACCCAGCGTCGTCGTCGACGCTGTGGTCGGTTATGTCCAGCGCGAGGCGCTGGCCGGCGCGTACGAGCAAGCGGCCACTGATGCGGAGATGATCGATCGCTTCCGCCCAGCGGCAGCATCGTTGCTCAATGCCGATGTGTCCGAGATCGCCTTCGCGTTCAACGACACCCTGGCGTTCAGCATCACGTTCTGGGGTCTTGTCGCGACAGGCGCTGTCGCCCCGAACAGTGTCGTGCTGGTGGACCGCACGGTCTACGTGTCGCACTACCTCGCTCTCCTTCAGGCAGAGCGGCAGCTCGGTATCAAGATCCGGATCATCGAGTCGAACGCCGACGGCTCGATCGATCTCGGCTCACTTCGAAGCCGTCTGGACGACCGGGTGTCGCTGGTGCAGCTGACCCACATCGGCACGCATCGGGGCCTGGTGAACCCGGTCGAGGAGGCCGGCGCGCTGATCCGTGCGGCTGGTGAGGCGATCTACGCCCTGGACGCCTGCCAATCACTCGGCCACATGCCGGTCGATGTCCGGGCGATCGGCTGCGATCTCCTCACCGGAACGGGACGTAAGTTCCTCCGTGCCCCGAGAGGCACCGGCCTGGTCTATGTCTCGGGCCGACTTCTCGACCGGATCGATCCTCCCGGCATCGATGGACACAGCGCAAGCTGGATCGATCAGTACACCTACCGCATGCTCCCCGACGCCCGCCGATTCGAACCCTTCGAAGTCAACATGGCGACCAAGGTCGGGCTCGGCGTGGCGATCGACTACGCACTTTCGTGGGGCATCGAGGCCATCGCCGAGCGAATAACCACCCTCGCCGAACACCTGCGATCACTGTTCACGGCCAACGGCATCGAGGTTCTCGACGGCGGGCAGAGAAGAAGTGGCATCGTCACCTTTCGTTTGGCCGACGAAGCACCCGTCGTGACCCAACAGCGCCTTGCCGCCGAGGGGATCAACACCACGGTTGTCCGCTCGGGTTCGGCACGCCTCGACATGGAAACCCGCGGCGTATCTGCAGCAGTCCGAGCTTCGGTCCATTACTACAACACGGTCGCGGAGATCGATCGGCTGATGGAAGTGCTCACCACACCCGAGCAGTAGATGCGCGGGTCACTCACGCCGCGACGGAGCGAAACGATGGCCGGGCGATCACCGCAGCCGCGCACACCAGCGCCGACAGCCCGCCGAGGGCGAACGGCACGCGAGGCGACGAGACGTGGATGACCCAGCCCATCAGCAGCGCTCCGATGGGGGTGCTGCCGAACAACGCCATCTGGTGAAGCGCCATGACCCGTCCTTGCATCGAGGGATCGGTGGACTGCTGCAGCACGATCGCGTTCACCGACTGGAAGGATGCGGAGGCGAACCCGAGGACGACGCTCATGGCCACGAAGGGCCAGTAACCGGGCGTGATCGCCAGAGCGAGGCACGCTGCAGCGAAACCGGCCAGGGCGATCGCCAGGGTTCGTCGCGGATGGGGCTTGATCCCGGCGATGTAGATCCCGGCGATGATCGACCCGATGGCACTGACGCTCATCGCGATGCCGACCGAGCCCGCGCCACGATGGAATCCGAACCGGACCATCGATGGAAACGTTGTGGGGAAGTTCAACGCGATCGTACCGACGGCGGTCATCACGAGCAATGGACGCGCCACGTCCGGGCGGGTTCGGACGTACGCGAAGCCCTCACGCAGTCGGCCTTTCATCTGTCCGATGCGTGGCCGGTCGATGAGCTCGCCGGACCGGAGCGCCACCAGTGCCCCGATCACGACGAGGTACGAGGCGGCGTTGACGTAGAAGCATGCTTCGATCCCGGCAACGGAGATGAGCACCCCGGCCACAGCCGGTCCGATGAGGCGGGAGACGGAGTTGATCGTGCCGTTGGCGGCCACCGCGCTCGGCAACAGGTCGGGACCGACGAGCTGGAACAGGATGGCCTGCATGGTCGGACGTTCGACGGCGAGAACGAGACCCAGCAGGAACGACAGCGCGTAGATCCACCAGATGGTCACGTGGCCCGTGCCGACCACTGCGGCGAAGGTTGACGCGAGCAGACCCGAGAGCACAGACGTGGTGAGGAGGAGTCGCCGGTTGTCGAACTTGTCGGCGAGCACGCCGGCTGACGCACCCAGCAAGAGCAACGGCAGGAATTGCAGCGCCATGGAGATGCCGAGCCGATCGCTCCGGTTGGTGATCTCGAGAACCAGCCACGTCACGGCGAGGGCCTGCGTCCACGATCCGATGCTCGAGATGGTCTGACCGACGAAGTAGAGCCGGAAGTTGCGATTGCCGAACGCAGCGAAACGGAGGCTCGTTCCGCCGGGGTTTGTTCGTTGCCCAGCGATCCGGCGGAAGTGAGTGCTCATGCCGCTGCAAGCTCACGCTCGGAGTCTGCCGCGACCGGTCGTGCGTTGGACGGAGCAGCCTCGAGATCGAGGTGGGGAAGGATCCGCTCGAGCCAGGTCGGGAGCCACCAGTTGGCGCGTCCGAGGAGGCTCATCGTCGCGGGCACGAGGACCATGCGGACCAGGGTCGCGTCGAGGAGGACGGCAACGGCGAGGCCGACACCGAACAGCTTCCCGGTCGGGTCGTCGCCGAGGACGAAGGCGGCGAACACGCTCATCATGATCAGCGCAGCGGAGGTGATGACCCGGGCACTGCTCGACAGGCCGGAAACGACGGACTCGTGGCTGTCACCCGTGGCGACGTACTCCTCCCGGATCCGGGTCAGGAGGAACACCTCGTAGTCCATCGAAAGCCCGAACAAGATCGCGAACATCATGAGCGGGGCGAAGGGGTTGATCGGCATCGTCTTCTCCAGCCCGATCAGCTCATTGCCCCAGCCCCACTGGAACACTGCAACGACGACACCGTACGCTGCGGCAATCGAGAGCAGGTTCATGATCGCGGCCTTCAGCGGCACGAGGATCGAGCGGAAGACGATCATCAGCAGCAGGAACGACATCGCCACGATCGCCGCGATGAACAGTGGGAGGCGGCTGGTGATCCGGTTGGTCAGGTCCGTGACCATGGCCTGACCCGTGAGCAGCACCTTGGCCTCCGTGCCGGCAACGGTGGCCGGCAGGACATCGGATCGGAGGTGGCGCACGAGTGTGCTGGTCCGTTCGTCCTGCGGTGCCGTGACCGGGTTGACCGTGAGCACTGCGGTGTCGCCGGCGGCGTTGAAGAAGGGTGCGGTCACCGCAGCGACACCGGCGTCGCTCTGCAGCACGCGACGGACGGCGTCGACGACGGTGGGCGCGTCGGACGGTCCGGGCACCTCGACGACCACCCGGATCGGGCCGTTGAAGCCCGGACCGAACCCATCGGCGAGCAGGTCGTAGGCCTTGCGCTGCGTCGTCTGCGAGGCGAAGTTGCCATCGTCAGGTGTGCCGATCCGCATGCTCAAGGCGGGCGTCGCGATGGCGCACAGCGAGAGGAACCCGACCGCGGCGTAGCGCTTGGGATGCAAGCCGACGTGATGTGCCCAGCGGCCGGAGAACGTCGACCGGGCCGCCTTCGCGACATGCGACTTGCGGTGGATCGAGAGCTTGTCGACCCTCGTTCCGGCGAGCCCGAGGAGGCCGGGCAGCAAGGTGAGGGCGGCGGTCATCGCGATTACCACAACCAATGCGACGGACACGCCCATCGACGACACCGCGGGAAGTCCGGCGAGGAAGAGTCCGAGGATGGCGACGACAACGGTGGTGCCGGCGAACAGGACCGCCTGCCCGGCGGTGGCGTTCGACGTGCCGGCGGCGTCCTCGACGCTCATCCCTTCGTGCAGGTGTTGGCGGTGGCGGGTGACGATGAACAGCGCGTAGTCGATGCCCACGCCGAGGCCGATCATCATGCACAGGATCAGTGAGAAGCCGGGGACATCCATGACCGCGGAGAGCACACCGACTGCGGTGGCCCCGACGAACAGGCCCATCAACGCGGTGAGGATCGGGAGTCCCATTGCAACGACGGAGCCGAAGGCGATCAGCAGGACGATCACGGCGACACCGACACCGATCAGTTCACTGCTCGGATCGGTTGCCGCGAGCAGGGCGAGCGCACCGGTGAACTCCGTCTGCACCCCGTCGCGACGGGCGCCGTCGGCCGCCGCCGTCGCATCCCGGAACTGCGTCGCGGTGAGCTTGTCCACGCGGTACGCCACGTCGATGTAGCCGGTCTGCCCGTCCTTGCTGATCGCCTGCGATCCGGCGGCAAACGGGTCGGTGACGTTCGTGACGTCGTGACCGGTGGCGAGCAGCTGTCGGGCGCGGGCAACGGTCGTGCGGTGATTCGCATCGTCGAGTCGGCCCGCATTGACGTGGATGACGATCCGGGTGTCCGCACCGCTGCGGCTCGGGAAGCGGTTCTTCAAGATGTCTGCGGCGCGTTGCGACTCGACCCCCGGCACGCGGAAGCTGTCATCGAACTGCCCGCCGGCGGCGGTGCTCACCCCGACGAGGGCGACGGCCGCGACCAGCCAGGCAACGATCACCCGGAACGGGTGGCGGGCGCAGCTGCGTCCGAGACGGAACAGAAGTGCACTCATGAGGTCCTCCAGAAGGGCTCTTGCCCGCCGAATGCGGGACGTCACCACCATCGAGGGACGCGCTGACGTGGAGCTGCGCTGGCGCTGAGCCCGGTGTCCGCGCCGGTCCCGTACCTGGTCAGCTCACCGGCGGAAGTCCACCTCATGACCCAATCGGCCCCGCCGCCCGACTTCGAACGCGACCTCGAAGGCGTCAGGGCCGAGCAACACGCGGATGGCCTCGAGGGCGTGGTCGATGTCTCGGCGCTGGAACCCAGGAACGGGCATTGCCGTATCGTCTCGGAGCTGTTGGGCGTGTCCGAGCAGCCGGGCCGCGTGCTCCGCATCGCCGCGATCGGCGGCGAGGATGCCGAGTACGGCACAACACGTGGCCGCTCCGACGAGCAGTTCGGCACCCGGATCGATTCGGTTGGTGAGCCCCCGCCGCACCCCGGCGAGTAGCAGCTCGAGTGCTTCCGTCGCGGCGATCGCAGCCGCGTCGCGGCGAGCCCGGACCCGGTGGACCGCGGCCACGCCGGCGAGCGCGAGGAACACCACGGGGTTGTTTCGCAGCCGCCGCCCGGCGTCGAGCGCCCGGCTGAAGCTGAGCTCGGCGTGAGCGGCGTCGCCGTCTTGTAGCTGCACCCAACCGAGCCGGCTCAGCAGTACCCCGGTGGAACCGCGGAGCCCGAGGGAGTCGTTCGTGGCGATCGCCACCTGGAGTTGCTCGGTGGCCGCTGCGTAGTCGCCGCGCCGTTCGTCGAAATCGGCGACGATCCCGACGCAGACTGCGCTCATCATCGGTCGATCGATCTTCGAGAACGCGGCAGCGGCACTCCGGTAGCAGCGTTCGGCCTCGTTGAGGTCGCCTTCCATCACTGCGAGCTTCGCCCGAGAGAACGATCGTGCGGCGTTCACGAACGGGTCGTCGGGCAGACTCTCGTAGAAGACGAGCACCTCGGCCCGGCGCCGGCGTCCCTCGAGGACATCGCCGCGGGCGGCCGCGACCTCCGCGTAGAACGAGTACGTCAGCAGCATCGCTGCGGTGTCGCCGAATTTCCGCGAGATCGCCAGTGACTCGCGCAGGTCGTCATCGACACCCTCCAGCAGGCCCAGCTGGAAGTGGATCAGGCCGCGGCCCGTCAGCGCCAAGGCGCGTGTCCGCTCGCTCACGTCACCGCGGCAACCGAACGCCTCGTCGAGCCAGCGCTTCCCCTCGACCACTGTTCCCGCCAGCCAGTGGGGCCAGCTCGCTCCTCCGGCGATCGTCAAGGCCGTTTCGGCGTCGTCGTTCTCGACGGCCCACTCGAGCGCACCGCGCAGGTTGTCGCCCTCCCGCCCGATCCGGGCCAGCCAGGCCCGCTGGTCGGGGCCCCTGTAGGCGTTGACCGATCCGGCGCACAACCGGGCGAAGTACGCGGCCATCGCGTTGCGGGTCCGCTCGGAGTCGTGGCGCTCCGCCAGCCGCTCGCGGCCGTACTGGGCCAGGGTCTGCAACTGCGTGAAGCGGACCTCGTCGTCGGTCCGCACGGTGATCACGAGCGACTTGTCGACGAGCGCCAAGATGACGTCTTCGAGTTCGGATGCGTCGGTGGTCCTGTCGGCGCAGACCGCCTCGGCCATCGCCAGATCGCATCCACCCGGGAACACGGAGAGGCGATCGAAGACGCGCTGCTCATCGTCGAACAGCAGTGCATAGCTCCAGTCGACAACGGCACGGAGCGTTTGCTGCCGCGGCAACGCTGTGCGCGAACCGCCGGTGAGCAACCGGAAACGGTCATTGAGTCGGGACGCGATCTGGCGGATCGGGAACGCGCGGGTCCGCACGGCAGCCAGCTCGATGGCGAGCGGCAACCCATCGAGGCGGGCGCAGATCTCTGCGACCACGACGAGGAGATCGTCCGACAGGGCGTGTGGCGAACCCGAGGCGCTCGATCGAGCGAGGAAGAGCTCAACGGCGTCGTCGATGGCGAGGGGCGGTACGGGCCAGATCGTTTCGCCGCTCAAGCGCAAGCCCTCGCGACTGGTCGCGAGGAGGCGCAGACCCGGACAGCTTCGCAAGAGCTCCTCGGCGATCGTCGCCGCCGCGTCGATCACGTGCTCGCAGTTGTCGAGAAGCAGCAGCAATTCGTGGGCGCCGACCATCTCGCTCAGGCGGGTCGGGTCGCGGATACCGAGCGCCGATGCGATTGCGGTCTTCACTCCCGCGGGATCGCTGACGGCGGCCAGCTCGACGACGCATGCTCCGGACATCAGGAAGTCGGCGCGCGCCCTTGCGACTTCGAGCGCCAATCGCGTCTTGCCGACCCCACCTGGACCGACCAGTGTGATCAATCGATGGTTCTCGAAGAGCTGCACGAGCTCGCGCACCTCGTCGTCTCGCCCCACCAACGGCGTGAGCGATTCGGGGACGCTCGAACGGTGTTCGGTCCATGCAGCAGTGCCGGGATCAGCAGCTGTCGGCGCGTCGAGCGCCGAGTCCTGGGCAAGAACGGCGGCTTCGAGCTGACGGAGCTCGGGCCCTGGATCGAGACCGAGCTCCTCGGACAGCACGCGCCTGGCGTCTTGAAACGATCGAAGGGCATCGGCCTGCCGTCCGGCGCGGTAGAGGGCAATCATCAGCAGTGCACGAGGCCGCTCGCGAAGGGGATGCGAGGCGACGAGGCTCTCGAGCTCGCCGATCACCCGATGATGCGCACCGAGCTGCAACTCGAGGTCCAGGCGCTCTTCCAAGGCGGTGACTCGAAGCTCGACCAACCGTGTTGCGTCGGCCGTGACGATGTCCAGGTCGTCGAACTCGGCGAGCGGGTCGCCACGCCACAACTCGTCGGCCTCGCCCAGCAACGCGACGGCAGGCACGATCCGTCCTTCGGCCCCGGCGGCGCGCCCCTCGGCGATGAGTCGTTCGAATCGGTGGACGTCGACGGCGTCCGGCGGAAGCTCGAGCGCATAGCCGCCGGCGCGGATGCTCACCGAGCTGGTTGACCCAAGCGCCCGACGGAGCTTCGACACCAGCCCTTGGAGGCCGTTGCGGACCGCGGCCGGCGGTTCTTCTCCCCACAGTGCGTCGACGAGTTGATCAGCCGACACGGCCCGGCCGGCACGGAGCGCCAACACTGCGAGCAGCGCCCGGAGCTTCGCGCCGCTGATCGTGACGCTGCGACCGGCGTCGTCGAGAACTTCAAGCTCGCCGAGGAGCCGGATGTCCATGCGCCCAACGGTACCCGGGATCGTTCAGGACCACTCCTGGTGACGAGCCGTCACTGGTACAGCGTGAGCAACTCGGAAAATCGGCGGCGAACCGTCCCGGCGGACTCGTTCTCCGGGATCGCCTCCGCAAGCAGTTCGATGATCCGATCCTCTCGCCCGAAGGCGGCGAAGTGTACGAACGCAAGGTCGATGGCGCGGGCGACGGCTCCTGAGTGGCAGAGATCACCGATCTCACGGATCTGTTGCTGGTGGCGGGACACACGGAGATGATCGGTCTGCACGCTGACGTGACGCTGCCGCGGCGCTGACCTGACCCGTCGAAGGCTGGCTGAGCTGTCCGATCGCGAGAGGCTCGACGGCCGTGGGGTCAGGTCGACTCGGCGCCGCCTTCCAGTCGGTAGCGGTTCGCTCAGGGCTTGCGCCACACCGAAACGTGCGTTGGCGAGTCGTCGACGAATGCATTTCGGTGCCAGTCGGCCCAGCGTGACTCGAACCTCAACCCGGCGAGTTCCGCCATCAGATCGAGCTCCGACGGCCACACGTACCGAAACGCCCCAGACACGGTTTGCACTCGATCGCCGTCGATGAAGTAGTGGTGTGAGAGGAGGATCTGGTTCACGCGATCGACGAATTCATCGAACCCGAGATGGTGCGGAGACACATCGAACGGGCGGATCGAATCTCCTGGCGCCAGTTTGTGAAGGTTCGGCACGATGTTTTCGATCACGAAGCAGCCGCCGGGCGCGAGATGCGCGGCGGCGTTCCGAAAGCACGCGACCTGCAGTTGTTGGGTGCGGAGGTTCCCGATGGTGTTGAAAACGAGGTAGACGACGGTCGCGTCGGAACAGACTCGGGTCTCCGTCATGTCGCCAAGAGTCACGAGAACCTGCTCGGCACCGTTCTTCTTCCGGAGTTCAGCGAGCATCGGCTCCGAGAAGTCGATCCCGTACACAAGCGTCCCGCAAGCGGCGAGAGGGAGCGCGATTCGCCCGGTCCCGACGGCGAACTCCACGGCTGGCCCATCGCCGGCCAACTCGGCCAGAACGTTCACGGCGGGGACAACGGCCTCCGCGCTGAATCGATCGGTCATGGCGTCGTAGTTGGCGGCGACCGTCGCTTTGAGATGCTCGTCGGGCCAGGAGAAATAGTCCGGGTTGCGCATGGCGTTCATCGTCGCACCGTGTCGCTGACTGAACCGAGAAATTTCTGCGGTGACCGCGCCTCCTGCTCTGGGACGAACTCAGGCATCTGCTTCACGCCCGGGTCGACGCAGTCGCGCTTGCAGCCTCAAGGATCCCGATGATCGCCTTGTAGCCGCGTGAGCGAGCGTGGGCGAGAGGCGTGACGCCGTTGCCATCGGCGATGTCTACGTCGGCACCGGCCTTCACAAGCGTGGTTACCACCGCGGTGTGCCTCGGTCCGCCGTCACCGAGGATGATCGCTTCGAGCAGTGCGGTCCACTGAAGGTTGTTGACGTGGTCGAGCGGAGCCCCGGCCGTGACCAGCACGCGCACCGACTCGATATTGCCGAGGTGTGACGCCGCGATGAGCGCGGTGCCGTCGTATCGGCTCGTCACGTTGGTGGCTCGACCCCCGTAGCGCAACGCCACGCGAATCGTCTCGGGGTCGTTGGCGACCGCGGCGATGGTGATCACGTCGTAGCGGTCACGCTCGAGACGGTTCGGGTCGGCCCCACTCTTCAGGAGCAGGGCCAGCGTCTGATGACGCTTGAAGTGCGCTGCGACATGAGCCGAGGTGCGTCCGTACGCGTCGGTGACGTTGGGGCTCGTACCTCTCCCGAGAAGGCGTCTGGTCGTTGTGAGATCACCTGCGGCTGCGGCGGCGAGCAGCCCTCGATAGGCCTTGACCTCGGTCGAGGAGGGGATCACCTGTCCATTGGCCGGGATCGATGGTCCGGCGATCCCGAGCGCGGCGACCAACACCAACCCGATGGCCGACTGGACGACTTGGCGTTGTGAGCGCATCCGACAACGCTACGGCTTGCGCGCTGCAGCAAACCAGCTACGCCACCCGAGCACCCAACCTCACCCCGCAACGCCGACTTTCGGGATGATTTCGTGCTGTCCTCACGGTGACAGAGTGGCGTCATGGCAAACGACGTGGTGATCAGTCCGGTTGCGCCGGCGTGCGGCGCGGAGGTCGTCGGGGCCGACCTCGTCACCATGCCCGACGAAGCGTTCGGTCAACTCCGCCAAGCGCTCGCCGAACACGGCGTGCTGTTCATCCGCGACCAGCACCTCACCCCGGAACGGCAGCTCGACGTCACGCGTCGCTTCGGTCCCATACTCCGGGTGCCCTACATCAAGCACCTCGATGCGTATCCCGACATCATCGCCGTGCTGAAAGAGGCCGACGAGAAGAAGATCTCGACCTTCGGTGGCACGTGGCACTCCGACTTCTCGTTCCTGCCGGAACCGCCGAGCCTCACGCTCCTCTATGCGATCGAGCTGCCCGAGGTCGGCGGCGACACGCTGTGGGCGAGCCAGTATGGCGCCTACGACGCGCTGTCCGACGGGATGAAGGCCCTGATCGATCCACTGCGCGCCATCCAGACCGCCTGGCCCCACGGCACGAACGGGCCGGGCCCGAACGCCGCGACGAGCCGGTCCATCGGCATGGTGCGCAACGACCCGTCGGCCGATCGGGAGATCTCCCAACCGGTGGTTCGGGTACATCCGGGCACCGGTCGGAAGGCGCTTTTCGTCAACCCGGTGTACACCCAGCGCTTCGAGGCGATGACCGAGGAGGAGTCGCGGCCGCTGCTCCACTTTCTGTTTTCGCACGCAACGAAGGCCGAGTTCACCTGCCGCCTGCGCTGGGAGCTGGGCACCTTGGCGATCTGGGACAACCGATGCCTGCTGCATCTGGCCATCAACGACTACGACGGAAGCCGACGGCTGCTGCACCGCACCACGGTGGCGGGTGAGCAGCCGCTCGGAGGGCTAGGTCATGGCTGATTCCGTCCCGCCGCAGGCAGACCGGTTCTCCGGGTTTGCCGATCTCTACGATGCCAATCGGCCGTCCCCGCCAACTTCGCTCGGCGACCTTCTCATGTCGTATGCGCGCGTGACACATCCTGATGTGGTCGATCTCGGCAGCGGGACCGGGCTCTCCTCTCGGTGGGCCGGGGAGTGGGCGTCGTCGGTCAACGGAATCGAGCCGAGCGCAGACATGCGCAGGCGCGCCGCCGAGCGGGGAGGAGCCAACATCACGTACCTTGCCGGCACCTCGGACCGAACGGGCCTCCACGACGGCTGCGCCGACATCGTGCTCGCTGTTCAGGCAATGCACTGGATGGAGCCGACCTCCACGCTCCGCGAAACGGCGCGGTTGCTTCGACCCGGTGGTGTGTTTGCCACCGTGGATGCCGACTGGCCGCCCGTCGCCGGAGTGGTCGAAGCCGAAATGGCGTGGGCGACCGTGCACAAGCGGATTCGCGTCTTCGAGGCTCGTCTCGCCGCGGGCGAGGAACAAGCCGACCTGCGGCGACCCATCGACAACGCCGACCCCGCCCTGGTGGACGAGGACCTCGCCGACCCCCATCGGAACCGGGCGATGCCCGGCGGAGTCCGTTCATGGTCGAAGTCGGAACACCTCGGCCGCATGCAGCAGAGCGGATTGTTTTCCTTCACTAGGGAGTTGGTGTTCGACGCCCCGCTCGGCGAGAGTTCCGCCGAGCGGTTCGTCGCGCTGCTCCGCAGCCAAGGGAGCTATCAGGCGTTGGCGAAGGCTGGCCTAACCGACGAGGAGATCGGGGCCGACGTGTTCGAGCGAGACGTCCTCACGGGGTTCGCCTCGTCGGTGGAGCGCGGCCACACTCCCCGGATGTCGTTCAGCTGGCGCGTCCGTCTCGGCGTCGTGCGCTGATCATGCCCGGCTGATCGGGCGAAGGCGGCTGCTGAGGAGGACCAGTAGGCCGGCGATGATGGCCCAGAACGCTGCTCCGATGCCGGCCAGACTCACGCCGGAAAGCGTGATCAGGAATGTGATCATCGCTGCTTCGCGCTGCGCTGGATCGCTCACCGCCGTGGTCAAACCGTTCGACACGGTCGGGATCAGGGCGAACCCGGCGACTGCGAGGATCAGGGCTCTCGGCAGAACTCCGAGCACGCTCGAAACCGACCCGCCGATCAGGCCGACGCCGACGTAGAGCCCACCCGCGAACATCGCCGCGGGGTAGCGACGATCGCGATCCGGATGGATGTCCGGACCCATGACCATCGACGCGGTGATGGCGGCGAGGTTGATACCGAAGGACCCGAAGGGTGCGAGCAGCAGGCCGACGATGCCGCTCGCCGTGATCGCGGGCGACGCGCGAACGTCGTAGCCGTGGGCGCGCAACGCAGCGACGCCAGGAACGTTTTGTGCCGCCATCGTGACGACGTAGAGCGGGATGCCGAGCCCGAGCAGCACGCCGAAGGAGAACGACGGGCGGACGAACTGGGGGTCGACCAGCCCGAGGTGTACACCCTTGGTGGTGAGAGAGCCCTGGGCCAGCGAGACCGTGAGACCGATGCCGAGGACGATAAGCGCGCTGAACTTCGGCACGAGCCGTCGGGAGAGAACGTACGCGGCGAACATCGAGATCACGAGGGCAGGCTCGGCCTTGGCGGACGCGAAACCGTCGACGGCGAAGCGGACGAGCACGCCGGCAAGGAGTGCGGACGCGAGCGGAAGTGGAATGTTGTCGATGACGCGGTCGAAGGCGCCGGTGAGGCCGGTGATGAGCAGAAGCAACGCCGCGAACACGAATGCCCCGATGGCCTCGCGTATGGTGATGCCGTCGAGTCCGGTCGCGAGCAGCGCGGCAGCAGGTGTCGACCACGCGAGCAGGATCGGTGTCCGATACCGGCGCGAGAGATAGATCGAGCTGAGGCCCTTGCCGATGCAGAGCGCACCGATCCATGAACCGGTCTGCGTCGGCGTCGCACCCGCGGCTTTCGCCGCGGCGAAGACCAACGCGACCGAACTCGTGACACCCACGAGAACGGCAATGAGCGCCGCGGTGAACGCCGGGACGAGGGGAGAGGGATCGGCTGTCGCGTCGTTCATAGACGGGCGGTCACCGTAGCAACCGGGACCTCGCGTGCAACCGGAATTGCATGCGTGATGGCCGAACGTCTCGATCCGAACACGGCGACGAGCACGACGAGCGCGACGGCGATGAGCAGGGCGTCGATGTCCTCATGGAGGAAGAGGCCGGCCCAGGTGAGCGAGAGGATCGGCTGGAGCAGCTGGATCTGGCTGACTCTCGCGACGCCCCCCATGGCCAGCCCTGCATACCAGGCGAAGAACCCGAGATACATGGAGACGACCGACAGGTAGGCGAACCCGAGCCACGCGGTGCCGGGATCTGCGGTCGACACGGGACCAAGGCCGAGCAGGGTCAGCGGCACGGTGAGCGGGAGCGCGATGACGACCGCCCACGAGATCGTCTGCCACCCGCCGAGTTCCCGGCTCACGACCGCGCCCTCGGCGTAACCGAACGACGCCGAGATGACGGCACCGAGCAGGAGGAGATCGCCCACGGCGAGGTCTCTCGTGTTCGACTTCGCCACCGCGAGGGTCGTCACCGCGGCAACGCCGAGGGCAGCGAAGAACCAGTAACGCTTCGAGGGGCGATCGCCGATGCGCAACAGTGCCCACCCGGCCGTGGCGGCGGGAAGCAGACCGATCACGACGGCGCCGTGACCGGCCGGCGCGTGACGCAGGGCGAGACCCGTGAAGACCGGAAAGCCGAGCACCACGCCGCCGACGGTTCCGAGCAGCGGCTTCCAGTGGTGGCGCTGCGGTCGGCTGGTCTTCGTGACGAGCAGTAGCGCGAGTGCGAGCAGCCCGGCGACGACGGCTCGTCCGAAGGACACGAACACCCAGCCGAGCTCGCGAACGGCGACGCGGGTCGCTGGGAGGGACACGCTGAAACACAGCACGCCGACGAACCCGAGCAGAAGCCCGCGCGTTTCTCGCTGCTCGCGAGTCGCGTTGGCGTCCACGGTCATCTCCTCACTCGCCGAACAGCCCGAGTCGGCCGACCGCGCTGAACACCAGGGTAGGCCCGCCGTCGTCGGCCGCACGGCCGAGGTCAACGGTGCCGATGATCCGCCAATCGCCGTCGCCTTCGGGGTCACAGAGACGCTGCGTCACCGTCCAGGTTCCAGGGATCGAATCGTCGATGGAGAAGAACGCCGCCGAACGTGCCTCCGTCGTGGTCTCGATCGACGCATGCTCGGACCAGTACTCACCAAGCATGTGCTCGAGGTCCCATGGGGTTGGCGCACCTTCGATACGTTCGGAGAACGCCGAGTAGGCCTTGCGGGCGAGGAGCTCGACCCAGCCGAACGCCGCGGTACGGATGCTCGTGCGCCACGCGGGAGGCGGCCCGACCACGACAACCGGAGAATGGCCGACGTGATGCTCGGCGACCTCGCCGCCGGACAGCTTGGTCCATTCGTCGAGGAGGCTGGCATCCGTGGCGCTGAGGAGCAGCCGCAGCCATTCGATCACGTCTTCGAGGGGATCGGTGTAGGAGTCGTTGGCAAGGGACCGGTCGAGGGTGCGCCACGCATCGGTGAGATAGCGGAGGAGCAGCCCTTCGCTGCGTTCGAGCTTGTAGCGCTTGATGAACCCGTTGAAGGTCTCACCGGTCTCGAGCATCTCGCGCAGGATCGACTTCGGCTCCGGGTCCTCCCACACCCACGGATGCGTCCGTCGATAGCGCTCGATGCACGAGTCGAGGAGCTCGGCGAGGGGCTTCGGCCAGGTGATTCCGTCGAGGTTCTCGATGCGCTCCTCATACGGAACCCCGGCCGCTTTCATGCGGGCGATCTCCATCGCCCGTGCCGCCTTCTCCTGGGCGATCACGACGGCACGCGGGTTCTCGATGATCGACTCGACGACGCTCACGACGTCGAGGACGTAGGACGGATCATCGCGGTCGAAGGTGGCCAGGACCTCGAGGGCGAAGGGGCCGAGTGGTGAGGCGAACCGGACATCGACTCGATCGTTGGTGCCGTCGTCGACGAGCGATCCGACGCGCACGCCGATGCAGGTGCCATCACCAGCGCGCAGACGTTCGGCGACGCCGGCCGCCTCCAGCGATCGGTACACGTGGATGGCCCGCTTCCTGTGCGCCCGCTTCTGCGTCGGCGTGTCGTGGTTGGTGAGGAGCAGCGTCTTGAGCACGTTGGGCCCGTCCGGCCGGGCGAGCACACTCGACACCAAGTTCGCGTTCACTCGAAAGCGCGACACCAACGGCTCGGGCGACGCGGCGAGCAGACGGTTGAACGTGTTCTCGTCGAAGTGCACGAACCCCTTCGGCGGTGGTGCCCGCTTGACTTTGCGCTGCGCTTTGGGGTCGTCGCCGGCGCGTGCCAGCGCGCGGTTCGTCTCGATCACGTGCTCCGGGGCCTGGGCCCACACGTGGCCGTCGGGGTCGAAACCCGGCCGCCCGGCCCGCCCGGCCAGCTGGTGGAACTCGCGGGCTCGCAGCACCCGGACCTTCTGCCCGTCGAACTTCGTAAGTGCACTGAACAACACGGTGCGGATCGGGATGTTGATGCCGACACCGAGGGTGTCGGTGCCGCAGATCACGGCGAGCAGGCCCTCACCTGCGAGCCGCTCGACGAGGCGGCGGTAGAGGGGGAGCATCCCGGCGTGATGCACGCCGACGCCGTTTCGGAGGTAGCGGGCGAGGGTTTGGCCGAATCCGGTGGTCAGCCGTTCGCCCTTGACCGCCGAGGCGATCGCCTCACGCTGCTCGCGGGTGGTGAGCGGGAGCGAGACGAGCGACTGCGCCTGCTCGACGGCCGCCGCCTGGGTGGAGTGGACCAGGTACACGGGATAGAGCCCGCGCTCCACGGCGTCGACGATGCTCTCGGCCAATGGGGTGCTCCGCCATTCCGGGTAGAGCGGGATCGGTCGGTTGACGCTGCTGATGTTCTCGACCGGGGTTGAGGTCCGCGCTTCGAGATCGGCAATGATCGGCGAGACATCGCCCAGGGTCGCCGAGGCGAGGAGGTACTGGGTGTCGTTGGGAAGCAGCAGCGGCACCTGCCAGGCCCAGCCGCGATCGGCGTCGCCGTAGTAGTGGAACTCGTCGAGGCACGCAAACCCGGGGGCGGTGCCGCGCAGGAACGCGTCGCCCAGTGCGAGGTTGGCGAACACCTCTGAGGTGCACACCAGCACCGGCGCATCCCGGTTGATCGATGCGTCCCCGATGGCGAGGCCGACCTCGCTTGCGCCCAGGAGATCGACGAGCTCGAAGAACTTCTCGGCCACCAACGCCTTGATCGGCGCCGTCCACACCGACCGGCGGCCGGCATTTCGGGCGAGCGCAATGCCGGCGATCGCCACCATCGACTTCCCGGAGCCGGTCGGCGTGGCGAGAACGACATGCGAGCCGGCGGCCAGTGCGATTGCCGCGTCTTCCTGGTGGGGGTACAGCGGCCGACCCGTCTCCGCCGCCCAGGCCGAATACCCGTCGATCACATCGCTCGGGTCCGAGCCGATCGGCGGCAGGCGATCGAGCAGGCGGGGCGAAGGACTCATGACACCGATGATCCTGGCAGGGTCCTGAGCCGACGTCGGGCGAAGGTCTCTGGCGTGAGGCCGTCTCACGCGCAGATCGCCGGTTTCGACGCGCACCTGACCCGAATGCGGCCCAAAACCGGCGATCATCGGGCGAGGTGCGCGTGGAATGGTCTGAGCTGCGCGTGAGGTGGGGAATCCCGGAGGCAAGTTCCGGGTGCCAGACACGCCTCCGGTACCGTCGTGGTCCATGACGCCGCCGAACGATCCCGAAGGCGCCGAGCGTCCCGAGACCGACACCGAGCTGGCGGCACGGGTGGCGTGGCTGGCCGGTCGATTGCTGCGGACGATTCGTCGGGCCGAGGGGGCCTTCGACGACCCCATCGCCTTGGGGGATCGCGCCGACCGTGAGGCGAACGACCTCATCCTGGCCGAACTCGCCGCCGCGAGGCCGGGCGACTCCGTGCTTTCCGAGGAATCCGCTGACGACCTCGCCCGACTCGACGCGAACCGGGTCTGGATCGTCGACCCGCTCGACGGCACGCGCCAGTACCGGACCGAAGGCCGTACCGACTGGGCGGTACACATCGCGCTGTGGGAGCGGGGCGAGAGCGGTGGGGGCATCACGAGCGCTGCGGTCGCCATGCCTGAGCTCGGCTCGGTCTTCACCACCGACGTGGCCCTCGAAGGCGAGGCGTTCGATCCGGAAGGTCCTGTTCGGCTCCGGCCCATCGTGCTGGTGAGTGATTCGCGCGCTCCCGATGTGACCGACGCGGTCGCGTCGATCGACGGCGTCGTCGCCCCCATGGGCTCGGCCGGGGCGAAGATCCTGGCGATCGTGCGAGGCGATGCCGATGCCTACATCCATGCCGGCGGACAGTACGAGTGGGACTCCGCCGCACCGGTGGCCGTTGCCCTTGCCCACGGTTTCCATGCTTCCCGGCTCGACGGTTCACCGTTGATCTACAACCAGCGCGACACATTGCTCCCCGATCTCGTCGTGTGTCGGCCCGACCTTGCCGAGACCTTGCTACGCGCACTTTCTTTTCCGCTCTCAATGGAGGATTGACCCATGCCTGAGCTCCGACTGGATGCCGCCGGTGTGTCGGCCTACCTCGCGTCCGTGTGGCCGGAGACGGCAGAACGGTACGGCCCGAAGGGGCTCATCCACCTCGATTCGTCCCGGGCCCGCATGCGCATGGTCGCCACCGACTCCGAACTGCGCCCCGGGGGGACGGTCTCGGGGCCGACGATGATGCAGCTCGCCGACTCCGTGAGCTACGCACTCGTACTCGGTCTCCTCGGGGACGCTGCGCTCGCCGTGACGACGCATCTTTCGATCGACTTCGTCCGGCGGCCGGTGCCGGGCGAGCTCATTGCCGACGCCCACCTCAAGAAGCTGGGGCGGTCGCTCGTCGTCATGAGCGTCGAAATCTTCTCCGTTCCGCCCGGCCAGGAACCCGACCTCACCCGCCCGGTCGCGATCGCGAGCGTGACCTACTCCCGTTCACTCGTGTCGGATTGACCCTTGGTCAGGACCGGAACGACGGGACGGTCCGTGGGAGATATGGGAGATATGGGTAACTGAACGCTGTCGCGACCGATCGGGGCGCTCCCCCGTCTAAGATCGATCATTCGTTCTCAAGGAGTCGCTGACCGATGCTCAATCGTCGTTCCCTGCGCCGCGGCGCGTTTGCGCTGGCGGCCGTTGTTGCTGCCGCCGGTTTCACGCACCTACCAGCTGCTCAGGCACAGTCCAGCCCGCAGATCACCATCGCCGTTCCGGCCTATTTCAAAGATGGCGCGGATTGGGATCGTGTGCTCGACACCGCCGCGGTCGGTTGGGTGATCGGTCATCCTGATACGCCGGCTGACGGAAAGTACAAGTCCGAAAAGGAACTCGCCGACCGCCTCGCCGCGGCGAAGGCGAAGGGCAAGAAGACTCTCGTCTACGTGACCGCCGGCTACGACAAGGTCTCCGCCTCGGTGGTTGCCGACCGGGTGGATTCGGCGCTCGCCGCCTATCCCGGCGTCGACGGGGTGTTCCTCGACGAGATCCTCTACAACGAGTGCGACAAGTACAAGGCACTGGCAACCGGCAGTGGATCGCTGAAGGGCATCAAGGCCCGCAACCCCGGCAAGCTCGTCGTGCTCAATCCGGGCGCCCCGATGCTTGCGTGCTACAAGGGCCTGGCTGACGGGTACCTGAACCTCGAGCGGGCAGACGCCAACGTGAAGGAGTGGCTCGACAACGTGAATCTGCCGGGCAACTACTCGGAGTACAACTGGATGTTCGGCTCCGACATTCGCCCTCAGATGTGGCAGATGGTTCACTCCGTGCCGGCTGATCGCATGGCCGCCGCCGCCGATGACGCCGTCTCGCGCAATGCCACGGTGCTGTTCCTCACCCCGGAACTGATGCCGAACCCCTACGACAACCTTCCTTCGGCGAGTGCATGGTCGGCGTTCGTCAACCGGGTGAACGAGTACAACGCGGGCAAGGTCACGCTCCCCAAGGTCCTCACGCTCAAGGCCCCGCCGGCCGCCGCAGCAGCCGCTGGAGCGGCTGCGCCGACGACCAAGAAGCCGGCCACCCTGGTGAAGAAGACGACCAAGAAGTCGGTCAAGAAGACCACGAAGAAGCGGTAGCTGGTCCACTGCGGGCGGCCCGAGCCGGGCCGTTGGCCCGCTGGCCGTGCGAGGAGGGTTCCGGCCGACAGGTATTTCCCGGGAGAGCCCAGTAGGTTTTGGATACACAAAGACCAGGGGACCTGACCATGGCTGATCTCATCATTCGCAACGGATCTGTCGTCGACGGCACGGGCGCGGCGCCGCGATACGCCGACGTGGCCATCACCGGTGGACGTATCACGGAGATCGGCCGCGCGCTCGCCGGCCGGGGGAATCGGGAAATCGACGCCGACGGCATGATCGTCACCCCGGGCTTCGTCGACATCCACACGCACTTCGACGGCCAGGCCACCTGGGACGGCGACCTGGCGCCGTCGTCGAACCATGGCGTCACCTCCATCGTGATGGGCAACTGCGGGGTCGGGTTCGCCCCGGCGAAGCCGACCGAGGCCGAGCACAACTGGCTGATCGGACTTCTCGAAGGAGTCGAGGACATCCCCGGCACCGCGCTGGCCGAGGGTCTGCCGTGGGACTGGGAGACCTTTCCCGAGTATCTCGACGCGCTCGGTCGTCGGTCCTACGTGGTTGACGTCGGTACGCAGGTGGCGCACGCTCCCCTGCGCGCCTACGTGATGGGGGAGCGCGGTGCCGATCATGAGGAGTCGCCGTCGGTCGACGAGCTCACGACCATGGCCCGCCTCACCCGTGAAGCCATCGACGCCGGGGCGCTCGGCTTCACCACGAGCCGCACCTACCTCCACCGCACAAAGGCCGGAAAATTCCTCGGTACCCGGTTCTCCAGTGCCGACGAGCTCCACGCTCTGGTCGGGTCGCTTGCCGACGCGGGTACCGGCGTGATCCAGCTGATCTCTGATGCGTACCAGTCGACCGATGAGGACTACGTCGACGCCGAGCTGGCGTTGATGCGTTCGCTCGTCGAGGCGAGTGGTCGGCCGCTCTCGACCACGGTGCAACAGCCATTCGCCACGCCGGACCGCTGGCGCAAGATATTCAGCGCGCTTGGTAACGCGCAGCAGGCGGGCCTGTCGATGCGCGCCCAGGTCGCTCCTCGTCCGATCGGCGTGCTGCACGGCCTCGAGGCCAGTGTGAATCCGTTCATCCTCTGTCCCGGCTATCGCGAGATCGCCGCATTGCCCACGGTCGATCGGGTGCGGGCGATGGCTGATCCCGAGCGGCGTGCACGGATCATCGCCGAGCACGAGGCGCTCGGCGCCCGCGACGGGATCCTCAACGACCTCGTCCACGGCCTCGCCAATCTCTTCCCGATGACTGATCCGGTCGACTACGAGCCGGCGCCCGAGCACTCGATCGCCCGGCGCGGCGCGGCCGCCGGCATGAGGCCGGTGGCGTTCCTCTACGACACGCTCCTCGAAGACGACGGCCGGCGCCTGCTCTACATGCCTCTGTTCAACTACGTGTCCGGCGACCTCTCCGCCGTGCGGGAGATGCTGCGCTCGCCCGTGGCCATGATCGGGCTGTCCGACGCCGGAGCGCACTGCGGAGCGATCTGCGACGCATCGTTCCCGACGACAGCCCTCGGGCTCTGGACGCATCGCCGTCGTGGCGAAGGTCTGCCGGTCGAGGCGATGGTCCACCACCTCACGCAGCGCACCGCCGCCCACGTCGGCTGGCACGACCGCGGTGTGCTCGCCGTGGGCCGTGTCGCCGATGTGAACGTGATCGACCTCGCGGCGCTGAGTGCCGCTCCACCGCGCATCGTGAAGGACCTTCCGGCCGGCGGGCGTCGTCTCAATCAGAGCGCGACCGGATACCGGGCGACCCTCAAGTCCGGCGTCGTCACCTTCGAGAACGGTGTGCAGACCGGCGCGCAACCGGGCCGACTTGTGCGCGGCCCGCAACCTGCCTCGCTGTAACGCTCGGGCTGGCGTGGGCCAGCCGGTCACGGGTCGTAACATCGTCTCGCTATGGCACTGAACTTCGTCATCATCGGTGGAGGACCCGCCGGAAACCAGGCCGCCACCTACGCTGCCCGGCTCGGGGCCAGGGTCACCATGATCGAACGTGATGTCGTCGGTGGAGCCGCCCACCTCTGGGACTGCATTCCCTCCAAGACGATGATCGCCACCGGCGGAGCCATGAGCTTCGCCCGCCGTATCGAGGGCATGGGCCTTGACGTGATGCAGCCCCACATCGATCGCGAGGCGCTCCGCGATCGCGTCGTCGGGATCGAGAACCGGCTTTCGACGTCCATCACCGATCAGCTGAGCAGCCAAGGCGTGCGTCTGATCAAGGGCACTGCGACACTCGACGGACCGAACACCGTTGTATCGGCCACGGCCGACGGAGAGACGGAGCATCACCCCGCCGACGCGATCCTTGTTGCCACCGGGACCCGGCCGAGGATTCCGGATTGGTGCCAGCCCGACGGTGAGCGCATCCTGACAACGCGTGATTGCTACCCGCCCAAGGAGATCCCCGAGCACCTGATCGTGATCGGCTCCGGCGTGACCGGCGTGGAGTTCGTGCACATGTTCTCCTCCATCGGTTCCAAGGTCACGCTCGTGGTGAGTCGTCAGCAGGTGCTGCCGCAGAAGGACCCGGAGGTCGCCGCCGTCCTCGAGGACGACTTCCTCCGCCGAGGCGTCTCGCTGCTCAAGGGCGCGCGTGCCACGTCGATCGATCGCGATGGCGATGCCGTCGTGGTCCGCTGCGACGACGGACGCGTGGTGCGCGGTACCCATGCTGTCCTCGCCATCGGCTCCGTCGCCAACACCGACGGCCTGCATCTCGACCGGGCCGGCGTGATCACCGACAAGAGCGGCTACATCACGATCGGTCATCACTGCCAATCCAACATCTCGCACATCTATGCGGCCGGCGACGTTTCCGGCAAGCTTCCTCTCTCGAGCGTCGCCGCCATGCAGGGACGCAAAGTCGCCGAGCACGCCATGGGTCTGCACACCCGTCAGCATCGCCACCTCGACTACGACAAGGCGGCCAGCGCGATCTTCACCGAGCCCGAGATCGCCGACGTCGGGCTCGCCGAAGCCGACGCCTTCGCCATGGGTCGCAAGATGCGGGTCACGAAGGTGCCGTTCTCGGCGTCACCGAAGGCGCTCATCAACAACGACGCACGCGGCTTCGTGAAGATCATCAGCGACCCCCTCACCGGCGTGGTGCTCGGCGGGTCCATCGTCGGTCGTCACGCAGCGGAGCTGATCAGCGTGATCGCTCTGGCCGTCACCGCCGGCCTCAAGGTCAGCGACATCGCCGAATCCATGCTGGTGCACCCGGCCCTTTCGGAAGCGTTGGCCGAGGCGGCCGAGTAGGGCGAGCAGCCGGAAACTCAGCCGGGTTTCGTCGCCGTGACGGCCACGAACAGCGCGGCCGGCCGGACCAGCACATCAGTGAAGCCGGCCCGTTCGGTGAACGCCCGCAGCTCCTGGGGTGTCGACGACTTGGAGATGTTGGCCGGCCGGTGCACCGGGTCGATCTCGGACATCTCGAGGAAGAACGACCACCCTTCTTCGGAGAGCAGGTTGTAGTTGTCGATATACACGCGGCCACCCGGCTTGAGGACACGGAACATCTCGCGCACATAGCGGTAGCGATCCCATTCGTCGAGGTGCATGAAGACGACCGTGCAGTAGATCGCGTCGAGCGAGTCGTCGGGAACGGCTCGGAGATCGGAACCGGCGAGCTCGACGAACGACACGTTCGGAACGGCGGCGAGTGCCTCCGCGGCGTGGGCGAGCATGTTCTTCGAGACGTCGCCGCCGATCCACTGCTTCAGGTGCGGCGCCAGGTGATGGGCGATCCGGCCCGCTCCACAGCCGATCTCCATCACCGTGTCGTCAGGTCCGAGGAGAAGCATGCGCCGCAGGAGTTCGGCGCTCTCGATACCGGTCCGGTCCCACTCGGAGTCGTCGGTGTAGCCGGCCACGGAGATGCGGGCGTCGTCGATCGAGCGGGAGACGCCGTCCCATACCGCCCGGTAGTCGCCGCGGGCGCGCTCCAAGTCGGGCGTCCGGACCCATTCGAGCGACGCGTCGCCGAGACGCTTCGTCAGGCCGCTCGTCGAACGGACCTCGACGACGAGCGCGAACTCGTCAGCCGTCGTGTCGTCGTCACCGCTGACGAGATCACGGGTCAGGGTCGTACGAAATCCCGACAGCACCGCCTGGGGAACGCCGAACGCCTCGGACACATCCTCCCGGACGACGTCCGGAGCGAACGTGAGGACCGTGCGCCCGTCGAGCGACACCGTGACCTCCACCTCGCTCGCGTCGGTGGCGAACGTCCAGCCGACCACGTCGACGGTCTCGGCAAATCGGATCCAACCGGTCGGCGCATCGAGGTGACCGAGAATCTGGGCGTCAGGCATGTCCATGTCGGCCGGGGACCATACCCGACTCACGCGGGCCCCGCCGATCGGCCCCGTCGGTGGGGTCGTGCCCGCGGTGCCCGGACGGAGCTGACCGCTCGAGATCCGGTCCATCTCACCCGGATTCGTCACCAGCGGGATTCATCGACTGGAGCTCGCGTTCCGCTCAGTGCCAACCGCTTCTCGGAGCGGCTGAGAACCGGTTCAGCACTGAGAGTTGAGTGTCTTCTCTCCCGATATCGGCGGAATGATTCGCGCGGCCTATGGGAAACCTGGGGACGGCCGTGCGACGATGGGTAGCACGAGGTCGCAGGGAACGCTCCTCAGCAGTAGGGATTGCAGAACGGGTGGAACACGAGGCGCTTACGAGCGCCTCGTGCCGCGTTCGGGAGCCGGTTGTTCTGTCTCTTCGTGGTTTGTTCCGTGGTCCGACGACGTCACTGGGGATCGTTCCGGGGTGGGGATTACGCTCGGCCCATGGCCACCACGAAGACAACATCGCGGCCCCGGCGAGCGGTCGATGGCGACCGCGCCCAAGTGCTCACCCCGGCCGGTATCGAGGCGTATGAGGTCGCCGAGAACACCGACGGAGCGAGGTCGGCGATGCTGGAATCCGTACGCGCCATCCTTCGCGGCGCGAGCGGCGAGGATCGGGCCACCATCGCGAGTTGGCTTGCAGCTGTCGTCAAGGGCGTGTCGGTCGACGACGCGGCCGAACTGCGAGAAGCGATGCTCCAGCCAGACGAAGCTGCCTATGGATCGCCTCCGGTGCACCCGGACGACGAACTGGTCCCGAACCGGACTGCCGGCACGTATCCGTATGTGAACCTGATGTCGCGCAAGAGCTACGAAAAGGAGAAGTACCGACTCCAGGTCGAGCTCTTGAAACTGCAGGCCTGGGTGAAGGAGTCAGGAGAACGCGTGGTCGTGCTGTTCGAAGGGCGCGATGCCGCCGGCAAGGGCGGGACGATCCGGCGCTTCATGGAGCACCTCAATCCCCGAGGGGCCAGGGTGGTTGCGTTGGAGAAGCCGAGCGAGATCGAGCGCGGGCAGTGGTACTTCCAGCGCTACGTCCAACATCTGCCCACCCGAGGAGAAATCGTCCTGTTCGACCGATCCTGGTACAACCGCGCCGGGGTCGAACGGGTCATGGGTTTCTGCTCACAGCAGGAGTACCTGGAGTTCCTCCGGCAAACTCCGGAATTGGAGCGCAACCTCGTCCGCAGTGGTACCCACCTGGTCAAGTTCTGGTTCTCTGTCAGTCAAGCCGAGCAACACCGTCGTTTCACCGAGCGACGGGAGCATCCGCTGAAACAATGGAAGCTGTCGCCCGTCGATCTCGCCTCGCTGGACAAATGGGACGAGTACACCGAGGCGAAGGAGACGATGTTCTTCCACACCGACACCTCGGATGCTCCATGGATCGTGGTGAAGTCCGACTGCAAGAAGCGAGCACGCCTCAACGCCATGAGATATGTGCTGCACACCCTCCCCTATGCCGACAAGGACACCGCGCGCATCGGGAAGCTTGACCCGCTCATCGTCGGCCGCGCCATCACCGTCCATGAAACCGGCGAGCTCCGGCGGCAATCCGGCCAATGAGGACACTTCCCGTCCGGCTCGTGCCCGGCGACGATCTGATCGAGGGGCTTCAGCAAGCCGTTTCGACCAATGGCTGCGACGCCGCGTTCGTGCTCGCCGGTATCGGGAGCCTGTCGATCGCCCGACTGCGCTTTGCCGGGGTGCAGGAGCCTGAACACCTTGTCGGTGACATGGAGCTCCTCACGCTTTCGGGATCGGTCTCACCGACGTCCGCGCATCTGCACATGTCGGTTTCGACATCGACGGGTGACGTTCTCGGGGGCCACGTCGGAGGCGGCTGCATCGTGCGTACGACCGGCGAGATCTTGCTCGCGCTCCTCCCGGAATGGACCTTCGGTCTCGCCCACGACCCGCGCAGCGGCTACGAGGAACTCGTCGTGACGCCCACGGTCCGGTGACGCGGATAGCTCAACCGTTCGGCGAGAGCAGCCTGGCGCGGTGCACCGGGTCGGTCGCCAGGTCGACGCAGGTGAGGGCCATCGCGAGCGCTCCGTCTCGAACCGCATGGTCGGCCGATGCCTCCGCACACGCCGCAGTGAACCCGGGTTGATGGTTCGACGATCCACGGGCGTCGATCCCCAACATGGGATGGATCGATGGAATCCGCAGACTCACGTTCGCCATGTCGGTGGATGCACTGAACGCGTGCTCGCCGTCGTGGGGCTGCCCGGCCGGTCGACGCTTCTGCGGCGCCGGGAAGCGCCGACCGAGAGACTCGGCATTGGCCCGATAGAGCGCCAACGTGTCCTCGTCGTCGAGGAACTCCGAGTAGGGCGGGGAGAAGTGGGTGATTTCGTGCGTGCAACCCGTGGCCAACGCGCCCGCCGCGAACACGTTCTCGATCTTCGGCATCAGCTCGTCGAGTTCCGCGATCGTACGTGCGCGTACGTACGCCTTGTAGATCGTGTGATCAGGAACGATGTTCGGCGCGTCGCCGCCTTTGGTGACAATGCCGTGGATGCGGTCGGTCTGCCTGATGTGTTGACGGAGCAAACCGAGTCCGACCTGGGCGACGGTGATCGCGTCGGCGGCGTTGATGCCGTCCTGCGGAAACGCGCTCGCGTGCGCGGTCTTGCCCCGATAGGTGACATCGAAGTGGCTCACCGACAGGCAGTGCATGCGATCAGCTTCCGCCGGTGACGGGTGCACCATCATCGAGGCATGCATGCCCTCGAAGAGCCCCGCTTCGAGCATGCGGATCTTCCCGCCGCCGCCCTCTTCGGCCGGGCATCCGTGCACGAATACCGAAATGCCGAGATCATCCGCGAACTGGGCAAGGGCGAGGCCGGCGCCGACTGCCGACGCCGCAATGACGTTGTGTCCACACGCATGGCCGATCCCGGGCAGGGCGTCGTACTCCGCACAGACGCTCAAGTGCAGAGGGCCGGACCCGGCACGGGCGACGAAGGCCGTGTCCAGGCCGGCGGCGCCAAAGGACACCGTGAATCGGCTGTCGCTCGCCAACAGCTCCGCAACCATCTCCGACGACCGGTGCTCCTCATAACTCGTCTCCGGTGTGGCATGAACCCCATGGGAAAGGGCGATCAGCCGTTCAGCGAGCGCGTCGACCGCTTCGCTCGTCCGGTCCTTCACGGTGCGCAGACTCATGCGCCGAGGTTAGGACCTGGTGCACCGAAGCGGAAGTTCGTTCAACGTTGGCGTGTCTTATTCGCCAACGCCGACGTGGCATTGCCGTGACCGGCGACGTTGAACGAACTTTGCGCAGATGCACCAACTCAGATGAGGAGCTCGCGCTCCACACGCGCGATGCCCACCTTCTGGACGATGCCGACAACCCCGAGCGCACCGAGCCCCACCACGATCAGCGCCAGCGAGACGTAGACGCCGAATGGCATGTGCGACCCGGCAACAGCGATGTACAGCTCTGGGGCGATGTGCGTCACGGCGAGGAGCGTGCCCCAGCGGAGTGCGCCGTGCGGATCGCGGTCGACCAGCTTTGTGACGACGCGGGCCGCACCGAGCGCGTGGGGCCACGCCACGAGGATCTCGAGGACGGCGAAGACCGAGATGTTGACCCCGTACCGCTCGACGGTGGCTTTGGCGACGAACACCCTTCCGACAGCCCAGAGGACCCCGAGAACGATCCAGATCCGCTCGCAGACACGGCGTCGGGCCATCTGCCGAGCCGATGGGACGAGCACACCTCGAACGCCCGCCACTCTTCCACCAATGCCGACAACGCGCGCTTCCATGTGCAGCACTATCGGCAGGTACAGCGTGAGGCTGATCGCGGCACGGCGAAATGAGGCCGTGAGACCCACGATCGGCGTCGACGCCACCCGGTCGGGTGAGCGTTGCTACCTAGTTGCCGCTACTCGATGACGACGACGACGTCTCCGGCGCCTACGGTGTCGCCGGCCTTGACCTTGACCTCTTTCACCTTGCCGGACTTCTCTGCCGCGATGTTGTTCTCCATCTTCATGGCCTCGAGCACGATCACGGCCTGACCGGCCTCGATGGCCTGTCCGACCTCGACGAGCACCTTGACCACGGTGCCCTGCATCGGGACGGTGACTGCGCCCGATCCTCCACCCGTCACGGCGGCGCCGGCTGCGGCGCGCTTCGGCTTGGCCGGTGAGGCTCCTGCGCTCACCCCGACGACCGAGGGGGCGACATCGGGGACCCACGCCTTGACGGAGAACCGCTTCCCATTGACCTCGACATCCATGTCTCGGCGAACGCGGGGCACCTCGCCTTCGGCGACCGGCGCAGCGACCTCGTCCCCCTTCGACGACGTGAGCGCGCTCAGGTCGAGGGTGTCCTCGACCCATTTCGTGGAGTGCTTCGCGTTGCGGAAGTCGGGATGGCGCAGTATCGCCAGGTCGGCCGGGATCGTCGTGTGGATGCCGGTGATCTTCGTCTCCTCGAGCGCCCGGATCGTGCGGGCGATGGCCGTGTCCCGATCCTTGCCCCAGACGACGAGCTTGCCGACGAGATTGTCGTAGTACTGGCTGATCGCGTCGCCGGGCTCGTAGCCGGCATCGACTCGGACACCGAAACCGTCGGGACGCACGAAGGTCGTGATCGGTCCGGGGGAGGGGAGGAACTTGCCGCCCGCCGGATTCTCGGCGTTGAGCCGCACTTCGATCGCATGGCCACGGCGAGAGGCATTGACCTGCTCCTGCGTCCAGGGAAGCTTCTCCCCGCTCGCCGCGAGGATCATCCACTCCACGAGGTCGATGCCGGTGATCATCTCGGTGACCGGATGCTCGACCTGGAGACGAGTGTTCATCTCGAGGAAGAAGAACTGCCCTTCCTGGTAGATGAACTCGACCGTGCCGGCGCTGAAATACCCGACGGCCTTCGCCAACTGGACCGATGCGGCTCCCATGGCCTGGCGGAGCTCCTCGGAGAAATCCGGGGCCGGGGT
>JANMYF010000470.1:0-4141 GCA_031381685.1 Acidimicrobiia bacterium
GGCTCCGGAGCACCGTGAACACCCTCGAGGGCGTCGTCCCGCAGTTCGTCAACGTGGGCCTGGTCCTGATGGGCGCATGGCGGGTCGACCGAGGGGCGATGTCGGTCGGCGACGTCGTAGCCGTCGTGTCGCTCTACAACCTCCTCGTGTGGCCGCTCCTGCTCCTGGCCTGGGCGATGTTCGACATGGCGCGTTCCCGAACTGGGCTGGCTCGGGTCGAGGCACTGCTCGCCGAGCCGGTTCCGGCCAAACCTCGTCAGCCGCGGCCGCTGGATCGCACCGACCTTCTCGACCTGCAGTCCGTCACACTCGTGCATGAAGACGGACGGCGAGCACTCGACGACGTCACCATCCGCATCACCCGGGGACGGACAACCGCAATCGTCGGAGCCACCGGCTCCGGCAAGTCCTCGCTACTCCATGTCCTCGCCGGCCTCGACGCCCCCACCTCGGGAACGCGAGGCACGGACACCGACCGCATCTCCATGGTGTTCCAGGAGCCACTGGTCGTGTCCGGAACAGTGGAGCACAACCTCTCGCTCGGAACCTCGCTCGACGAGACGCGAGTACTTGCCGCGATGACGACGAGCGGTGCCGATGAGTTCGTCGACGGTCTTCCCGATGGGCGCCGCACCCGTCTGGGCGAGCGAGGGGTCTCACTGTCCGGGGGGCAGCGTCAGCGACTCGCCCTCGCCCGAGCGCTTTCCCGGGAGAACGATGTGATCCTCCTCGACGACACCACATCGGCCCTCGACGCCGAAACGGAAGCGCGCATACTTCAGGCACTTCGGTCCACGCAGTCCGTCCTCACGATGGTGATGGTCGCGTCCCGCCCTTCCACGATCGCCTACGCCGACCACGTGATCGTCATGGACCTCGGGCGGGTCGTCGCGCAGGGAACCCATGAGGAGCTCCGTGAAACATCAGCGACCTACCGGTCCCTGGTGGAAGCGCTAGGCCACGCATGACTGCGATCATCACGACCGACGGCACTGCTCGGAAGTCGTCGCTGCGGCGCGCCTGGCAGGGGGTTCCCGAGTTCCGGATCGGATGGAAGACAACGCTCGCGTTCGCGCTCGTCGGAGCGCTCGGACGGCTCGTCGTGCCGCTGCTGATCCGCCAGGCGGTCGATCAGGGCTTTCGTTCCGGGGACGTTCGCGTCGGTTACGTGGGCATGCTGTGCGGAGTTGGGGCGGCGGGCCTGGTCGTCACCTCCGTCGCCTCCCGAACCGCGATCGTCCGGCTCGGCAGCACTTCCGAGCGAGGCCTCGGCGTGCTGCGAGAGCGGATCGTGCAGCGCCTGCTCGGGCTTTCCCTCCAGCAGCACGGTGAGCTTCCTCGTGGGGTGCTCGTGTCCCGAGCCACGAGTGACGTCGAAACCCTGTCGGAGTTCTTCTCGTGGGCGGCGATCGCCTGGATCACCAACGCCGTCGTGATGACCGTCGTCGCCATCGCCATGGTCCTGCTCGACTGGAGGCTCGCGCTGCTCACGTTGGCCCTGAGCACGCTGATCGTCCCGTTCATGAGGACGATGCAACGACGACTGCGCACCGCTCATGCAGAGGTTCGCGAACACGTCGGCAGCTACCTCGGACAAGTGGCCGAGCTCGTGAGCGCAGCGCCGCTGATCCGCGCCTACCGCGCCGAGGGCGCCGTCGGCACGTCCGCGGTTGCCGCGTCTGATCGTCGTCGCCGAGCGAGCATCCGTGCCGGGGCCCAGTCAGCCGTGCTCGGTATCGGGAATCAGTTCTTCGAGGTGGCCATCGTCGTTGCCGTGATCGTGTTCGGTCTGAACCGAAGCGGTGACTCGGCGATCACGGCCGGCACCCTCGTCGGTTTCGTCTTCCTGGTCTCGCGGTTCCTCGAACCGCTCGGGGAGCTCTCCGAAGTCGTCGACCAGACACAGCGCGCCATCTCCGGGATCGACCGCATCCTCGATCTGCTCGACCTGCCGAGCGACCTCGCCGAACCGGCGCACCCGCGTCCGCTTCCTACGCAACCGTTGACCATCGACTTCGACACCGTCGGCTTCCGGTACCCGGAGCGTGCACCCGACGAAGCGGGCCTCGGCGAGGACGCGGGCGGAGTTGTCACGCCGGCCGAACACCGTGAACCGTTCGCGCTCGAGGGCTTCGAGTTGCACATCGAGGCCACGACGACCGTCGCCATCGTCGGCGCCACCGGCTCCGGCAAGAGCACCGTTGCCCGTCTCATCGCGCGGACGCTGGATCCGACGACCGGCACCGTGCGCATCGGAGGTATCCCCCTCACCGAGACATCCTCCTCGGATCTCCGTCGACGACTGCAGCTCGTGCCGCAGGAGCCCTTCCTCTTCGATACGACCATCGGGGCGAACGTCGCGCTCGCCAACCCGGGACTCGATCGCCCCGCGCAGACGGCGATCTTCGATGAACTGGGCATCGGCGACTGGCTGCGGTCGCTTCCTCTCGATCTCGACACCGAGGTCGGCGAACGGGGAGCACTCCTCTCCGCCGGGGAACGCCAGCTCGTCGTGCTCGCCCGGACCCGGGCAAGCAATCCGGACGTCCTCGTGCTCGATGAGGCGACCTCCTCGGTCGACGCAACCACCGAAGCTCGCCTTGCCGAAACGATCGTGCATCTCGCGTCCGGGCGGACGACCGTCGTCATCGCCCATCGGCTCACGACCGCGGCACGGGCCGACCGGGTCATCGTCATGCGTGACGGCGTCATCGTCGAGGACGGTCCGCCGCACGAACTGCTGCGTCGCAACGACGGCGAGTACGCCCGCCTGTGGTCCGCCTGGCGCGCCGCGCACTGAGCGCAGCCACCTCTCCCATGTCGCGGCTGGCCCCCGGTGAGCACTGACGCCCGGCAAGCACCGAGAGCGCGGAGTTCTAGAGTCAATAGCTCGATGACGACAGCGACGATCCCTCGCAGCGATGTCCTTTCGGACTCCTCCGACGCCGGTCTCGCGCGGGTCGCACCGCGCCGTCCCCTTTCGCTCGTTGCGCTTCTCGCCGGCGTTCTCACCACGGCGAGCGTTCCGCCCTTCGGCTGGTGGCCGGCGGCGCTGGTCGGCCTCGGCCTGCTCCCGGTCGCGCTCGAATCGGCGCGCACCGTCCGGCAGAGATTCCTCCGCGCCCTGGCGTTCGCCGGCGGTCTCTACATCCCGTCGCTGTGGTGGCTGACGCAGTTCTCCCTTCCAGGAGGGCTCGTCATCGGCGGCCTCGAGATGGTCATCACCGCCCTCGTCGTCTCGCTGACCACACCGCGTGCCCGCGGCGAGCGATCGCTTGCGTTCGTCTGCTCGGTGGCCGCGTCGGTCGTGCTCGCCGACTCGCTCCGTAGCCTCTGGCCGTTCGGCGGCCTTCCCCTCGGCGGCATCGATCTCGGTCAGGCCGACGGACCGTTCGCTGCGCTCGTCACGTTCGGTGGACGGCTCCTCCTGATCGCCGCAATCGCCATCGTCGGGGGTACCGCCGTACTCAGCATCCGGCTCCTCCGGCACGGCGCACGGAACCCCTCGGCCCTGATCCCCGTGAGCGCGGTGCTCGCCGCCGTTCTCACCGTCACCGTGCTCGCCCATGTCGTCCCCGACGGCACCCACGGCGGACGGACGCTGCGCGTCGGCGTAGCCCAGGGAAGCGGACCGCTCGGCGAGCGGGCAACGGACGCCGGCCTCGAGCGGGCGTTCCGTGCGCACGTCGAGGCGAGCGGGCTGATCCGCCAACCGGTGGACCTCGTGCTCTGGCCCGAGAACGTCGTCGACGTCCAGCGCTTCGCGTCGTCGGCGAAACGGATGGAGATCGGTCAGCTGGCGACGAGGCTCGGGGCGCCGATCATCGCCGGCGTGGTCGAAGACGATCCCGACCCGACCCGATTCCGGAACTTCTCGGAGCTCGTCAACCCAGGAGGCGGCATCGGCGATGGAAAGGCCGGGCGCTACGACAAGGTCCGTCGCGTGCCGTTCGGCGAGGTGGTCTACTTCCGGTCCCTCATGAAGCGGTTCTCCTCCGCGCTGGCCACCAAGGACATGCGCTCGGGTTCGCTTCCCGGCGTGATCGCCACTCCCTTCGGACCGATCGCCCTGATCATCAGCTACGAGGGCTTCTTCGACGATCGGGCACGGAGCGGCGTCCGGGCCGGAGGGCAGGCACTG
>JANMYF010000491.1:0-8595 GCA_031381685.1 Acidimicrobiia bacterium
TGGTTCTCGGAACGTGGCTCGTCGAGAACCACGCACTCACCATCGGGCAGTCGCCAGGCCGGTCGATCATCAAAGTTGATGATCTCTCGTCAGCCGCAACCGTCTTTGATCCCTCAGACCTACGGCAACTGCGGTGTCGTAGTCCGTTCGCACCGGTGGCGCGTCGACAGCCGCGAGGGTGGTCGTACGCCGCCTGCGGAGCGGGTCTTGCGCCTGCTCCGAATGCGCGCCTACGGGGCAAGGTCGGCGTGAAGCCAACCCGTTCGGTACGCCAGGGACACGGCGCCGACGACCGACCCGACATCGAGCTTTGCCAGGACACCGCGGATCTGCGTGCGAACGGTATTGAGCGAAACGAAACTCGTTCGTGCCACCTCTTCCGGTGGTACGCCGAGTGCGAGCAACCGAAGGACATCTCGTTCACGTTTGGTGAGCGATTCGAACGCGGCGAATCGTTCCTGACTCTTCGCCCTGGTCGCTCGCAACTCGCTCAGGAGTGACTCCCGAACGGAGACGCCGAGGACCGTGTGACCGAGAGCCAGTTGGCGCGCGGTCTCCATGAGTTGTTCGATCGTTCCGTTGTCGTCGACGAAGGCGCCGACACCGCGCTCGACCCACGTCGCCATCTCGGTCTGGTCCCGACGCAATCCGACGACGAGCACGGAGATCGCCTGTCGGCTGGCAAGGTGGAACACCGGGTCCAAGGCGTCGCTCTGGGACCTCAGGGAACCGTCGACCACGAGCAACTGGGCACCACCGTTGAGCGTCGCCGAGAGGCCCGCGTCGGGGCAGTTCGGATCGATCCGACCGACCACGGGCAGCGCAGTTCCGACAAACGCCGCAAAAAGGGTCCGGTCGGTGACGACCACCGTCTTCGGTGCCGGTGCCGGTGCCGGTGCCGGTGCCGATGCCAGTGCTGGCGTCGACGTCGGCGAACCTGAGCGGTCACGTGGTTCGGCGTGGCAGTCCGGGGCGAGCACGGATCCCTCATCGACATTGATGAGACCAACCTGAACCTCTAGGCTTGACCGCGGCGAGTGGTCGCCCGGCGGTCAGTCGGCGGTGATTGCCTTGATGCGGGCGGCGACCGCCTCGGCGGCGGCGCGGGCATCTGGATCCGGCGTGCCCACCTGGGCCTGAAGGGCGAGGAGTTTCCCGAGGTCGCCCTGCACCCGGATCCGCCCGCCCATGAATGCGGCCATCGCGGCGGCAGGGTCCTGGTCCACGAGCAGCGCCCGGACCGTCAGGTAGTCGGCACTCACCGTGACCTCGGGGTTCTCGAGGTGCCCTTCGTCGAGGTCGAGCTTCCCGGACGTGGAATCGACGTGGGCATGCATCGTGGCCGAGCCGAACGGGACGTCGGTGACGATCAGGTTCATCAGCAACGGCGGTGCCGATGGGGCGTCCGCGCTGAACTCTTCTCGGATCTTTCGGGCTTCGCCGATCCAGCGATCGGACAGGAACGGAAAACGGGCCACGGAGGTCGAGGTTAGGCCCGTTTGCGCGGGATGGTTTGGCGCCCGGGGGCTACGATCCGCAGCCGTGACGAACGAACCGATTGCCATGTTCAGCGCCGAACCGTGGTCCTCCAGGGGAACGAACGGATGCGGCGTCCTTGTGCTCCACGGCTACACCGGCAACCCGAGTTCGATGCGGGGGCTGGCCGAGGTCTTCGGCGACGCCGGTTTCTCGGTTGAATTGCCCCGCCTTCCCGGGCACGGCTCGACGGTGGAGGCTCTGATCCCGACCCGGTGGTCCGACTGGCTGGGCGCCGCCCTGCAGGCCTACGACGACCTCGCGGGTCGGGTCGGCAAGGTTGTCGTGGCCGGGCTCTCCATGGGCGGAACGCTCACTACGGCGATCGGCCTGGAGCGTCCGGCGACCGCCGGGTTGATCCTGATCAACCCGGCCGTCGAACCGATGGCCCAGGAGGTGCTCGATCTGATCCGCCAGATGGGTGAGGCGTCCGAGGTCATGCCTGCGATCGGTGACGACATCGCCAAGCCGGGCGTCACCGAGGGCGGCAATGACGCGACCCCGATACAGGCCCTGCTGTCGCTGGCCGAGGCCGGAAAAGTGCTGGCGCCCCGGCTCGGTGAGCTCTCCATGCCCGTTCTCCTCCTCAACTCGCCCCAGGATCACGTGGTCGCGCCGTCGGCGGCCGAGTTCTTCGTCGCAAACGTGAAGACCAGTGTCGAACGGGTGACCCTCGAGCGGAGCTTCCACGTCGCCACCCTCGACTACGACGCGCCCCTCCTCGAAGGCTCGTCGCTCGCTTTCGCCAGGCGGGTCTGCGGCCTCAGCTGATCTTCCCCGGACCGCAGGGCGCGGGCTGCGGTCTCCCGGAATCGGCAGTCTGATCGTCCGTCGGGCCCGTAGATTGGTCAGCTATGTCTGAACCTGCTGCCCGCGGATTGACGCGCAACGACGTCGTGCACGTCGCCAAGCTCGCCCGCCTGGCTCTCACCGACGCCGAGATCGACCGCTACACGGCCGATCTCGCCGGCATCCTCGGCCACGCCGAGGACGTCGCCTCGCTCGACACCGCCGGAATCGAGCCGACCGCCCATCCTCTGCCGCTGGTCAACGTCTTCCGATCGGACGTGGTCCGTCCGTCGCTCGACCGCGAGGAGGTGCTGGCCTGTGCTCCCTCGGCTCAGCAACATCAGTTCCGGGTGCCGAGCATCCTCGGGAGCCCATGATGGGGGCTTCGCATGCCGTGCAGGTGGGATCGGGGTCACCGGAGACCGCCGTCTCGATCGCCGACGACGTCCGGTCCGGTCGGCGGAGCGCCCGAGCAGTCCTGCAATTCCACCGACGGCGGATCGACGCCGCCGAAGCCGACGTCCATGCGTTCAATCTGGTCTTACGGGAGGAGGCCGACCATGCCGCGTCCCGTGTCGACGAGGCGGTTGCCGCGGGCCGAGATCCCGGCCCGCTCGCGGGAGTGCCGATCGCGCTGAAGGACAACATGTGCACGCGTGGTCTTGCGACCACGTGCTCGTCGAAGATCCTCGAGGGGTGGCGGCCGCCCTATGACGCAACCGTCGTGTCACGTCTCGCCGCGGCCGGAGCCGTGATCGTGGGCAAGACGAACCTCGACGAGTTCGCCATGGGTTCCTCCACGGAGAATTCGGCCTTCGGGCCGACCCGCAACCCGCACGACCTCGACCGCGTTCCCGGAGGCTCCTCGGGCGGCTCGGCCGCAGCGGTCGCCGCCGGGTTTGCCGCGGCGTCGCTCGGGTCCGACACCGGCGGATCGATCCGTCAGCCGGCGTCGCTTTGCGGTCTTGTCGGGGTGAAGCCGACCTACGGTGCCGTGAGCCGCTACGGGCTTATCGCGTTCGCGTCGTCGCTCGACCAGATCGGTCCGTTCGCGCACACTGTCGAGGACGCTGCGCTCGTCCTGGAGGTGATCGCCGGACACGATCCTATGGACTCCACGTCGATCGAATCCCCGGCGCCGTCGTTGCTGAGCGCCGTCCGGCAAGGTCGCGCCGACGGTGTCGACGGGCTTCGGATCGGCATCATCACGGAGCTTTCCGGTGAGGGCATCAGCGCCGATGTGCTGGCGCGGGTCGACGTCGCCGCCGCGCGCCTTCGTGAAGCCGGCGCGACGGTTGATCGGGTGAGCGTTCCGTCGACCGTGCTCGGGCTCTCGGCGTACTACCTGATCGCGCCGGCCGAAGCCTCGTCGAACCTCGCCCGCTTCGATGGCGTTCGATTCGGGCTGCGAGTGGTCCCTGAGGAGTCGGCCAACGTGCAGGACATGATGGCCGCAACGCGCGCCGCCGGGTTCGGCGCAGAGGTGAAGCGCCGCATCATGCTCGGCACGTACGCGCTTTCGGCGGGCTACTACGACGCATACTACGGGCAGGCACAGAAGGTACGCACACTTATCATCAACGATTTTCAGCGCGCATATCAATCGTTCGACGTGCTTCTCACACCGACCTCGCCCACAACAGCCTTCGCCTTCGGAGCGAAGACCGCAGACCCGATGACGATGTACATCAACGACGTCTGCACGATTCCGTCGAATCTCTCCGGCGACCCGGCGATCAGCGTGCCCTGCGGCGTGGGCGATGACGGCTTGCCGGTCGGCGTCCAGCTGCTCGGTCCGGCCCTCTCCGAGCCGGTGCTGTTTCGCTGCGCAGCCGTGATCGAGAAGGGGAACTGAGATGGTGATCAAAGCGGGCTGGGAGATCGTGATCGGCCTCGAGGTGCATGCCGAACTGGCCACGGCCACGAAGCTCTTCTGCGGTTGCGCGAATTCCTTCGGTTCGGAGCCCAATACCAACGTCTGCCCGGTCTGCCTCGGCCTTCCCGGCTCGCTGCCCGTGCTCAACGAGCAGGCGGTGGAGTACGCGATGCGCATCGGAACGGCCCTTCACTGTGAGATTCGCCGGTCCGTGTTCAGCCGCAAGAACTACTTCTACCCCGACATGCCCAAGGACTATCAGGTCACCCAGTACGACCTGCCGATCAACAGCGACGGATATCTCGATCTCCCGAACGGGAAGCGGATCTCAATAGTACGCGCGCATATGGAAGAGGACACCGGAAAGTCGACGCACATCGGCGGAACGGGGCGCATCCAGGGCTCGGACGGTTCTCTCGTGGACTACAACCGTTCCGGTGTGCCGCTCGTCGAGATCGTCTCGGGTCCCGATCTCACCTCGGCCGAAGATGCAAAGGCCTACGTTGCGGAAATGCGGTCGATCCTCGTGGCAACGGGTGGCTCCGACGGCAAGATGGAGGAGGGTTCGATGCGGGTCGACGCGAACGTCAGCGTGCGTCGCCCGGGTGAACCGCTGGGCACGCGTTGCGAGATCAAGAACCTGAACTCACTGCGGTCGCTCATCCGCGCCATCGACTACGAAGCCAATCGGCAGATCGACATGCTCGAGGCCGGCGAACGTGTCACCCAGGAGACGCGTCACTGGAGCGAGGACGACGGCCGCACGTCATCGATGCGTTCGAAGGAAGAGGCGATGGACTACCGCTACTTCCCGGAGCCCGACCTCGTCCCACTCGATCCCTCGCCCGAATGGGTTGCCCGGGTCGTGGCCGATATGCCGGCCATGCCCCATGACCGTCGGCGAGTGTTGGCGACGGCGACCGGCTGGAGTGCCGACGGCAGCGATGCCGGCATGGCCCCGAACAACGACGCCATTCTCACGGTCGTCGAACAGGATCTGGATGCCCTGGTCCTCGCTGCAGTCGCTTCGGGGGCGGACGCCCGACGAGCGGTCAACCGGGCGGCCAATGAGCTCTCGGGATCTGCTCGCGCGGGCCAGCTCGACCCGGCCGCCTTCGCCACCGTGCTTCGTCTCGAGGACGATGGCAAGCTCACAGCCACCCAGGCCAAGGCCGTAATCGGTGAGCTCCTCGAGCACGGTGGCGATCCTGTGGCGATCGTTGCCGCGAAAGGCTACGAAGCACTGGACACGTCCGTGCTGGAAGGTCTCGTCGACGAGTTGATCACCGCCCACCCGGCGGAGTTCGAACGGCTCCGCGGTGGCGATCCGAAGGTCGGCGGCTTCTTCGTCGGCGCAGCGATGAAACGGTCCGGCGGTAAGGCCGACGGAAAAGCGGTGACGGCGCTGCTCCGTTCCAAGGCGGGTCTCGCGTAACCCCTTGCGGCACTAGGCGGAGAGCGCGGGCGCCGGAGGGAATCGGAGCGTCGCACACTCGGGGTCCCTCGTCGCCGTGGGTGCGACGTCGTCCGGTCGGGGGTCGCCCACCGCACGTCGCGCGCTGTCGACGCTCAGCTCTCCCGCGAGGGTTTCCGAGGCCCGGTAGCGGCTGAGGCCCCGAGGTGTCGGGCCACGTTCCACATTCCCCGTCGCGTCGAACACCGATGAGCACTGTGGACACACGAACCGGCCGCTCGACGGGCACCACCCGACCCGCCGCTGATCGTTCGGGCACGCCGGATCGAGAACGACGAGCGCCCCGCCGGCGCCCACCACGGCCTCGCGGGGTACGGCGCTGTCGTCGGGCACGGCGATGACGTAGGCGCCCGGATCTGCAGCCCAGAGCGGAGCACCGGGCGTTGCGTCGTCCCCGAGGAACGCCAGAGCCGAACCCTGCCGAGCCTTGCGCTCCGCACATCCGGCGAGGGTGAGGGTCACGCTCGTGAGCGCGAGCGCCAGGAACGACCGGCGGGCGAACATGGCGGAGGGCACAAACGAAGAGTCTGGCCGACGCCTCGCGTGTTCGTTCGCGCCGCCTCAGCGCATGGACGCGGTGGCGGGCGGTCGTGACGACGAGGGTCAGAAGGCGACACGCCGGGTGAAGCCGCCGTCGACGACGACGTTCTCGCCGGTGACCCAGCTCGCGGCCGCGCTCGACAGGAACGCGATCACGTTGGCGACCTCTTCGGGCGTACCCAGTCGGCCGCTTGGATGATGGGCCCGGTTCTCCTCGTAGTATGCCGGGATCCGCTGCTGGATCATTCCCCAGCTCCCGTCGTCGATGTGGATCGGACCGGGCGAGACCGCGTTTGCTCGAATACCAACGGGAGCAAGTTCGATGGCCAACTGACTCACCCAGTTGACGAGCGCCGCCTTCAGCGCGCCGTAACCGCGACTTCCTCCGGGGTAGCCGTGGTATTCGACGGCGGTGATCGTGGCGATCTGCAGGAACGAGCCGCCGCCCGCTGCCTCGAGGAACGGCATGGCGGCATCGAGCAGTTGGACCGAGCCGAGCACGTCGACCTCGAAGATCTTGCGCCACTTGTCGACGGTGTCGGGCGGCCCGCCGAGCGCCGACGCGTTGGACACCACGATGTCGATCCCTCCAAGGTGCTCGGCGGCATCGTTCACCCAGCTGCGCAGGGCGGCATGTTCGGTCACGTCGACCGCCCGACCCCACAGGACGGCTCCTTCGGCGGCGTCGGCGCGGAGGGCCTCGATGCGCGCATCGATACCCGCTTCGTTCCTGGCACAGATCGCCACGGAGGCGCCCTCCTGGACGAACCGGTGCGCCGCGGATCGTCCGATTCCCCGGCTGGCCCCGGTGATCAGAACGCGTTTGCCGGCCAGTCCGAGATCCATGCCCCACTCTCGCCGCGCCATGGATCCGCCGCAACTGGGCATGGCATTCCGTGGCCAAGATGTGAACGCTTCTCATCCGCATTGCGGCCAGACTGGTCGCCCATGGCTACGTGCTACCGCCACCCGAACGTCGAGACGTTCCGGATCTGCTCACGATGCGAGAGGCCGACATGCTCGGACTGCCTACGTGAAGCGCCAGTCGGTTTCCAGTGCGTGGAGTGCCTCCGCAAGGCCACACCGAGCGCTGCGGCGCGGGTGCAGCGCAATGTGCGGGTGAACAAGAACCTCGCGCTGGCCACGTTCCCGGTGACCAAGGCGCTCATCGCCCTGAACGCCGTCGTGTTCGTGCTCGGACAGGCCGGGTCGGAGTGGGCGCAGCCCCGTCGACTCGGTCTTGCCGCTGCGCTGATCAACCCGGGCGGCGAGTACTACCGCCTCGTCACTGCCGGTTTCCTCCACTACGGGTTCCTGCACGTCGCGTTCAACATGTATGCCCTCTGGGGCCTGGGCCAGGCGCTGGAGGCGCGCCTCGGCCCGAAGCGATTCCTTGCGCTCTACCTCGTCGCGCTGCTCGGCGGCAGCGCCGGGGCCCTGCTCCTCGAGCCCAACAGCCTCGTCGGTGGGGCGTCCGGCGCAGTCTTCGGTCTGTTCGGCGCACTCGCGGTCGCGCTGCGAGCCCGCGGGGTGTCGATCATGAAGACGCCGCTCGGGCCGACGCTGTTGCTCAACTTCTTCCTCACGTTCGCGATCCCCGGTATCTCCAAGGGCGGCCACGTCGGCGGGTTCGTCATCGGAGTGATCGCCGGGTACATCGCCCTTCGGCCGAACAAGCGCGGTGACACGGAATGGCAGGACCTCGGGGCACTGACGGCGCTCGGCCTCGCGGTCGTCGGATGTGCGCTCTTCTTCGCCCAGCGAAGCGGATTCTGACGAACGTGGTTCTCCTTCCTCTCCCGTCTCCGAACGGGGTGTTCCGATGATCGACCCCAAGCTCAAGCGCTCGCTCGGCCAGATGATCCACGGGATCCAGGTGGTCGGTGCCGCCCACGACGGAGTTGCCCGCTGCTACACCTCGCACTGGGTGATGCAGGTGAGCTTCGAGGAGCCGATTGTCCTGGCGAGCGTTTCACCGAAGCACGACACGTATCCGCTTCTTGTCGCCAGCGGCCGGTTCAGCGTCTCGATGCTGGCCGCCGATCAGGTGGCCGAGGGGCAGTACTTCAGCTATCCGGGTCGGAAGTTCCATCTGATGGCGGACGAGTTCGTCGAGGACTGGGACGGTCTTCCCATCGTCCCGAACGCGATCGCCCATCTCCGCTGCGAGGTCGAGCAGCGACTCACCGTGCTGGGCGACCACGAGCTCGTCCTCGCTCGTGTCACGGCGACCAAGGAGGGCCGCCTGAAGGACCCGCCGCTCCTGTACTCGTCGAGGCTCGGTTGGCGCCGAACGGGCGATCCGGCCCGTGAGCCGGGTGTGAGCATCCGTGACGCCCTGCTCGAACGACTGCGCGCATCGGGTCTGGGTGGCGACGAC
>JANMYF010000019.1:0-3627 GCA_031381685.1 Acidimicrobiia bacterium
ATTGACTCTTGGCAGGCGATCTGCGGTTCAAACATGTACAGACGGCCCTCAGGCATCAGGTCACGATACTTCTGAGACCACTCACCGACGTTGGCCCCCACATCAAAAACAACAGGGCCATTGCGAGCGATGGTTCGGAGAGCCACGGTGACCTCCGAATCCAAATTCTGACCGGTCCCGGCCCCCCGGCCTATAAAGTAATTCAGCACCGCAATCACCTTCCGGAGGAACTCGGTGATTCCCAGAAGCAAGATTGCCTGAGAGACTCTCGGAGCGATGGCCTGGGCCAGTTTTCTTTGAGCCGTTTTTTCATGTAGGTCCATGGAAATCCACTTCGGAAGTGTCGGTTGGAGTTGCTGTTCGTCGCACTCAAGTGGAGCGGTCGAAAACCCGTACTGGAAATGAGCGAGGGAAGCTGCGTGTCACTAAATTGCCGGGGTCTTTGTTGCAGTCAATGTTGACGCGCGGTGAAGTTAGCTTCGAACTCGACCAGCAGTCAAGCGACGTGAAGTTCGCTGTTTCGAATCGTGCTCTGAGCAGGTTTCGCACAACTTCAGTCACACGCCAGTCTTCTTGTGCTGCAACGATCTGACACCTGACGTTGCCGCGGCCTGGCACCGAAGGATTCCCGCAGTCTCCAGGCGTGAGGCGTGGCACCCCCAACGGGATTCGAACCCGTGCCGCCACCTTGAAAGGGTGGTGTCCTAGGCCGCTAGACGATGGGGGCTGGGCCGGGGAGCAAGCGTACTGGCTGCAGACGGCGACGCCGAGACGAATCGAACGCAGGCTCAGCGTTTCGTGCAGCCGGCGCACATGCCGAAGAAGTCGAGGCGGTGGTTCTGGGTGACGAAGCCGGTCTTGCGGCGGATCTGGGCCGACGTTCCGTCGAGCATCGTCTCGAGGTCGCCGAGCTCGAAGTCGGCCACGGAGCCGCACTCGTTGCACACCAGATGATGGTGATGGGCGGCGAGGTCCTCATCGAGCTCGAACCGGGCGAAGCCTTCGGCGAACTCCAACTTGATGAAGATCTTGGCTTCCACCAGGTCGCTGATGATCCGGTACAGCGACGAGAGCGGGACCTTGGGGCCGACGGTCGTCTGGAGCTCGGTCACCGACATCGGCGCGACACGCTGCTTCATTGCTTCGACGACGGCCCGCCGACCGGGCGTCCACCGCTGCCCGCTCCGGGCCAGTCTGCGGTCGATCTCGGCATCGAGATCGAATCGCCGGGCGTGCAAAGTGGGAGCCATCTGAGAAACGCTAGCGGCAGCCAGCCGATGCGGTCGGCCTGCCTTCGAGGGCCTGCGGTCGATGACCGCCCGCGTGACTGCGCGCCTGGGTCGCCCAGCCGTGCCGACGGTGTCGCCCGGTCGTGCCGACCGTCAGCTCAATGCGCGGACGATGTTCTCCAGGAGGAACCCGAGGTAGTGATAGAGCCCGTAGTGGGCCGCCAGCGGATGGTCGGGTTCCGGGTCGCTCTCGTCCTCGCTCACGTCGAGCTGGGTGCCGAGCACGAGACGCAGGTCGTTCACGGCCCCCATCCAGCCCATCAGCTGCTCCTCGGTGAGCGACCGGGCATACGCGGTCTCCTCCAAGATCTTGGCCCGAGCGGCCTTCGAGGCGATGAGCTCGCTGCGCATCAGTTCGTGGAACTCGGCGTCCTTGTCCGGGTCCAGGTGATACGCCGCCGGGAAGAGGCGACGCAGACCGGTCGGGTCACCGGACGCGAGCATCTCGTGGAGTTGCCCAGGCAGCGCGTGGAGAAGCGCGCGCTCGTCGTCGGGGAGATTGATGATGAACGTGCCGGACGAACCCCGGCGGATGCGGCGTCGGAGGAACATGTCTTCGTCGTCCTCCTCGTCGGTGTCGTCTGCGTCTTCGGGCGTGTATTCGTCGACCGGGTCGTTCGACTCGTGACCCCGTTCGAATGCTCCGTCGGAGTTCTCGGCGTCATCGGCCGTCCCGCCGACGCTCATGCGTCGTCTTGCTGCATCGTCGCCCACAACCCGTGCTCGTGCAGCCGGAACACATCGAGCTCGGCCTTCTCGCGGTTGCCGCTCGACACGACGGCCCGGCCTTTGGTGTGGACATCCCACATCAGCGACTCGGCCTTTTCCTTGGGGTAGCCGAACACTTTCTGGATCACCAAGGTCACGTAGGACATCAGGTTGATCGGATCATTCCACACGAGAACGATCCACGGCCGATCGAGCCCCTGGCGGGTATCGGTGTCGCCGGAGACGACTTCGGTGGGGGACGCGACGGGCATACGACGACAGTCTGCCCCGCCCGGGGCGCTGTTGGTGCGGGCGCCCCACCGTATCGGCGGATGCGCCGCAGAGCTCGGCGTCCGCCGCCCGCCACCAGCGGCTTTTCCGGTGCCCGGGCATGGCCGGTAGTGTGGCCACTGTTATGCCTCGCCTGCGGACCGAGCCCCTGGAACGCACGGCACTTCTCGACGCCCGGGCGAACATCGCCGTGCGCGGTCCGGCCGTTGGGCTGCGTTCCACGGTCAGCTCCTATGTCGCCCTGACCAAGCCCCGCATCATCGAACTGCTCCTCGTCAGCACGATCCCGACGATGTTCGTCGCGGAGCGTGGTGTGCCGGGTCTGTGGCTCATGGTGTGCACGCTCGTCGGCGGGACCCTCTCGGCCGGCGGCGCGAACGCCATAAACATGGTCGTCGACGTCGACATCGACACGATCATGAAGCGAACCCAGGGTCGTCCGCTCGTCACCGGCGCGATGACCCCCCGGGCGGCGCTGACGTTCGCCATCTCCATCGAGGTAGCGGCGTTCGCCTTCCTCTGGGCGACGGTGAACCTGCTCTCGGCCGTGCTCGCGGTGGCGGCATGCCTGTTCTACGTGTTCATCTACACGCTCTGGCTGAAGCGCTCGTCGACCCAGAACATCGTGATCGGCGGCGCCGCCGGCGCAGCACCCGTCCTCATCGGCTGGTCAGCGGTGACCAACCGGCTCGACTGGGCGCCGATCCTGCTGTTCGCCGTGATCTTCTTCTGGACACCGCCGCACTTCTGGGCCCTGGCCGTGAAGTACCGCGACGACTACTCGGCAGCTCACGTTCCGATGCTTCCCTCGGTGGTCTCGTTCTCCCGGACGGTCAGCGCGATGCTCCGCTACACCGTCGTGATGGTCGCCTGCACGATCGCCTTCTACTGGGTCGGCGAGATGGGCTGGATCTACCTTGTCGTAGCCGTCGCCTCCGGCGGGTTCTTCCTGGTCCAGGTGCTCGGTCTGGCGAAGATCGGCCGTGACGGCACCGACCCGAACAAGGCATCGATGCGCCTGTTCGGCTGGTCCATCACGTACCTGGTCCTGCTGTTCGGGGCGATGGCCGTGGACCAGCTCGTCGTGCACGGATTCTGAGCGCTCATGACCGCCGTTCAGCCAGCGTTTCTCGGTGCGGCCGCTCGTTCGGCGAGCACCCCATGACCACCGTTCACCCATCTCTGGACGCTTCCGCCGCAACCGGTAGCATCGCCGTGCTCGAAGATCCCTCGGGCCTCGTGACGCGTCCTTCCTGTTCGCTTTCGAAGCCCGTCTCCCCGGAGAACCCATGTCGATAACCGTCTCTCCAGCCACCACCGCTGCGGTCGAACAGACCGC
>JANMYF010000040.1:0-47014 GCA_031381685.1 Acidimicrobiia bacterium
CCCCCGCCCCGACGCTGACCTGCATGGCGTCGCGGTCGATCTCGCCGATCGACCGCATCCGGCGCGTCGACACCACGACCTCCCCTCCGACGGGCACCCCGCCACCGACGAGTCCCGTGTTGCCGCCCTGGGGCACCCACGCCATGTTGAACCGTCGGCACGCGTCGATCACCGCTGCGGTCTCGTCGGCGTCGGACGGGAGGACCACCGCACGCGGACTGCCGGACCATCGCCCCGTCCAGTCGACGGCGTACTCGGCCCACAGGTCCGGATCAGTGATCACGCCGCCGCGTCCGACGATCGTCCGAAGTGCCGCAAGGAATTCGGGTCCGTGGTCGACGACGGTCACAGGGCGACGTTAGGCGCCGCGCCGACATCGACGAGTGTGAGAATCCACCGCCCGAAGCGACCACTGCACCCAGCTACGGTCGTCGCCATGGTTCCCGCCCTGTTCGCGTCGTCCCCCGTCCCGTGGGGATCGGCCAGCCTTGCGAACGTCGCCGCGTCGATCCCGAGTCCGTCGAGCGGATCGCTCCACCTGGGCCCTCTCCGTCTCAACGCCTACGGGATGTGCATTGCCGTCGGCATGATGGTTGCCGTATGGGTCACCGACCGGCGCTGGCAGGCCCAGGGGGGCCACCCGGCCGACATGGGGGCAATTGCGATGTGGGCGCTACCCGCCGGCGTCATCGGATCGCGGATCTACCACGTCGCCACGGACTGGAAGAGTTACCGCGGTCGCTGGATCGAGACGCTGTGGCTGTGGCAGGGCGGCCTCGGGATCTGGGGCGGCATTGCGCTCGGCACCCTCGGCGGAGTGATGGTCGCCCGGCGGCGGCACCTCGACTCCCTACGTCTGATGGACGCGGCCGCCGTGGGCATTCCCCTCGCGCAGGCCATCGGCCGCTGGGGCAACTGGTTCAACGTGGAGCTCTTCGGCCGACCCTCGTCGCTGCCCTGGGCGCTCGAGGTGCCACCCCGCAAGCGTCCGGCGGGATACCTCGACGCGACGACATTCCACCCGACGTTCCTCTACGAATCGATCTGGTGCGTGGTCGTCGCCGGTCTCGTCCTCGTCGTCCAGAAGCGGTTCGGACACCGGTTGAAGCCGGGACGGCTCTTCGCCGTCTACGTCGCGGGGTACACGTTCGGCCGGTTCTTCATCGAGCGGATCCGCATCGACAAGTCGACCCGGCTCTTCGGCCTTCGGTTCAACGAATGGGTCGCCGGGACCGTGTTCCTCCTCGCTGTGGCCGTCATTGCGACTGGCCTGCGGGCCAAGGGATCACACGGTGGCGAAGCCGGCCCAGTAGCCGACGGGCCCGTTCTCCGGGACGAACTCCGCGCTTGACCGAAGTTCGCACGTGACGCCGGTCGGGTCGGGGTTGCCTTCCGCCGTGACGGCACCGATCGACACCGCCCACCCGGGCCCGTTTCGCGAGGGATAGGAGTCGGCGGAGAAGCTCCACCCGTTGTCCGACGACGGCGAATCGGCTGACGTGGTTCCGTCGTCGTTCCAGCGGAGATCGACCGGACCCGAGGTGAAGTTCCCCGCGGCCGTCGTCCCGTTCACACTGATCGACACCGGCGCGGCGGGCCGCGTTCCCGCAAACGTGAACCCGCACACCACGCCTCGATAGGTGATGTCGGTCACCCGCATCCGGAGGACCGGAGTCGGTGCGCCGATCACGACGGCCGTCTCTCTCAGCGGGCGCGGGTCTGCGCCCGGCGCGTCGAACACCACGGAGATCTCTTGGGACGCGTCCGCGCTGCCGGCTGCGGCAACCGTCGTGGCATCGCTCCCGGTCACGGCCTCCGTCCCGATCGCTGATGCGCCTGCGACCGAGGCGTCGGTTCCCGGACCGCTCGAGGAGGACGAGGAACAAGCGGTGCCGACGAAACCGACGACAAGCGCCCCGACGACGAGCAGCGTCCGCGATGCGCTCCGTGCGGGCCTCACGACGCGACCGTCGGTTCGCCCGGACCGAGGTCGGGACCGAGCAGGTCGGCGTCACGCGGATAGCTCAGCAGCGCGCGCGCTTCGTCGGGTGTGACCCACCGGACCTCGTCGACCTCGTCGTTCGGTTCGAAGGTCCCCGAAACGACCGTCCCACGCCACCAATGCACGATCTTGGGGCGACCCTTGCGATCGACGTAGGTGATGTCGCTCAGCCTTTCGCCGAGCTCGGCAACGAGCCCGGTTTCCTCCAGCACTTCGCGCCGGGCACAGTCCTCGATGGTCTCTCCAGCGTCGAGCTTTCCCTTGGGGAACGACCAGTCGTCGTAGCGCGGACGGTGCACCACGAGGACGGTGCGACCTTCGGGCGTGTGACGCTCCAGGAGCGCGCCGGCGGCGACGACGGTGGCGGGCTCGGTCATGACGGAACGTGAACGGCGAGGGGAACGGTGTCAGGAGCGACGGGCGGCGCCGGCGACGACGCCGACATCCGGGCAATGGCGCCGACCGCGACGACCACCACAACCATGCCGGCCAACTGCGCGGCGTTCACGCGTTCATGGAGGAACACCCACGCCCAGAGGACGGCAAAGCCCGGTTGGGCGAGCTGCATCAGCGAGATCGTCGAGACAGGTACCGCGCGCTGCGCCCACGCGATCAATCCATGGCTGACCAGGCCGGAGGTCACGCACATGACGATGATGAGCACCCATCCCTTGGTGGAGACGTCGCCGAGCTGCTCGGTCGAAGCCGCGAAGGGGAGGACGACCACCGCAGCAACCGCGCTCATCCCGGCCATGAACGGTCCGACCCCGAGTGCCTGCCGGACCGATTTCGTGGCGAAGAGATAGCTCGACCACGTGACGACGGCGCCAACGCACGCGGCATCACCGACCCAGGAGTGTGAGCCCACCACGTCGCGGTCGGCCAGGAACAGGATCAGCGCGACGCCGGTCAAGGCGGCTCCGCCGGCGGCGATGACCGCCGGCTTCACCCGCTCCCCGAGGCGCCACGAGGCGAACGGCACGACGAGGAGGGGTGCCAGTGTGCCGATGAACTCGGCGTTGGCGATGCGCGTCTTCGTCACGCCGGTGAAGAACAGCGTCAGGTTCAGGCCGAAGAACAACCCGGCCGGGGCCGATTTCCTCAGCGCATCCACGGTGAAGCGCTGCTTGGTGACGAGCAGGATCGACTGCCACAGCACCGCCCCGATGAGAAGGCGCCAGAAGGCGACCACGGCACCGGGTGACCCGGTCGAGCGCACCATCGTCGAGCCGGCGGAGAGGGCCACGATGGCAAAGCCGATCCCCACGATCCCGGCGACCCGATCGTCGACGCGCCTCGCCGGAACGGGAACGGTGGCGCTGCTCACTGGCTCCAGCGTAGCGGCGATACCCACAAATTCTGGCGGCGACAGGGCCGACCGGCCGCGGCGATTCCCGGCCGGTTCGTCAAGAGCCACGCCGAGCTGCTGAGATCACTACGTGAGCACACGACCGATACGCATCGCCAACTGCAGCGGCTTCTACGGAGATCGCCTGAGCGCCGCACGGGAGATGGTCGAAGGCGGACCGATCGACGTCTTGACGGGCGATTGGCTGGCCGAGCTGACCATGCTGATCCTCGCGAAGTCGAAGGCGTCGGGTGGTGCCGGGTATGCCCGCACATTCGTCACCCAGATGGAACAGGTGCTCGGCACCTGCCTGGATCGGGGCATCAAGGTCGTCGCCAATGCCGGTGGTCTCGACCCGGCCGGCTGTGCCGACGCGGTCCGGACCGTGGCCGAGCGCCTCGGCCTCGCGCCGAAGCTGGCCTGGGTCACGGGCGATGACCTCCTGCCACGGCTCGACGAACTCCGGGCGGCGGGTCACGACCTCGCCCATCTCGACACCGGCGCGCCGTTCGGTGACCGTTCGGCCATCACGGCGAACGCCTACCTGGGCGGCTGGGGCATCGCCGAGGCGCTGCGTCTCGGTGCAGACGTGGTCATCACCGGCCGCGTCACCGACGCCGCCGTCGTCGTCGGTCCGGCGGCGTGGCATCACGGCTGGGCGAGAAATGACTGGGACGCTCTCGCCGGGGCCGTCGTGGCCGGCCACGTGATCGAGTGCGGATGCCAGGTGACGGGCGGGAACTATTCGTTCTTCACCGAGATTCCGAACCTGCGCAACCCCGGCTTCCCCGTCGCCGAGGTCGCCGCCGACGGCTCGACGGTGATCACCAAGCACGAGGGAACCGCCGGCCGCGTCGATATCGGAACCGTCACCGCCCAGCTGCTCTACGAGGTGCAGGGCAGTCGGTACCTCAACCCCGATGTCACGACACGCTTCGACACGATCACGCTGGCCGACGACGGTCCCGACCGGGTTCGGATCACCGGGGTCCGGGGCGAGGCGCCTCCGACCACGGCAAAGGTCTGCATCAACGTCGACGGCGGCTTCCGGAACTCGATGACCTTCTGTCTGACCGGGCTCGACATCGAGGAGAAGGCCAAACTGGTCGAGGACGTCTTCTGGCCGAACCAGAAGGGTGGCCGGGAGTCGTTCGCCGAGACCGCAACCCGGCTCGTCCGCAGCGACAAGCCCGATCCCCGGACGAACGACGAAGCGGTTGCCTACCTGACCCTGATCGCCAAGGACCCCGATGAGCGCAAGGTCGGCCGGGCGTTCGCCAACGTCGGGATCGAGCTCGCTCTCGCAAGCTACCCCGGCATGTTCGGCATGGGCGGCCCCAGCGGGGCCCAGTCCTACGGCGTCTACTGGCCGACGCTGATCCCGGCCGATCTGCTCCACCATGGGGTCCACGTCGATGGCCGCACCGTCGTCGTGGACGCTGCCGTCGAAGGCGCGATGGACCCGCCGGGCGACGAGACCGGGGCGGCGGCTTCGGCCGAATCCGTCGTCACCGAGCCGAAGACCCGCATACCGCTGGGACGGCTGATCGGGGCCCGATCGGGAGATAAGGGCGGCAACGCCAACGTCGGGGTGTGGGCCCGCGACGATGAGACGTTTGCGTGGCTTCGCGACTTCCTCACCGCTGAGCGGGTTCGGTCGCTGATGCCCGAAGCCGCCTCGCTCCCGATCCGCAGGGTCGAGCTCGCAAACATACGCGCGCTGAACTTCATCATCGAGGGACTCCTCGGCGAAGGAGTCGCGTCGAGTGTTCGTCTCGACGCCCAGGCGAAGAGCCTCGGCGAGTTCCTGCGGGCAAAGGTCGTCGACGTACCGACGCGCCTGCTGCGCGACTAGCGCCGTTCACACGAAGTCGACGTGGCTCTCGACGGCCTCGGCGGGGGTCTGCGTCTCCGACGTCATCGCGCGTCGGACCATCGTTGCGGCCAGGACCGTGAGCAGGATCCCGAGAAGGACGTTCGAAACTCGGGGATCGAGGCCCACGAACGCCCGAGCGGAGAACAGCGAACAAGCGCCGCCGACGCAGCCGACGAGGAGCCCGAGCCGCACGTCGGCGTTGTCGTTGCGAACGTTGCGCCAGGTCGCGAACGCTGCGGTCGGGATGATCGCGGCAAGTGACGTCCCCTTGGCCAGCGGGTTCGACAGCGATGCGAGCAGAACCATGCCGGGGACCATCACGAACCCGCCACCGACACCGAGGAGTCCCGACAGGACGCCGGTCAAGATGCCGAGCGCAAGGAGCCCGACGTCGGTGGCCAGCCCGAGGTGCATCGCGTCGTTGTTGACGGGACCGAACACGAGCCGCAGCGCGGCAACGATCAGAAGCGCAGCGAAACACAACTGGATGGTTCGGATGGGGAGGCGTTCCAGCAGTCGGGTCCCGATCTCCGCGCCGATGACCCCGCCGCCCACGAGGAGCACGACGACGAACAGATCCACGTAGCCGTCGAAGGCGTACCCGACCGCAGCAGCGGCCGAGATCGGGATGACGGCAGCGAGCGATGTGCCATTGGCGCGCCGCTGCCCCATCCCGAGGAGCCCGGTGAGCGCCGGCACGATGAGAAACCCACCGCCCACCCCGAAGAGACCGGAGAGGGTCCCCGCCGCGACGCCGATGCCTACGGCCACCGCCCGGGACCGGGCCGACAGGGGCGGCGCCGTCATCGCGATCCCTTCAAACGACAGGATGCGGAGTTGGGAAACGGCACGGCCGAACCCTACCGTCGGGGTCCATGACCCACACAGCCGCCGAACGACCCGGGTTCGATCTGCTCGATCCGGCGCTGTATCAGCGAGATCCCCACGATGTGTGGGCGTGGATGCGCGCCAACGAGCCGGTGTACCGCGACGAGCGCAATGGCCTGTGGGGGATCACCCGTCACAGCGACGCGGTGTTCGTCGAACGAAGGGCCGAGCGCTTCCCGAGCATGCACGCCTACCGGGCCGTGCCGGCACCGACGGAGATGAACATGATCGCCCAGGATGACCCAGGCCACAAGCGCCAGCGCATGCTCGTGCAGCGGTTCTTCGCCCCCGGTGTGCTCGCCCGGCGCGAGGAGGAACTCCGCACAACCGTCCGCAGCCTGCTCGACGCGGTTCTCGGGAAGCCCGGTGAACGCCGAGGCGAGCGGGTCACCTTCGAGGTCATCGATGCGTTCGCCGGACGCCTTCCGGCGATACTCACGTGCCGCTTGATGGGCTACGCCGATGAGCATTGGCCGATCCTGAAATCCTGGAGCGAGCAGCTGATGCGCACCGACATGCGGGACCGTTCGGGCGAGATCTTCGTGGAGTTCGTGATGGCCAACCTGAGTCTGCGGGCCAGTGTGAAGGAGATGGTGGCGGAGAAGCGGGCCACACCTGGCGATGACCTCCTCACCGTGTGGGCACATGCCGAGCTCGGCGGTGAACCGATGCCGTTCGACAGCATCTTCCACGAGGCCGGGCTCTTCGTCGCCGGGGGCTCGGAGACGACGCGGACGACGATCGCCCACGGACTGCGGACCTTCGTCGACCATCCGGACCAGTGGGAGCGGCTCCGGGGGAATCCCGCGCTCGTCGACAGCGCCGTCGAGGAAGTCATCCGATGGGTCACGCCCCTCAACAACTTCTTCCGCCGCTGCGTGGAGCCGACCGAGCTGAGCGGCCAGATGATCGGGCGCGGCGATCGCGTCATCCTGCTCTACCCGTCGGCCAACCGCGACGAGGCGGTGTTTGCCGATCCCTTCCGGTTCGACATCACCCGCTCCCCGAATCCGCACATCTCCTTCGGAAACGGTCCACACACCTGCATCGGCGCTCCACTGGCCCGCCTCACTCTCCGGGCACTCTTCTCCGAGCTCGCCGACCGATGCACCGGGCTCGAAGTCGCCACGGAACCCGATGTCGAGGCGAACATCTTCGCCCGCGCCGTCCGACGCTTCGACCTGAGGGCGACCGTTCGCTGACCGATTCGTGCGCGAGTCTGTACGACGTGCAGGAGTGGCGCGTCACGACATGGAACCTGCAGGGAAGCCATGGGCTCGACCGCCGCTTCGTCGGCGAGCACATCGCCGCCGAGCGACCAGATGTCTTCGTGGCCCAGGAGATCATGCGGCGCCAGGCCCGTTCGTTGGCCGAAGACCTCGCCATGGAGCACGTCTGGGCCCGCAAGCACACGCCGTGCCCCGGCCGGTCCGAGGGTTTGGCGATCCTCAGCACCCATCCGATCGAGTCATGGGAGAGCGCGGTCCTCACCGCAGCTCCGCCATGGAGCTGGCGGCGGCGCATATTCCTACGCGCGCAGATCATTCGGGGAACCGACCGTCTCGAGGTCCTCAACGTCCACCTCTCGCCCCATGATGCCGGTGAGCTGCGTGCACGCGAGTTCGCCCGTATCGGAGCGGAGATCGGCGATGGACCGGGCCGCCCGGGGCTCGACCTGATCGTCGGCGACTTCAACGACGATCCATCCGTCGCAGCCGCTTCGTTCGATCCGTCGTTCGGAGCGCACGACATCGGGGCAGACGCGTCGGCCACGTGTTGGTCACCGGGGGACCGGACCGGTCGCCTTCCCGCGTACCGCGTCGATGGGGCGATCGGCCTCGGCCGGTTCGTCGGCGTACGGGCGTCGACACCGTCGACGGACCTCGACCGGTGGGCCAAGGTCTCCGATCACCTCCCGGTGACGGTGGAGGCGCGTCGGGATCTCCCCACGGCTTCGGGGTGAGCCCGGCTCCACCCGGTGGCTCTGCCAGGATCGGGGAGGTGTCCGGATCAACCGTCGACGTGACGATCATCGGGGCGGGGCCGGCCGGGCTGATGGCGGCCGAGCGAGCGGCGGTCGGAGGGGCATCGGTGCTGGTCATCGAGACCGGACGCATACCCGGGCGAAAGCTTCTCGTGGCCGGACGGAGCGGACTCAACCTGACGAACACCGAGTCGGCCGACCGGTTCCTGCGTCGGTACGCCACCAGCGGAGACCGCCTGCGCCCCATCCTCGAGGCGTTCTCGGTGGACGACCTGCGGGTGTGGGCCGTGTCACTGGGCCAGCCCACCATGGTGGGCACGAGCGGACGGGTGTTCCCCGAAGCGTGGCGCGCTGCGCCGCTCCTGCGAGCCTGGCTGGCCAAGCTGCGATCGGTCGGGGTCGAACTCCGCACGGAAACGTCGTGGGAGGACATCGACGCGTCCGGGAATCTCGTGGTGCGCCACGTCGGACGGGCGGAGGTCATCTCGAGCGGCGCGACGGTGCTGGCGTGCGGGGGCGCGAGCTGGCCCCGGACCGGGTCGACCGGGTCGTGGGCGGACGTCCTCGCCCGCCGCGGAGTGACCTCACTCCCCTTCCGGCCGGCCAACGCGGGGCTCACGATCGCATGGAGCGACCACCTTCGTCGCTTCCTCGGCGAGCCGCTCAAGGACGTCACGCTCACGGTCACTTTGGGCAGGTCCGGAAGCAGGTCCGTCCGGGGTGACCTCGTCGTGGTCGGCAGTGGCGTGCAGGGCACCCCCGCCTACACGGTGTCGAGCCTCGTGGCCGAGACGATCGGCCAACCTGACCCGGTGGAGGTGACGGTCGACCTGCGGCCGGACCTCGATGTCGAGACGGTTGCGGAACGCATCGCCCGACGCCGAAGCGGCGAGTCCACGGCAAATGTCCTGCGGAGGGCCCTGAAGCTGACGCCGGTGGCGATCGCCCTCGCCAACGAGGTCTGCCGGGCACCGTCCCTCGGCCTCGACCTTGCCCGCCACCTCAAAGCCGTTCCTCTCCGGGTCACGGGCACCGAGGGCCTGGATCGGGCCATCTCGACCGCAGGTGGCCTGCCATGGGCTGCCCTCGACGACGACCTGCAGATCCGGTCGCTGCCTTCGGTGTTCGCCGCCGGCGAGATGATCGCCTGGGACGCACCCACCGGCGGCTACCTCCTCCACGCGTGTCTGGCCACCGGCGCGTGGGCCGGGCACCACGCCGCATCGGCAGCACTCCGCGACGGCCCGTAGCACTCGGCCTCTCCCGCAGGCAGCCGCACTCCGTCTGCCGCAGATCGCCGGTTTTCCGCCGCAGATCGCCTGCTTGCTCCCGCAGATCGAGCGTTTCGCTCCCGAATTCGGCCGAAAAGGAGGGATGTGCGGCCCAACGACGGTGATGTGCGGCGGCGCCGCGGTGCAGCGGGGTTCGATCCGGCTCTGGCACGCCGACTCCGAAGACCTTGCCTAGTGGACGACGCCGCTCGCCCGGAGCTCGGCGATCGCGTCGTCCGACCGGCCGATCGAGCGCAGGATCTCATCGGTGTCGGCACCAGCAAGCGGTGCGGGTCGAACGTGCGAATCGGCCGGTGTTGCCGAGAAGCGGACCGGTGACGCGATTCGACGGTAGGGACCGGCGACAGGGTGCACATCGTCGACGATGACGCCACGGTGCAGGCTCGGGTCGGTCACGATGGCATCGAGGTCGTGAACCACCGCGAACGGGATGTCGGAGGATTCGCACAGGTCGGCCCACTCCGCCGTGGTTCTCGTGGCGAGGAGCGCTCCGAGGATTGCGTAGAGCGCGTCGGCATTGGTGATCCGTCGCGCCGGCGAGGAGAAGCGTTCGTCGGCCTCGAGGTCGCCCCGTTCGGCGAACCGGCAGATCGTCCTCCAGTGCGCGTTCGAATACGGGAGCACGACGATCCAGCCATCGGCGGTGGGGTGGGCACGACGGTTCCTGGTCAGGATGCGGGGGTACCCGGCGGCACCGCCGGGAACGGCGGCCGCGGCAAGGTGCTCGACAAGGAGAAAGCTCAGTGTGGTGTCGAACATCGGGACTTCGACGCACTGGCCGAGCCCGCTGGTGTGGCGGGCCACCACCGCCGCCAGGACCGCGTTGCAGATCATAAGTCCACATACTTTATCGGCGACCAGGGTCGGCATCAGGGCAGGTTGGCCCGTGACCCTTTCCTGCAGGAATGCCGCCCCCGAGGATGCCTGGATCACGTCGTCATAGGCAGGACGGTCAGCCCACCCACTCTCCTTCGACCATCCCTGGGCGTGGCAGAAGATCAGGCGCGGATCATCAGCGCGCAGATCTTCGTAGGTGAGCCCGAGTCGCTGCAGTGGACCGGGCCGGAGATTGGTCACCACGACGTCCGCGCTGCGGATGAGCTCCTTCGCCACCAACAGCCCGTCCGCGGTCTTCAGATCGACGACGATCGATCGCTTGTTGCGGAGCAGGTTGAGGGCCACGCCGGAGAGACCGGGCACGGGTCCGGGGCCCATGTAGCGGGACGTGTCGGGAACCCGGTCCTCGACCTTGATGACCTCGGCGCCCCAGTCGCCCAACAGCTGGGTGGCGTAGGGGCCCATCACGACCGTGGAGAAGTCGAGGACGCGGATTCCGTCGAGGGGCCCAGGCACGACGAGGGAGTGTAGGACGGGTAGGTTCAGATGACGTGAGGAGACTGGTGGGCGAGATGAACCGGGGCGACGCAACGCTGCGCTTCAGGCGTCGGGTTGCGCCGAACGGCGAGGTGTTCCCCACCACGTACCGGGTCGGGGCTGCTCTCTCCCGACACATCGGAAGGGTCGTCTTCCGCGTGCGCTACGAGGGCATCGAGAACGTTCCGGCCACCGGCGGCGCCATCCTCGCCCCCAACCACGTGAGCTTCCTCGATCCGCTCCTGATCGCGTGCCAAGTGGAACGGCCGATGGTGTTCATCGCCCACGAGCAGTTCTTCGCGAAGCCCTTCCTCGGCACCTGGCTCCGTCAGGCCGGAGGATTTCCGGTCGCGAGCGGTGGGGAGAGCACTGGGGCGATCCGGGAGGTTCTCCGTGAGCTCAAGGCCGGGCGGCTCCTCGGAATGTTCCCCGAGGGAACGCGTTCCTGGGACGGCGATCTGCTCCCGGCGATGGCCGGTGTCGGCCTGCTGGTCGCCGCGACCGACGTGCCCGTGATCCCCGTACACGTCGACGGCGCGTACGGAGCATGGCCACGGCACCGTCGTTTCCCTGTGCCGCGCCGGGTCACGATCCGCTTCGGTGAGCCGGTCCGGCTCGACGAGATACGACGGCAGATGACGACGGACCGCAAGAACCGCCGCGCCCATCAGCAGGCGATCGCCGACGCCGTCATGGATGCCATTGCCGCACTCGCCCGGAAGGGCAAGATCACTGGTAGTTGATGAACACCGGGACTGGAAGCAGAGGCAGCACGTCGACGGGCTGCAGCATCGGCTTGTCGTTCTTGTAGAAGAGCTTGAAGCCGGTGAGCGTCGTCGGCATGGAGGCCTGGGCGATCAGGTAGGTGTTCATCTTGCTCCCCGGAGGACCGAAGCCGTCGGCGTTCACGAGCAGACGGATCTCGGGCTTGGGCACGATCGTCGCCGGGTTCTGCACCATGAAGTCACGGAATCGGTGGACGATGACGAGCTTCGGCGGAAGGTTGTTGGTGCGGACGATGTCGGCCACGTAGTCGATGCCGAACTGGATGTGCTCGGCCGACATCCGGCCGATCTTCTTCCCCGGTGCCACGCCGGGATCCATGTCCCACTCGGGATCGAGCGCCAGATGCACGTCGGGTTCGTTGAGCCATTTGCGAAGGAACGGAAGTTCGTCGGGCACCGTGCTCCAGCCGACCTGCACGTCGAGGATCAGGAGGCATCCTGCCTCGCGTGCCCAGCCGAGCACTTCGTCGATCTTGGCTTCGGACATCCGGGCACGGTGCAGCTTCCCTCTGCCCGGCGAGGCCTGAGCGACGATGGCGATGAGCTCGAGCGCGCACTTCGTGGGCGTGAGCGGGTCGGCGGTCTGCCAGACCTGGGTCTTGAGCTTCAGCGCAGGAAGCATCTGCTCTTTCGGAGTCTGGCCGAGGACGCCCATCTTCGTCGACAGCGGGGTGCCGTAGTACGCAATGATCCGACATCCCGCACCACCGGGGGCGACGCCGGGCACGGGGCCGCAGACCGGCGCCAGCGACGGGTCGTTGATGGCCTGCTGGGCCAGCGGGATCGTGGTGGTCGTCGGGGGCAACGTCGAGGTCGATGCGGACGTGTTCGCCACGTCGGTGGTGGCGACCTGCTCGGTTCCGACGATCTGACCGTCGGGGTCGGTGCCGCCGAGGGCAACGATCCCGAGAGCGGTGACGCCGGCAAGCGCGCCGATCATCGCGATGCGATGGACGTACGCCATGCTCAGGCCACGGGTGCGGGAAGCGGTCTGTTCCGGCGGCGGGCCGGTTCTCCCCGTTGCATCAGGGGAACACGACAGTCTTGTTCCCGACGGCGAAGATCCGGTTCTCGGCCCAGAGCTTCACGGCGCGGGCGAGCACGACCCGTTCGACGTCCTGACCCAGGCGGGTGAGCGCCTCGGCGCTGTGCGCGTGGGTGACGCGCACGACTTCCTGCTCGATGATCGGACCTTCGTCGAGGTCGCCGGTGACGAAGTGTGCGGTCGCGCCGACGAGCTTCACGCCGCGGGCGTAGGCCTGGTGATAGGGCCGGGCGCCCTTGAACCCGGGCAGGAACGAGTGGTGGATGTTGATGGCTCGTCCACGAAGTCGCTCGCAGAGTTCGTTGGACAGCACCTGCATGTAGCGGGCGAGAACGACGAGGGAGACGTCGTGCGCCTCGATCAACTCGAGCAGCGCTGCTTCCTGCCCGGACTTCGTCTCCGGAGAAACGGGAAGGTGGACGAACTCGATTCCGTGGGCCTTGGCGATCGGCTCGCAGTCGGTGTGGTTCGACACGATCACCGGGATCTCCACCGGAAGATCGTCGGTTCGCCACCGGTAGAGCAGGTCGACGAGGCAGTGATCGAACTTCGACACCATGATCATCACGCGGGGCCGCATCTCGGCGTGGCGTAGGACGATCTGCGCCCCGAAGCCGACGAGACGCTGGTCGAGCCGAGCCCGCGCAGCGTCTGCGATGCCGGAGTCCGCTTCGAAGACGGCCCGGAGACAGAAGATCCCCGAGTCGATGTCTTCGAACTGGGCGTTCTCGACGATGTTGCCGCCGACGTCGAGCAGGGCTCCAGACACGGCATGCACGATGCCTTTTCGGTCCGGACATTGAACGGTGAGCACGTACTGCATCTTTCAAGTCTCGCCGATCGCGGGCTTGCAGGAGTGACGTTTGGGCTAGAACGAACGGATGAGTCGGCAGGACGAGATGCTTGTGGTCGGCGGCGGGATCGGGGGTCTGGTGACGGCGCTGAGCCTCCACGCGGTCGGCGAACCCGTTCGCGTCTTCGAATCCGCCCTCGAGATCCGGGCGCTCGGCGTGGGCATCAATCTGCTTCCGCACGCGGTGCGCGAGCTGGCTGCGCTCGGGCTGCTGGATGTGCTCTCGGAGAACGCGGTCGCGCCGACCACGCTGTCGTACTTCTCCAAGCACGGTTCGCTGATATGGAGCGAGCCGCGCGGCCGCGCCGCCGGGTATGCGTGGCCGCAACTCTCGATCCATCGTGGAGCGCTCCAGACGGTCCTGCTCGCCGCTGTGGTCGAACGGATCGGTGCGGATCGTGTCCATACGGGCCACCACCTGGTCCGGGTCGAGCAGGATCGCGACGACGTTGACGCGACGTTCGAGGACAGGCGATCGGCACGGACCGTCCGGGTGAACGGTCGGGCGCTGATCGGCGCCGACGGCATCCACTCGGTGGTGCGAAGGGCGCTCGTCGCCGACGAAGGCCCTCCGAAATGGAATGGCGCCCTGCTGTGGCGTGGCACCGTGGACCACCCCCCGCTGTTCGACGGGCGGACCATGGTCTGGGCCGGCCATCCGAATCAGAAGTTCATCAGCTACCCCATCGTTGACCTCGCGGACGGGGACCAACGCTGCAACTTCATCGCCGAGCTCCGAACCAGCGGCACAACCCTGGCCGAACGCGAGGACTGGAACCGGCCGGGCGTGCTCGACGACTACCTCCCGGCGTTCGCGGCCTGGAGGTTTCCTTGGCTCGACGTTGCCGCGTTCATCCGCCGGGCCCCCGGAACATTCGTGTTCCCCATGGTGGATCGCGACCCGCTGGAGCGCTGGAGCGACGGCCGGGTCACGCTGCTCGGCGACGCCGCGCATCCGATGTACCCCATCGGCTCGAACGGGGCTTCCCAGGCCATCCTCGACGCCCGGGTGCTGGCCGGGTGCGTTCGACAACATGGCGAGGTCGTCGAGGCGTTCGAGCACTATGAGGCGGCTCGACGGCCTGCGACCTCCGCCATCGTCGTCGCCAACCGTGGGCTCGGACCCGAGCTGCCCATGCAGCTCGTCGAGGAGCGGGCCCCGGGCGGATTCGCTGACATCGCCGACGTGATCTCACCCGAGGAGATCGCTGCAGTGACCGAGGGGTACCGGAGAACCGCCGGTTTCGCCCTTGCCGCGCTCGCCGATCCGACCTCGTTGGCGGACAGAACCTACTGACCTCCGGCGAGAGCGACGAAAAGCCCCTTTCGGCCGCCACCGTGTGGGTGCGAGACTGCCGGAGTGAAAAATCCCGAGGACGCGGCGGCGTTCGATGACCGCGTCCTACGAGCGCTGGCCCAGGGCACGGCCATCCCGGCCGTCTTCGTCGATCGGGACATCACCATCCGGTGGGTCAGCGACTCGATCGAAGACGTCACGGGGCATGCACCGTCGATACTCCTCGGGACCAACGCGCTCGATCTGGTCCATCGTGACGATCTCGGCCCGCTCGTGGAGCTCATCGCCGCCGAGGTCGCCAATCCGGTCGCCTACGGCGCCAATGGCGATCCGGCCCGCACCGCACTCAACGTCGTCCGCCTTGGTCACGCCGACGGTTCGTTCCATTCCTACGAGATGGCGGCGACCAACCTGTTGGCCCGCGAGGACGTGAACGGCTTCCTTCTGCTCCTGCGGATCGCCAGCGAGCGGTTCTTCCTCGATCAGTCCTATCGGGACCTGGCCGTAGGCAAGCCGGCAAAGCAGGTGATCGACACGCTCGTCGAACTGCTCGAGCACCAGGTGCGCGGGGCACGCGTGGCCATCACGTGCGAGGCGGGACACACCGACGCGGTGGTCGCCGACGACGTGTTCTGCGAAATGCTGGCGACAGGAGAACGCTCTCGGGCCCTTGGTGACGAACGGGTCTGGCTGCTGCCGATCGAGGCCGGTGGCGAAAGGCTCGGCTACACCACACTGGTTGGTTCGCTCCCCGAGCAGACGAGTCGGTGGACGGAGGTCGTCATCGGCCGCGTGCACGACCAGGTGGCGCTCACCGTCGCCCGCGACCGTTCGTCGCGGGCGCTGCGCGCGCTGGCGTCGTCGGATCCGCTGACCGGTCTTGACAACCGGCGGACCTTCTTCGACCGGATCGATCAGGCGCACCGCGCGACCCGGCAATCGACGGTAGCCGTCCTCTACCTGGACCTCGACGGCTTCAAAGCGGTCAACGACGAGGCCGGGCACCTTGCCGGCGATGCCATCCTCGTTACTGTCGGTGAGCGGATCCATCAAGTCGTTCGCACCGCGGACAGCCTGGCGAGACTGGGCGGCGACGAGTTCACGCTTCTCGTCCGCGGCCTTCCGAGTGCCGATGAAGCAGCGGCGTTGGCCGCCCGTCTTCTGTCGGCGATCTGCGAGCCGATCGCCGTCTGCGGCGACAAGTGGACAATCAGCGCCAGCATCGGGGTTGCCTTCACCCATGACTCGAGCACGGTCTCGACCCTCCTCGCTGTCGCCGACGCATCGCTCCGACAGGCGAAGCAGCAGGGCAAAGGCTGCTACCGCATCACAACGGTCTGAAGACCGTCCGCCGGTGTCAGGCTGGCGGTCATGAACGAGCAACGCCGGACGCTGTATCCCGAGGTGGAGCCCTACCGCACGGGCCGCCTGCGGGCGTCGGAGATCCACGACCTGTACGTTGAGGAGTGCGGCAATCCGGAGGGGAAGCCGGTGGTGTTCCTCCATGGCGGTCCCGGTGGCGGCCTCGACCCGAAATACCGTCGCTATTTCGATCCGTCCGCCTACCACATCGTGTTGTTCGATCAGCGAGGATGCGGGCGCAGCACGCCCTTCGCATCGCTCGAGGAGAACACCACCTGGGATCTCGTCGCCGACATCGAGCGTCTCCGTTCACATCTCGGCATCGAGCGATGGCAGGTCTTCGGTGGTTCCTGGGGATCGACACTCGCGCTGGCGTACGCACAGACCCACCCGGAGCGGGTGACCGAACTCGTCCTGCGCGGGATCTTCATGCTCCGACCGGAGGAGATCCTCTGGTTCTACCAGGAAGGCGCGAGCTTCGTCTTCCCGGACATCTGGGAGCCGTATCTGAACCACATCCCGACAGAGGAGCGCCACGACCTTCTGCGCGCATACCATTCACGGTTGACGGACCCCGACCGCAACCTGCAATTGGCCGCGGCGAAAGTCTGGAGTGTGTGGGAGGGCAGCACGAGCTGTCTGCTGCCGAACGAGGACTTGATCTCGCACTCGGCCGACGACGACTTCGCGCTGGCGTTCGCCCGGATCGAGTGCCACTACTTCGTCCACGGCGGCTGGCTGACCGAAGGCCGCGAACTCCTGGCCAACGTCGACCGTATCCGGCACATCCCGGCCGTCATCGTGCAGGGCCGCTACGACATCGTCTGCCCGGCGAAGTCGGCATGGGAGCTCCACCGAGCGTGGCCCGAGTCGTCGTTGCGGATCGTTGCCGACGCCGGCCACTCGGCCGGTGAGCCCGGTATCGTCCATGAGCTCGTGACCGCAACGGACGCCTTCCGCGGGTCGCGGTCCGCGATCTTGCCTTAGCCAGGCCCCATCGGTCCGTTGTGTGGCGGGTTGGCGCCACGGTGTCGACGTGGAAACGTGGCGACGTCGCCCACGCGACAACTCGGGGCCAATTCGCCACGCAACCCGAGTACGCGCCAGATTGGTCCGGTGCCACATGTCGATGCCAACGGTCTGCAGTTCTACGTCGAGACTCTCGGCTCCCCGAGTGATCCGCCGATGCTGATGGTCAACGGATTCGGTTCGCAGATCAACGGGTTCGACCCGACGCTGGCGGAGTTGTTCGCCACACGCGGCCGGTTCGTCGTGCGTTACGACAACCGCGACATCGGCCTCTCGACCCGCCTGGACGGACTCCCGATACCCCTGGCCGCCCTCTACGACGCACGGCGGAACGGCACCGAGACACCGGCCGTCCCGTACACCTTCAGCGACATGGGGGCCGATGGGATGGCGATCCTGTCGGCCCTCGGCATCGAACGGGCCCACGTCGTCGGAAGTTCGATGGGCGGCATGATTGCCCAGACGATGGCGATCGAGCACACGGATCGGCTGCTCAGCCTCACGTCGATCATGAGCACGACCGGCGAGCCTGACGTCGGCCAGGCGACGCCGGCGGCCAACACCGCGCTCATCGGCACCCCGGCAACGACCCGGGAGGAGTACATCAGCCAAGGTTTGCGAAACCGGGCCGTCTATTCCTCCAAGCGCTTTTTCGATCCGGAGTTCGAAGCCTTTCGCATGACCCGGGACTGGGATCGAGGCATCTACCCCGAAGGCGTCTCTCGGCAGCTCTGTGCGATCCTCGCCTCCGGCCCGCGGGCCGAGGGACTGGCTGCTCTCGACCTCCCGACACTCGTCATCCACGGCCGCGACGACACCCTCATCCAGCCGAGTGGCGGCTTTCGCACCGCCGAACTCGTGCGCGGGTCCGTGTTCGCGCTGCTCAACGACATGGGCCACGACTATCCCCGCGAGCTCTGGCCGACTCTCGTCGACCTCATCGTCACGCATCAGGACCGGGCCGGCCACGGAGCTCCCGCCTGAGCGTACGCTGAGCGGTTCCGCCGTTCGGTATGGTCAGCACTCGGTAACGTCATCGGGATGCCCCGAGTACTTGTTGTCGACGACGAGGTCGATCTCGCCGAGGGCATCGCCGACGGCCTGCGCAACGAGGGCTTCGAGGTGGAGCTCGCCCACGACGGCGACACCGGCTTCGAGATGGCGACGGAGGGCGCGTTCGATGCCATCGTGCTCGACATCATGCTGCCCAAGCGCAACGGCTATCGCGTTTGCGGCGATCTACGGGCACTCGGCAACACCACGCCGATCCTCATGCTCACGGCCAAGCGCGGAGAGTTCGATGAGGCCGAAGCGCTCGACACCGGGGCTGACGACTACCTCGGCAAACCCTTCTCGTTCGTGGTGCTCCTCGCCCGGCTCCGTGCGCTCCTACGAAGGTCCACGTCGGTCGCCGTCGGTGAGAGCGGAAGGGTGCAACGCGGCGACATGATCGTCGACCTCCGCCAGCACCGGGTGTGGCGTGGCAGCGACGAGATCGCGGTGACGGCCCGTGAGATCTCGCTGCTCGCGGCGATCGTTCGGTCGAGCCCCGATCCGGTGAGCAAGACCGATCTCCTCGAGGACGTATGGGGCTCGGATTTCGAAGGCGACCCGAACGTCGTCGAGGTCTACGTCGGGTATCTCCGCAAGAAGATCGACGTGCCGTTCGGCCGCGCCGGTCTGCAGACGGTTCGGGGTGTCGGCTATCGCTTCGACCCCGAACGTTGACAGCAGCATGAGCCGGCTGCGCGCGCTTCCGGTTGCCGCCCGGGTCGCCGCGATCTCGGCGGTCGTGCTGACCCTCGGGGTCCTGCTCGGCGTCGCCGCCTTTCGGTCGGCGCTGCAGCGGACGCAGCTGGAGAGCCTCGATGTGAGCATCAACACTCAGATGGCCAACCTGCGAGAGATCGCTGCGGAGGGCGACATCCCGGCCCGTCTCGCGACGGCGCGCGATTCGCCACTGTTCTGTCAGATCGTGACGCAGTCGGGAAAGGTGCTCGGCGCGTCGGCCAACGTGAGTGACATGAACCTGATGGTCGATCGCGATTCGGCGGTGATGCGCAATGGACCCGTCGACCGGGCCACCACGCAGGTCGACAACGTCGACGTGCGCCTGACCAAGGAGCGGGTGGTCACGACTGCGGGTCCCGCATGGATCCTCGTCGCCGCGCCGTTGAAGAACCTGCGTGACGCCGAGGCGTCCCTGATGCGCCAGTTGCGCGTCGGCGGCCCGTTGCTCGTCCTGTTCGGCACGGTCGGCATTTGGGTCGTGGCCCGTCGCGCGCTGCGACCGGTCGATGTGCTTCGTCGGCAGGTCGACGCGATCAGCACGAATGACCTCACCGCGCGGGTCAGCGAACCACGTGCCGTCGATGAGGTCGGACGCCTCGCCCGCACGATGAACCGGCTCCTCGATCGGCTGCAGATCTCCCACGACCGCCAAACCCGCTTCGTCAGCGACGCATCCCACGAGTTGCGCAGCCCGCTGGCCACCGTGCGAACCCGCCTGGAGGTCGCACTTCGCGCACCGGACAAGGCCGACTGGAAGAGCGTGGCGGAGGCATCGCTGCGCCAGACCACCCGCATGGAGCGTCTCGTCGACGATCTGTTGATGCTCGCCCGAACCGACAGGCAGCGGGTGGTGGACCCGGTCGTCGTCGATCTCGACGAGATCATCCGCGAAGAGGTCGGCTACCTCCGTTCCACGAGCGGCATCGCCTTGGATACGAGCCGCGTGTCCGGGGGTCGCGTGCTCGGACAGCCCGATGACCTCCGCCGAGTGATCGTGAACCTGACGACCAACGCAATCCGGTTCGCCACAACAGCGGTGTCGCTCTCGCTGGTTCCCACCGAGGACTCGGTGCTCCTGACGATCGACGACGACGGGCCTGGTGTTCCCCCCCATCAGCGCGAGCGGATCTTCGACCGGTTCACACAGCTCGAAGAGTCGCGTGTCCGTGGCGGGCGAGCTGGCGCCGGTCTCGGTTTGGCCATCGCAGCCGACGTGGTCTCCCGGCACGGCGGGTCGATCGAGGTCGGGGCATCGCCGGCCGGTGGGGCGCGGTTCTCCGTAACGCTTCCGGCCGCGCGCTGACCGACCGGCCCGGCGTTCCCGCGCCGCGTTCCGACGCCAACTTCGGTACCGTTTGGCGATGCCTGCCCGTCATGATCACATCGAGACCTGTGGACACAGCTTCGAGGGAGCGTGCGAGCGAGGACGCCATGACCCGTCGTGGACGATGATCGCGGGGTTCCCGACACAGCTCGTCGGCAGCTGGTGCGAATCACTCTGGCTGGGCGATCACGAAAAGGTGTTGCCCACGCGGCACGGGTAGGCGTCGCATGCCACTTGATCCGATCGAGACAGCGAGCCGCGACGAGATCACGGCCCTCCAGCTGGAGCGCCTCCGCTGGTCGGTGCGCCACGCCTACGACAACGTCGCTCACTATCGCGCCACGTTCCAGGCGGTCGGGGTGCACCCCGACGACATCCATTCGCTCGACGACCTTGCGCAGTTCCCGCTGCTCACCAAACATGATCTCCGCGCGAACTATCCGTTCGGGATGTTCGCGGTCCCCCGCGAGCAGGTTGTGCGCGTGCACGCGTCGAGCGGAACCACCGGGAAGCCAACCGTTGTCGGCTACACCCGCCACGACATCGATACCTGGGCGAACCTGGTCGCGAGATCGATGCGGGCCGCCGGGACGCAACCCGGTGACATCGTTCATGTTGCCTACGGCTACGGGCTGTTCACCGGTGGACTCGGCGCACACTACGGCGCAGAACGTCTCGGGTGCACCGTCGTTCCGATGAGCGGCGGCCAGACCGAGAAGCAGATCCAACTCATCACCGACTTCGCCCCGGACGTCATCATGGTCACGCCGTCCTACGCGTTGGCGATTGCCGAGGAGATGGTCCGCCAAGGACTCGATCCGTCGTCGAGCAGTCTGCGGCTCGGAATCTTCGGAGCCGAGCCGTGGTCCGATGCCATGCGTCTGCAGTTGGAGCGGACGTGGGGCATCGACGCTGTCGACATCTACGGACTGTCCGAGGTCATGGGCCCCGGCGTGGCCAACGAGTGCGTCGAGACCAAGGATGGCCCGGTGCTGTGGGAGGACCACTTCTACCCGGAGATCATCGACCCGGTCACCGGTGCGGTGCTGCCCGACGGCGAACGTGGCGAACTCGTGCTCACATCGCTCACCAAGGAGGCCTTCCCCGTCATCCGGTACCGCACCCGCGATCTCACGGCGCTGCTCCCGCCGACGGCACGTTCGATGCGGCGCTTGGCGCGCATCAGCGCGCGGAGCGACGACATGCTGATCATCCGGGGCGTGAACCTGTATCCCTCGCAGATCGAGGAGCTCCTGCTGGTCGAGACGTCACTGTCGGCGCATTGGCAGCTCGAGGTGAGTCGTCCCCACACGATGGACGAGCTCACGGTGCTCGTCGAGGGAGCGGCCCACGCGATCAGCGACGAGGTCGCCGTTGCGGCCGCCTCGCTTCAGCGGCGGATGAAGACGATGATCGGCCTCACTGCACACGTTCGGATCGTGGCGATCGGCGGCATCGAGCGGTCGATCGGGAAGGCGAAACGCGTCGTCGACCGTCGTTCGTGAGGTCTGCGTTCCCGGCTTGCGGTTCCTTCGTTAATTCCTTCGTACGCTTACCAGGTGGCCGAGGGGTCCAACGCGGCAACCTCGGTGAACGACTGGAGGATGTCGGCGAAGGCGGCACTTCGCTTCGTCCGATCGCCGGGGACGGGAGTCGCTGCGGGGGCGACGAGCCCGACCTCGTCGAGTGTGGCCACTAGATCGTCGAGGGCGCTGTTCTGTTCCGACTGCGTCATGCCGGTCAGCAGATCACCGACCATCGGCCACAGGTCATCGAGCTGCTCCTGCAGGCGCGGCGCATGGTCGACTGCGAGGCGGCCGGTGAGCCCGGTCGCGTGGCGGCGGTGCCAACCCTCCTCCTGGCCGGCCCGGGCGGCGAGAGCACCGAACGAAGGGTTGTCGCGAGCGGCGAGTGCGCTCCAGCGGTGTCCCTCCACGACGTCGTAGACGAGGTGACGGACGAGGTGACGTTCCCACGGCCGGGCGTCAGCTTCCACCAGCGCGCAGCAGCGCCAGTCCGCGGCCGGCCGCAGCGTGACGAGGGCGTCGCGTTCGGCCCAGTCCGGCCACACGACGGCATAGATCGCGCGGGCATGGCCCATCTCGTCCTGGGCGATCGACGCCGTAGCCAGGTCCTCCTCGAGGAACGGTGAGAGCCCGAGCCATTCGCTGTGCCGATGCCCGATGACGAGCTCATCGTCGGCCAACGCCATCGCCATCGCCAGCACCTCGTCCCCCAGCGTCATTGCTGCGCGTCCGCGTCGCGAGAGAGGTTGCCCCCATAGATGGGGGCAGAACGCCTCCCATCGTCGTTGGGAGGTGGATTGCCCCCAGGAATGGGGGCAACCTCTCTCCCAACGACAGCGGCGGCGCGGCGGTCCTGGCGGCGTTCGGCGATCTTCTTGCCGTCGTTGCGGCCGTGCATACGTGTCGCCGTAACGGCGAGATCCGATGGGTCGACCTCGACGATGTGCGTGCGGGCGACGACCCACGCCCGTGAACCCTCGCCTCGACGGACGTAGGTCTCCCGGGCGTACAGGACCGCCATCTCCTCGTCCGGAGCGTCGAGTGCACCCGCGTGGCGGAAGGAGTCGCGTCCATCCTCACTCAGGAACACTTCATAGGTGGGCATAGCGCTCAGCTCCTCGGCGCGCCCATGATATCGATGGCCGATCGACAGCCGCCGCACCACGCAACCGCCCGGCACGCAGTGGCTCCGACAGGATTGATCGGACGGAGCATCTGTTCCCCGCAGGACGGGCATGCGGGCGACAACAGCGACGAAGTGGCGACGGCGATCCCCGATGACGCCAGTTGCGCAACGCCACGCGCGGTGATGCGCGAGGAATCCCACAACGGGTCGACCCGCCACACCACCGTGCACTGACCGACGCCGAACCCCCGCACTGCCTGTTTCACGTCAGCCGCCATCAGTGCAAGCGCAGGACAGCCGAGGAACGTGGGCAGAAGCTCGACAATCACCGCACCGTCCCGGTCGACCCGAACATCGTGGACGAGCCCGAGGTCGCCGATGGTGACACCGCCGAGCTCGGGGTCGACGACGGCAGCGACTGCCCGCGCCATCTCGTCATGGTCGAGGGCCGAGGTGGAGTCGTTCATCGCGCCCCGGTGGCCGCCAGAGCGTCGACGTCGAGCGCCGCCCGCACCCACTCAGTGTCCTCCCACGCCCAGCGCGACTGATCGACGCGCGCTTGGGAGTCCGGACCGACGTTGCGTTGGGTAGCGCTGAGCGCGCTCCAGTCGATCGGCCCCAGAGCCCATCGGCCGTCCCGATCCCGATGCAGTCCAGGATCGGGGATCACGAACCCGTAGTCGTGGAGCATGGGGACGAACTTCTGCACGAACCGGTCGCGCAGCTCCTCGTTGGTCGCCGATTTGATCTTCCATCGGATGAGCAGGTCGTCGGGTTTCGTCGGCGGACCGAAGAAGTGGACGACCGATTCCCACCACCGGTCGAGTGCGTCCTGAAACAGGGCCCGCTGAAGGTCGGTCCCCTCGGCGAGCGTGAGGAGCATCTCTTCGCCGTGACGCATGTGGAAGCCCTCTTCGCTGACGATGCGCCGAAGGATCCGCCGATACGGACCGTAGGAGCACTCCTTCAGGACGGCCTGCTGCGTGGTGAGCGCGGCGGCATCGACGAGGAACGCGATGACGATCTGGTCGGCCCAGGTCTCGGCCTTGTAGTGGAACACGTTGTGGAAGCGGGTCCGGCCGTGGACGAGATCGTCGAGCATCTCCGGCCGGGTCTTCACGCCGAGATCGGCGGCGACCATGTACAGCAGGTGGGCGTGGCCGATCTCGTCCTGGGTCTTGGCCAGGAACGCCAGCTTGCGGTGCAGTCCCGGTGCCCGGGACACCCAGTGGCGTTCGCACAGTCCCCCGAAGAGCTCGGAGTTGGCGTGCATCTCGATGAACCGGAAGACCTCGATGCGGTAGCGCTCCGGCATGGCGTCGCCGGGCTCGACGATTCCTCCCGAGCCGATGAAGGAATCGAACGCTTCTTCTGACGCCCACGTCCGCATGGGTGAACACTATGCCCGGCGCTTCCCGGTGTGACGCCACCAGAGCCGGGCCCAAGCTCTGCCCTTCGGTGCTGGCCTCTCCGCTGCTCGCAACACCAGCCCCGGTGTGACTTCGGCAATCCCCGGCCCTAGCCTGGAACCGTGGCCAACGACTTCCCGATCCCCTCCCTCGCCGACTGGAACGTGCTGGCGTCCAAGGAGGCCAAGGTCGACTCGCCCGAGGCGCTGACCTGGCACACCCCCGAGGGCATCGACGTGAAGGCGCTGTACACCGCCGCCGACCTCGAGGCGCTGGAACTGGTCGACACCCTCCCTGGCTTCGCGCCGTTCACCCGCGGTGTGCGGGCCACCATGTACACCGGCCGGCCGTGGACGATCCGGCAGTACGCCGGATTCTCGACCGCCGAGGCGTCCAACGCCTTCTATCGGAAGAACCTTGCCGCCGGCCAGCAGGGCATCAGCGTCGCCTTCGACCTGGCAACGCACCGCGGGTACGACTCCGATCATCCACGGGTCACGGGCGACGTCGGCAAGGCGGGAGTCGCCATCGATTCCGTCGAGGACATGAAGATCCTCTTCGACGGCATACCGCTCGACAAGATGAGCGTGTCGATGACGATGAACGGCGCGGTGCTGCCGATCCTCGCCGGCTACATCGTGGCGGCGGAAGAGCAGGGCGTCACGCCCGACAAGCTGGCCGGGACCATCCAGAACGACATCCTCAAGGAGTTCATGGTCCGCAACACCTACATCTACCCGCCGGCCCCATCGATGCGGATCATCGCCGACATCATCGGCTACACCGCGGCGAACATGCCGCAGTTCAACTCGATCTCGATCTCCGGCTACCACATGCAGGAGGCCGGGGCCACGTGCGTGCAGGAACTTGCGTTCACGCTTGCCGATGGTCTGGAGTACGTGCGGGCGGCGAAGGACTCGGGCCTCGCGATCGACGAGTTCGCCGGACGTCTCTCCTTCTTCTTCTGCATCGGCATGAACTTCTTCATGGAAGTTGCGAAGCTCCGGGCGGCGCGACTGCTGTGGGCCCGCATCGTGCAGCAGTTCGAGCCGAAGAAGGCGTCGTCGATGATGCTCCGCACCCACTGCCAGACGAGCGGGGTGTCGCTCACCGAGCAGGACCCGATGAACAACGTGGTGCGCACCACCATCGAGGCCATGGCCGCGGTCCTTGGTGGAACCCAAAGCCTGCATACGAACTCTTTCGACGAAGCGATCGCGCTCCCGACGGAATTCTCTGCGCGCATAGCACGTAACACGCAGCTGATCATCGCCGAGGAGAGCGGTATCACGAACGTGGTCGATCCACTCGGCGGTTCGTACTACATCGAGTCGCTCACGCACTCGCTCGCCGCCGAGGCGTGGAAGCTGATCCAGGAGGTCGAGGGACTCGGCGGTATGACGAAGGCCGTGGAGTCGGGCATGCCGAAGCTCCGCATCGAGGAGGCCGCGGCACGACGCCAGGCCCGGGTGGACCGCGGTGAGGACACGATCGTCGGGGTGAACAAGTACCGCCTCGCCAACGAGGACCCCGTCGACACGCTCGACATCGACAACACCGCAGTTCGCACGTCGCAGATCGCCCGGCTGGAACACATCAAGGCGACGCGCGACGGTGCCGCGGTAGCCGCCGCACTGGAGGCCCTCACCGACGGCGCCAAAAGCGGCGCCAACCTGCTCGACCTCGCGGTGAAGGCCACGCGGGTCCGCGCCACTGTCGGCGAGATCAGCGATGCGCTCGAGAAAGTGTTCGGGCGGCACAAGGCCGAGATCCGCTCCATCTCCGGCGTGTACGGCGCGGCGTACGCCGACGATGGCGGCTTCCAGGCGATCGTCGCCGACATCGCGAAGTTCGCCACCGAGGAGGGCCGCCGCCCCCGCATGCTCGTTGCCAAGATGGGCCAGGACGGCCATGATCGCGGTGCCAAGGTGATCGCCACGGCGTTCGCCGACCTCGGTTTCGACGTCGATGTCGCCCCGCTGTTCCAGACCCCCGAAGAGGTGGCTCGCGACGCCGTCGAGAACGACGTCCACGTGGTCGGTGTGAGCTCGCAGGCGGCCGGCCACAAGACGCTCGTGCCGGAACTGATCAAGGAGCTGCACGCCGCGGGCGCCGGCGATGTGCTGGTCGTCTGCGGTGGCGTCATCCCCGCCAAGGATTACGAGTTCCTCCGCCACGCAGGAGTGAGCGGTATCTACGGCCCGGGGACGAACATCCCGAACGCGGCAGCCGAGATCCTGGGCCTGCTCCGGGCCCGAAGGGTTGCGGTGGCCTAGCGGCCCTGTATCCCGCATCAGCGGTGTGGCATCCCGGATGGGCAGAGATCGCCTTCCGTACCAAAAATCGGCCGTGGGGATGCGCCGGAGCCCGATGTGGGATGCCGAGCTCTGCGCGGCGTCTGCGCGGCGCGGTTCGCCCGGTGGAGGCGGCCGACTTAGCGGGCGGGCATGGCGTGAGCGGCGGCCTGCTCCCTCGGGGTTCCTGCCGCGAGCATCGCACGCACCCCCTCGGCGTTGGCCACAGGCTGGTTCTGGGAGAGCTTGCGCTTGGCCATGATCGAGGTCGGTAACACCTCGATGCCGACGATGGCCCGGAGCATGCCGTCGATGTAGTCCGCCGGCGCGTCGTCGACCGACCACGGAACGGTCCGGTCGGATTCGTGCACATTGGTGAGCGCGCGCACGATGTCGAGGACCCAGGCCGCTTCGGGGTGGAGAACCAGGTCCCCGCGGACCTGGACGGTTTCGTAGTTCCAGGTCGGCACCACCCGGCCATGTTCGGCCTTCGAGGGATACGCGCTCGGCGACACGTAGGCATCCACACCGAGGAACAGAAGAAGCGCCCGCCCCTCGACGAGCACAGGGTTGGCCTTCGCCAGATGTCCGCGGAAGGTGGTCGCACCGGTCGCCGGATCGACGACACGCAGCATCGGCAGCGGGGTGGCGGTCAGTCCGTCGGGCCCTTCGACCACGAGTTGGGCAAGGGGGTGCGTATCGACGATCCGAGCGATCTCGTCAGGGTCGTGCTCGGCGAACGACGGGGGGAGGTACATGGCGAAGACCGTAGCCATCCGCTGCGATCGACCTCCGGCGTTTATTCTCGACCCGGTGGATGTGACCGCGCAGATCGTCGGAGGGGATCGACGCGCGCTCGCCCGGGCGATCACGCTGGTCGAGTCGACACGGGAAGACCACCGCTCCCAGGCCATCGCCCTGCTCGAACGGCTCCCCCACCACGGGTCGGCGTTCCGCATCGGCATCACCGGCACCCCCGGGGTCGGCAAGTCGACGTTCATCGAGGCATTCGGTCTCCACCTGGTCGGCCTTGGTTTGCGCGTCGCTGTGCTCGCCGTGGATCCCTCGTCGTCGCGCACCGGTGGGTCGATCCTGGGCGACAAGACCCGGATGGCCGAGTTGGCCCGCCATCCGAACGCGTTCATCCGTCCCACCGCGGCGGGCGGCACGCTCGGCGGCGTCGCCCGGCGTACCCGGGAGGTGATTCGTGTCGTCGAGGGCGCGGGCTACGACGTGGTCATCGTCGAGACCGTCGGTGTCGGGCAATCCGAGACCGCAGTCGCCAATCTCACCGACGCCTTTGTGCTGCTCGTGGCACCGGCCGGTGGGGATGAACTCCAAGGGGTGAAGCGCGGCATCATGGAGCTGGCCGACATCATCGTCGTAAACAAGTGCGATGGTGACCTCGAGGCCCAGGCCCGATCGACCCTGTCGGATTACGCCAGTGCGTTACGGCTCATGCGGCCCACGTCCCCGCTCTGGACCCCGCACGCGATCGCCGCGTCGGCTGTCACCGGACTCGGCGTCGCCGAAGTGTGGACGACCCTCCGAGAACTCCGCTCGGCCCGCGCTCCCGAAGAGGCGAGGCGTCGCGCCGAGCAGGACCGATCCTGGCTGTGGACGGAGTTGACCGAGCGCCTCACCGATCATCTGCGCGCTGATGAACGCGTGCGCGCCGTCGAAGCCGATGTGCTCACCGGTCGCCTCACCACCTCCCGCGGCGTCGACGCGATCTTGAAGATCGCCTTGACGACCATCGGCAAGGCGTCCCGGTGACTTCCGTTCTGATGTTGTGCACGGGCAACATCTGCCGCTCCCCCGCGTCCGAGGCCGTGCTGCAACGGGCGCTTGACGAAGCGGGGCTGGCCGGCGCAGTCGTCGTCGACAGCGCTGGAACCACCGACTGGCACGAGGCGAACAGGCGCACGAGTTCTCCCGTTCGGTCGGCGCCCGCCGCGGCTACGACGTCGGCCACCGTTCTCGGCCCTTCCTCGATTGCGACTTCGACCGTTTCGAGCTGCTGCTCGTCATGGACGGTTCGCACGAGCGATGGGTGCTCGAACGCGCCGCGCGCCTGACGACACCGGTGACCAACACGACCATCAGGTACCTGCGCAGCTTCGATCCGACGTGCTCGACGATGACGGAGTTGGACGATCCGTGGGGCAGACCGGTATCGGCCTACGAGCGGATGTACGACGACATCGAGGCGGCCGTTCCCGGCCTCGTCGTGCACCTAGCCCGCCTCACCCGCTAGGGACGCAAGCTCGGCGCGCATATTGCTGCGGGCGGCGATCTCTCGAAGCTTCATGACGTCGGCAGTGAAGAGGCGAGGCACGGCGAGGAGGTTCGTCAATACCCGTGAGCGCCCGATGCGCCACGCGTCGTCGGGCACGAACGAGTACTCCCGGCGAACCCCGTCGACGTAGCGGGCGTACTCCTCCGGGGTCCCGCCCAACACGGCCAGGTCCGAGTCCACGAGGACGGCACCATTGCGATCGCCGGCGGCGACCTCATGGCCGGCGGTCAGCAGGATGAGGCGAACGACCTCCTTCACAACCTCTTCGTCGATGCCCACGGACCGAAGTTCTTCGGTCGCCAGCGCGGCGCTGTCGGCTTCGTTGGTCGACGACCGCGGGTCGTAGATCGCGTCGTGGAAGAGGGCTGCCCACAGCACCGCATCACGGTCAACCGACGGCATCGTCCGGCACAACGCCAGGCAACCCGACGCGACGGCGAGAACGTGGGCGGCGTCGTGATAGCTCCGGTGCCCTTCGCCGTAACGGGCCAGCGTTCGAGCGATCACCAAACGACGTGCGGTGTCGGTTCCGAGCGCGCGGGCGAGATCGTCCTCGGTGAGGAGGTCCAAGGTCTTTCCTCCGTGTCATGGGTTCCCGGAACCCCATCCTGCACCGCGCTCCACCCCGCTGTCGCCGACCCCACCCCGGATCGGCCGGTGCCAAGATCCCTTGCGCTACTTGTATCATACTTGTATTGTTACTGCTGTGTGGAACCCGACGCAGTACCAGCAGTTCGCTGACGAGCGGAGCCGTCCGTTCTTCGACCTCATTGGCCGAATCACCACGCCCGCGGCCGATCTCGTCGTCGACCTCGGGTGCGGCCCGGGGCCGCTCACGGCGACCCTCAACGATCGCTGGCCGGCGGCAACGGTGATCGGAATCGACAACGACGCGGCGATGCTCGACGCAGCGCGTCCGCTCGCCCACGGACGACTCCATTTCGAGCACGGCAGCATCGACGAGTGGACCCCGCCCGTCGGGACCGACGTGATCGTCGCAAACGCGTCCCTGCAATGGGCCCCCAACCATCTCCAACGGTTGCCGCTCTGGCTCGACGCGCTCGCGCCCGGCGGGTCACTGGCGTTCCAGGTTCCCGGGAATTTCGACGACCCGCATCATGCGGCAATCCGCGCCCAGGTCGCGTCACCGCAATGGCGAGGCGTCGCCCGGCTGCCGTCGATCGCCGGTCAACGAACCCACGGCGCGCTTCTCGCGCTCGGCTACCTCGATCTCCTCCGTCCGCTTGCGACTGTCGCCGACGTTGACGCGTGGGAAACGACCTATGTGCACATACTGCAGGGCGACGATCCCGTTCTCGAGTGGGTCAAGGGCACGGCACTCCGTCCTGTTCTCGCGCTGCTCGACACCGACGAGCAGCGGGGCGACTTCTGCGCCGAGTTGGGCAAGACGCTGCGGGTCGAGTTCCCCCGCCGCGAGTGGGGAACGGCCTTCCCGTTCCGCCGGGTCTTCGTCGTCACACGCCGAACCTGACCGGACGGCGAGCGGCCGTTCGGGGTCTTACCTACCGCCGACGCAACTGACAGGTAAGACCCCAACGGAGGCACGTCGAGCTCTGACGACACCGTCGTGGTGCGATTGCCTCATCAGGAGTTCGCTGTGCTTCATCGAGCGTCGCGAAATCGCTTGGGTCCTACAATCGATGAAAACCCTCGGCGAACCTTGCTACCCGAGTACGCGACTGCCGGCGGAGGGACCGAAAGCGCCCACGCCCCGGAGATCGAAACAGGGAAGGCGGCGCGCAGAGGTCACGTCAGCGTTGGAGGCGTCCGACCAACTCGGCTCGGTTGCGGAGACCGTTGCGCCGGAACAGGTTGCGCAGATGCGCCTCGACGGTCTTCACGCTCATCCCGAGCGTCGATGCAATCTCCTTGTTCGTCGCCCCCTTGCGGAGAAGACCGACGATCACCGTCTCGCGAGCAGTCAGCTCCACCTCGCCTGACTTTTCGAGCTCCATCAGACGTTTCTCGACACCGGGGACCAGCGACGCCGTCCGTGCGGCAAAGCCGACCGCACCGGCCTGGGAGAAGAGGTGATGGGCTCGATCAAGTCCGTCACGGCAGTCCATGAGCACTGCCCGCCTCGGCAATCTGGAACGGAGCACGTGCTCGGCGCGGGCGCGCAACGTGTGGGCCAGCTCGATCGGATGACCCCACTTCTCGTGCGCTGAGACCGCCTCCGCCCAAACACTGGTTGAGTCGTCTTCCGCCGCCACCAGGGCGGCACTGCGAAGCGCCGGAATCACCAAGGAATCGAACCCCGACACCACCCCCCATTCCCGCTGGCGCTCCGCTGTGTCCCGCGCCGATCGGACAGCCCCCGTCACCAACTGCGACTCGACCAACAGCGCCATCCACGCCCGTCCACCGAAACTGCGGCATCCGCCGTTCACCAGCGACACCAGTACGGGATCCAGCAATTCGCAAACAGCAGCATGGTCAGCTCGTCCGAAGGCTTCCAGCGCCAACGAGAGGGCCCGCAGCGACGTCCACATCGTCGGGCCTTCGAACTCTTCGACCGACGCGCGATCGATCGCCGCCTCGACATCGCCCCCGGTGGCCCCGAGAATCTGGAGCCGCAACAGGGTGATCCACGACGTGGCGCCACCGTGCTCGGCGTCTTCGGTTCCGGCCAGCCAGCGCTGAGCGCTCCCGTAGTCGCCCTGCTCCCACGCCGCCTGAGCCAGCGAACCTCGGGCGAACACGGCCATCTCGTTGCGGCCGAAGCGCTCGGCGAGTGCGATCACCGTCTCGCCGGCCGAGGCGAGTTCGTCGTAGAGGTCGCGCGCTCCAAGCGATCCAAGGTGCGTCCAAAGCAGATGCTCCACCGCTGTCGGGAGTTGGTCCATGGAGGGATCGTTGAGCACGTGACGGGCGAGCGAGTCGGCACCGGAGAGCAGAGCCTCGGCCTCCTCCACTTCACCCCGGGCGAGAAGGATGCGCCCTTCGAGAACATCGCAGGCGACGCCGAGATGCGGATCGGAACCGACGAGGCTGCGCGCCCGTCTGAGCAATGACTGCGCCCTGGTCGACTCAGCGGTCATGAGGAGCGAACTCGATGCATTGAGAAACGCTCCGGCCGCCCGTTGCGCGTCGGTGCGGGCGAACGCCTCCGCGGCCCGGACCTGCATCGCCGTGCCACCGAGGGGATCCTCGATGAGTACGTGCGCCTTCCCCCGCTGAAAGAGCGCCTGCGCGCGTACGACCGGATCGACCAGCAGCGGCTCGGCCTCGTCGAGGGCCACCAGCGCGGCACGAAGGAGTTGGGCCTGGGCAAGCGACACGGCCATCTCGACAAGCAGGGGGCCACGATCGGCGGCGGCAGCGAGCGACACCGCCAGATCGAAGTCACGGCCCGCCCGGATGAAGTCGAGAAGCCCGTGACGCCGCCGGGCGACTTCGGCGATATTCACTGAGAGGTCGGTGTCGAGGAGTGCCTCCTTCGACGCGGCCAGGGCGAGCAGTCGGGTTCGGTCATCACCCGCGGGAGTCGCACCGGCGAGCAGGCGAAGGCGGCCGGCGAAGCCTGCATCGAGCGCGTGGAACTCCACCCATCCAGGAGAGAGGGAGAGCTCGATGCGCTCGATCTCCGAGATCACCTCTGCCGCGACGAGTGCGCCGACGCCGTCGATGCTCCATCCCGCTTCGTTCTGGACGCGGGCCAACGCGTCTCGCCGTAACGTCGCAGGGAGGTGTTGCGCTGCGGCGAGCATCGCGAACTGCTGGAGTGTCTCTGCCGGCAGCGCCGAACAGACTGCGTGCCGAGTGGCTCGCGAGGCGTCACTGAGCACCGACGGAACACGCCACGGAAAACTGTGCCGAACCGAGGTGATTGCGAGCGCCCGGACAAGGGTGTCGACACACGACGGCTCGCCGCCAGTGCACTCCCACACCGGGTCGACAAGACGCGGCTCACGCACACCGCTCTCGTGGAGCCTCTCCGCGATCGCCGCACGGGACAGAAACACCTGGCCAACCCTAGTGTCGGCGGGGCCAAACGCGCGAAGACGCAAAACGGCGAGACCTGGACGAGGACCGGAGCTCCTGCGGAGCGCAGCGGCGGCTCGGGTTCAGCTGAAGAACAGCAACCGTCCGGCGGCCACGAGTCCGACGATGACGATCACGATCCGCAGGGCGATCGGCTTGATGTGCCGACTCACCCTCGCACCGAGCTGACCGCCCATGACGGAGGCGACTGCGATGATCAACGCCGCCAGCCACGGCACGTTCCCGCCACGGAAGAGCGCGTATCCGGCGAAGATCACCGCGGCTGAACCGTTCTGGGCGCCGGCGAGAACGTTCTTTGCCGCGTTCAAGCGCGGCAGGGAGTCGTCGAGCAAGGAGCCCAGCACCCCCATCATGATCACGCCCTGCCCTGCGCCGAAGTACCCGCCGTACATGCCGACGAAGAAGATCGCGACCTGGAGGACGGGCGAGTGGATCTCGCGGTCCGCCGAGGCCCCGGGTGATGCGGCCGCGGCGCGGCGAGCACGCAGACGCGCCTGCATGCGGGGCTGTATCACGACCAGCAGCACCCCGAGCAGGATCAGGAACGGCACAACCTTCGCGAAGACCTTGGGGTTCAGCACCAGAACGAGCAATGCGCCGCACACGGCACCGGTGATGGAGAACGGAAGCAGCCGACGTAGGCGGACCTGCTGCCCCTTCAGCTCCGGGCGTTGTGCCGCAGCAGCGCTCGCCGAGCCGGGGGTGAGGCCGATGGTGTTGGCCATGTTGGCGGGAACCTTGTCGAAGCCGACGGCGAGAAGGGTCGGAAACGAGACCAGCGTCCCCGACCCGACGATGGCGTTCATCGTGCCGGCGACGAATCCCGCCGCAGCGATGGCTGCGCCACCGGCGAGCGAGAGGTTCGACATAACGAACGGCGAGGCTAGAGCCGCGCCGGGCACTCCAGGTCGGAGGCTGCGGACCGGGGCTCGGAACTGCTAGCCAATAGGGATGGCTGCTCTCTTCCTTGGCGAGTCGGTTGATCCCGCCGCCCACACGCGTACGGGCTCGAAGATCGAGCTCGACCCGGCGTCGCTCACCACGCACGGGGTGATCGTCGGCCAGACCGGTTCCGGCAAGACCGGCCTCGGCATGGTCATGATCGAAGAAGCCCTCCTGGCCGGCATCCCGACGATCCTCGTCGACCCCAAGGGCGACCTCTCGAACCTCTGCCTCACGTTCCCGTCCCTCGACGCGGCGTCGTTCGCTCCATGGGTCGAAGGCACCGACCCCGCCGGCGTAGCCAAGCAATGGACGGACGGTCTGGCATCGTGGGGTCTCGACGGTGCCCGCATCGCCGCGCTCCGAGCAGCGGCAGATGTCACCGTCTACACGCCCGGTTCGTCCGACGGCGTCCCGCTCAACCTCGTGGGTTCCCTCGCCCCGCCGCCAGGTGCCGTGGACGATGAAGAGACCCGCATCGACGAAGTCGGCTCGGTCGTCAGCGGTCTCCTCGCGCTGTGCAGCATCGAGAGCGACCCCCTGTCGGGCCGCGAGCACATCCTCCTCACCAACCTCCTCGACCGGGCATGGGCGAGTGGGCAGACGATCGACCTCGCCACCCTCGTCGGCCAGGTCCAGACTCCCCCATTCCGCAAGCTCGGCGTGCTCGAACTCGAAGCCTTCTTCCCGGCGAAAGAGCGCATGGAGCTGGTGCTGAAGCTCAACGGGCTTCTCGCCTCGCCGTCGTTCGCTGCGTGGGCCAAGGGTGACCCGCTCGACATCGAGTCCTTGCTCCATTCACCCGACGGCCGCCCGAAGGCGTCCATCATCTCCATCGCCCACCTCAGCGACGAGGAGCGCCAGTTCGCGCTGACGACGGTGCTGAGCCGACTCGTGTCGTGGATGCGCAAGCAGTCGGGCACCGCGAATCTGCGCGTGCTCCTCTACATCGACGAAGTCTTCGGCTTCGTGCCCCCCACTGCCGCTCCGCCGACGAAGAAGCCGATCCTCACGCTGCTGAAGCAGGCCCGGGCCTACGGCGTAGGCGTTGTTCTCGCCACCCAGAACCCGGTAGATGTCGACTACAAGGCGCTCTCGAACGCCGCCACCTGGATTGTCGGCCGCCTGCAGACCGAACGCGACCGGGACCGCCTCCTCGACGGCATGCGCTCCGCGGCGGGCGGCGTCGACATCGATCAGCTCGCCGCCACCATCAGCGGGCTGGCCAAGCGTGAATTCGTTCTGCACCGCTCCGGTCAGCCGAAGCCGACGGTGTTCACGAGCCGGTGGTCGCTCTCCTACCTCCGTGGTCCGCTCACCGGCGAACAACTTCGCACACTTACGAAGCGTGACGTACCCACCACGGCCCAATCCGCGTCGGCACAAACATCCGCGCCGTCAGCAGCACCGACGCCGACCCCCCAGGGCGGCCCCACCCAGGCCGCGCCCACCTTGTCCGACGGATACGTGCCCATCGCCCCCACCATCGCAAAAGGTACGTCCGCATACTTCCTGGCGCCCGATGCACCATGGGCCGAACAGGTTCATGCCGTTCGCGGCGGCACCCATCTGGAAGCGGCGCTGATCGCCCGTTGTTCGCTGACCTTCGACGACGCCAAGGTCGGCCTCCAGGAGACGGAGGAGTGGGAAGCGGTCTTCCACCCCCTGTCGCGGCTCTTCGAACCCGCCAGCTCGGTCATCGTCGACTACGACGATCGCGACCTCCTCACGGACGGACCGGCGAACGCCGTCTTCGCCCTGCCCGACGTCCCGATCGACGATCCCGTCTGGTTCCGGGCGGTCACCAAGCTCGTCACCGACCACCTGGTTGCCACCCACGCCCTGCCGCTGCGGCGCAACGAGGCACTCAAGCTCTGGGCCCGCATCGGCGAGAGCGAGGAGGCGTTTGCCATCCGCTGTGATGCAGCCGCCCAGCTCAAAGCCGACGAGGAAGCGGCGAAGCTCCAAGCGACCCTCACCGCAAAGATCGCCAAGCTCAACGATGCCATCGAACTCGCCGAGCGAAGGGTCGAGGAGAAGCGTTCCGACGCCAAGTCCTCGCGAACGCACGAGCTGATCGCCGGCGCCGGTGATTTGCTCGGCGCACTGCTCGGGGGGCGCAAGAACGTCCGCTCGATCACCCGCTCCGTCGGCAGTGCCGTCGCCCGGTCAGGGCGGAGGTCGTCGAAGGCCGAACGTCTGGAGACGGCGGAGTCAACGGTTACCTCGAAGAACGAGGATTTGCGCGACCTCGAGGCCCAGCTCCACGACGATCTGTTCGCCATCGACGCCAAGTGGGACGAGATCGGTCGCCAGATCACCGAGTACCCCATCGCCCTCGAGCGCACCGACGTGAGCGTGCGCCAGCTTTCGGTTCTCTGGCTCCCTGTGGCCTGATGACCCCCCGGCGAACGTCGCTGCTCGCCGTGAGCTCGCCGAACCAGCTTTCGGGCGACTCGTTCGACCGTCTGGCCGGCAGGCGACGTCGCCCTTGTGTCGGGCGTCGGCGCACAGCGACGCATTCGCATCGGCCCCGGTTTGACGTGCAGTATTTCGACAAAGAGATCACAGGGGAACATCATGGAAACCAGAGCACCGAAAGCCTTCGTACCCGACCCCGCTGAGCGCGCCGCGATGCGCTCGTCGCGGCCCGTCGGGCACGGAACGGTCCGCGCCTACGACTGGATCGCCCACCACGCCGCGAATCGGCCGAACAAGGAAGCGGTTCGCGACCTCGGGACCGGCCGCAGCTTCACCTACGCTCAGCTCGACCGGCGCATCGACGCCATGGCCGCCTACTTCCGCTCCCTGGGGATCGGCCGCGGCGACCGCGTGGCGGTACTCGCCCACAACGGCGTCGAGTTCTTCGATGTCCAGTTCGCATGCGCGCGTACTGGTTCGATCGCGGTGCTGCTCAACTGGCGACTGACGGTGACGGAGCTCGAATACATCCTCAACGACAGCTCCCCGGTGCTGCTCGTTCACGACTCGACCTTCCGCGATGCGGCCTCCGAGCTCCAGCAACGGTGCAACGTGACGACCCTCTTGAGCATCGACTCCTCCGGAGCGGCCAACCCCTACGAAGCAGTGGTCGATGAGTTCACGGGCCAGGAGGTCATCGGGGAGGAACTCACCCACGACGACGTGATCACGATCATGTACACCTCCGGGACCACGGGTCACCCGAAGGGGGCGATGATCACCCACGGCATGAACTTCTGGAACTGCATCAACCTCGGAATTCCCGGTGGCATCGGGCTCGACACCGTGCATCTGAGCGTCCTTCCGCTCTTCCACACCGGCGGCTTGAACTGCTATAGCAACCCGGTTCTGCATGCCGGCGGCACGGTCGTCATCCTCAAGGCGTTCGATCCGGGCGAGGCACTTCGGGTGATCGGTGATCCGAAGCAGGGCATCACCCACTTCTTCGCCGTGCAGGCGCCGTATCAGTTCATGATGCAGCATCCCGACTTCGAGAACACCGACCTCTCCCGCCTCCGCGCTGCCGGCGTCGGCGGGGCACCATGCGCACTTACGATCATGGAGACGTGGGCCGGTCGGGGCGTGAACATGGTGCAGGGCTTCGGGATGACGGAGACCAGTCCCGCGGTGATCTTCCTCGACCCGGGCGACGCGCTACGCAAGATCGGCTCGACCGGCAAGGTGCTGCTGCACACGGAGATGCGCATCGTCAACGACGAGGGCGGCGACTGCGGACCCAACGAGATCGGTGAGCTCTGGGTCGCCGGCCCGAACATCACGCCGGGCTACTGGAACCGCCCCGACGCCACAGCAGCCGCCTTCGAGGGCCGCTGGCTCAAGACCGGCGATGCCGCCCGCACCGACGACGAGGGTTTCGTCTACATCGTGGACCGGTGGAAGGACATGTACATCTCCGGCGGAGAGAACGTCTACCCCGCGGAGATCGAGAACGTGCTCTACCAACTCCCCCAGGTTGCCGAGGCGGCGATCATCGGCGTTCCCAGCGACAAGTGGGGCGAGGTCGGCCTGGCCGTCATCGCGCTGAAGCCGGGCACGACCATCGACCGGGCGACGGTCGTCGAGCACTGTGTCCCGCGGCTCGCCAAGTTCAAGGTGCCCAACGACATTGCCATCGTCGACGCGCTGCCGCGCAACGCCACGGGTAAGGTCCTCAAGCGCGAGCTCCGCACCCAGTTCCTCGGTGCCGACGCCCCGAAGATCTCCTAGCCACCGCAGGACGTTCACGCCACGGTCGCTCCCGGTGGGACCGGCAACTCACGGTCTTCTACCCGATCGTCGCCTCAGTGGCGATGGGGCATGCAGAGCTCGTCGTACGAGGCTCTGCCCGATCGTCGCCTCAGTGGCGATGGGGCATGCAGAGCTCGTCGTACTCCGCGATCACGATGTCCTTCGGGTCGATCGAGCACGCCGGGCAGAACGGGTCGCGGCGAATCTTCAGCGGCCTGAAGCTGGCTTCCAGCGCGTCGTAGGTAAGCAGACGACCCGAGAGCGAGTCCCCGAGGTTCAGCAGATACTTGATCGCCTCCATCGCCTGGAGTGACCCGATGATGCCGGGGAGCACGCCGAGCACACCGGCCTCGGCGCACGACGGTGCCATCTCGGCGGGCGGCGGTTCGGGGAGCATGCAGCGGTAGCACGGGCCGTCGTGCGGCTTGAAGATCGTGACCTGGCCGTCGAAGCGGAACAACGCGCCGAACACCACCGGGATCCCGAGCTTGAGCGAGACGTCGTTGACGAGGTAGCGGGTCGGGAAGTTGTCGGTGCCGTCGACGATGAGGTCGTACCCGGTCATGATGGTTTCGATGTTGTCGGCACCCAGACGGGTGTCGTACGTGACGACGTTCAGATCGGGGTTCATCAGCGTAAGGGTCTTCTTCGCCGAGTCGACCTTGCGATCACCGATGCGGTCGAGGTTGTGCAGGATCTGGCGCTGCAGGTTCGAGGCATCGACCACGTCCATGTCGATGACGCCGAGCGTGCCGACGCCGGCCGCCGCGAGATACAGCGCCGCCGGCGAACCGAGTCCTCCGGCCCCGATCATCAGCACCTTCTTCTCGAACAGCGCGAGCTGCCCCTTCTCCCCCACCTCGGGGAGCAGAAGGTGGCGTTGATAGCGATTGCGCTGCTCCGGGGTGAGCGAGGCCGGGGCCTTCCACGGCTTGCCCTCGTCCTTCCATCGCCCGAATCCGCCGGCCATCGACACGACGTTCGTGTAGCCGAGCTCTCCCAGCGTCTTCGCCGCGAATGCGGAACGCACACCACCGGCGCAGTAGACGACGATCGGCGTGTCGTGGCCGGCGATGCGGGCCTCGACCTGCGCTTCGAGGTGTCCTCGGGGGATGTGGACGACATCGGCGAGGGCGCCCTGCTCGTACTCGTCGGGCTCACGCACGTCGAGCACGACCGTGCCGGGAGCGGTGATACGGGCCGCTGCGTCGTCGGTCGACACCTCGACGATCTGGGACTTGGCGGCCGACAGGAGTTCACGGAACGAAGCCATGCCGGACAATCTAGTTCAAAACCCGACTAACTCACTCGGGTTTCGGTCACACCATCAGTAGTGGGAGCAGGGTCCCGATGGACCCCCGCAGCACCACGGTGGCGAGGCGGTCCATCTCGGTCGGCTCACCGTTGAGAATCACGATCGCCGCGCCCGACCGGTACGCCAACGGAACCATCTGGTTGACCGGCCCCACGGAGAGCGTCGACCCCACACAGAGGAGTACGTCGGCGACGGTCGCCGCCTCCATCGCCCGGTTGATGTCCGCCTCGATCAGCGACTGACCGAAGCTGATCGTCGCCGACTTCACGATGCCGCCGCACTCGACACAGCGGGGATCGCGTTCTCCGGCACGCACCCTTTCCAAAAACTCCTCCATCGGCCTCTCCCGGCGACACGACCAGCACAGCGCGCGGCGCATCGTGCCGTGCACCTCCACGACGAGCTCCGGCGACGACCCGGCCCGCTGGTGCAGCTCGTCGATGTTCTGGGTGACCAGGGTGTGGAGCCGACCGGAACGTTCGAGCTCGACGAGCGCCCGGTGGCCGTCGTTCGGCTGGGCGTGCCAGGCCGGGTTGTCCAGCCTGCTCTGCCACGAGAGCTCACGCACCTCGGGGTCGTTCAGGTAGTGCGAGAGCGTCGACATGCGCTCGGCCTTCGGGTTCTTCGTCCAGACACCCTGCGGTCCACGGAAGTCAGGAATGCCGGAATCCGTCGAGATGCCCGCACCTGTCAGCACGACGACGCGCCGGGCCGCCGCGAACAGTTGGATCGCCCGCGCCAGCGCGCCGTCCAACGATGTTTCGCCCACCTGCTGATCATCGCCTGACATCACCATGGCAGCGTTGCCCTTCTCTTCCCCGGATTGGAACACGATTTTCCCCGTTCCCGGAGGTCATCATGAACATCGCCATTCTCGCAACCACCCCCGACGCCGCGCCCACCACCTCCCGAAGGCGGAGCGCAACGTCTTCGACCGCTTCGACGGCGTTCGCGGAGCGCAGCGAGATCCGCGTCGAGCCCTGGCCGGACAACGTCACCGCGGAGGTCGGCCACGATCCGCGATCGGCCTACGTCGAACGGTTCTGGCTGGGGGTCATTGGACCCTCGGCGCTCTGGTTGCTCCGTACATTCGCGTATGGCTTCGACTCCGCCCCACAGGGCTATGCGCTCGATGTGCACAACGTCGCCCGTGCCCTCGGCTTGGGCGATCGCGTGGGACGGCACTCGCCCGTACAGCGTGCCGTCGACCGACTCTGTCGCTTCGACCTCGCTGCCGTGCGAGGCGGTGTGACGCTGCTCGTCCGCCGTGACATCCCGTGGCTCGAGGAACGAAAGGTGTCGCGACTTCCGGCACTGCTCCAAGTGGAGCACGAGCAGTGGGAGGCGGCCGACCTCGCCCAGTCGGCACAGCGCGTCGCCCGTCGACGGGCCGCGGCGATCGCCCTCGGTTGTGCGAGATCTGGCGGGACGGCCGCAGACATCACCGCCCAACTGAGCTCGTGGCGATATCCCGCGGCCGGCATCGATGAGCTGACGGCGTGGGCGTTGGAGCAGGTCTCGTATTCCGCCCGACGGGTCCCGTGACACCGTCGCGCGGCACCGTCGCGTGAAGTCCGCGTGGACCGCTACTTGGTCGGAACCTCGAAGGTCTCGATCACCTGGAGCAGCGTGCGCACCATGGCGCCGGTTCCGCCCTTCGTGATGATCCCCTCGTCGTTCGACGTGAAGGCCGGGCCGGCGATGTCGAGGTGCACCCACGGGGTCGAGCCGACGAACTCCTGGAGGAAGAGCCCGGCCACGCTGCTCCCGGCTTGACCCGGGTTCCCGATGTTTTTCAGGTCGGCGATCGACGAATCGAGATGCTTGCGGTACCGCGCCGGCAGCGGAAGCTGCCACGTGTCCTCGCCGACCGTGGTCGCCGCGGACCGCACCGAATCGACGAAACCCTGATGGTTGCCCATGACCGCAGTGATCTCATTGCCGAGCGCCACGAGGGCCGCGCCAGTGAGGGTGGCGAGGTCGATGATCGCGTCGGCGCCGTCTTCGACGGCGAGCGACAGGCCGTCCATCAGGACGAGGCGGCCTTCGGCGTCGGTGTTGTGGATCTCGACGGTCTTGCCATTGCGAGCGGTCAGCACGTCGAGGAGTTTGTAGGCGTCGGGCCCGGGCATGTTCTCGGTGAGGCAGCAGTAGCCGACCACGCGAATCGAGGGAGCGAGTTGCGCCAGCGCCGACATCGCGCCGAGCACCGCTCCGGCACCGCTCATGTCGCACTTCATCGTCAGCATGCCATCGCTGGTCTTGAGCGAAAGCCCACCGGAGTCGAAGGTGATCCCCTTGCCGACCAGGGCCAGGGTTCGTGTCCTTTTCGTTGCGCCTTTCGGCGAGTAGACGATCTTCACGAGTCGTGGCGGCTGGCTACTGCCGAGGGAGACGCCGAGGATCCCGCCGAGCCGCTCACGGGCGATGTCGTGTTCGTCCCACACCGTGACCGTGAGGCCGCCCTGGGCGCCGACCTCGAGCGCGATGTCGGCGAAGTGCGATGGCGTGAGCGTCATCGGCGGCTCGTTGACGAGATCGCGGTTCATCGCCACGGCCTCGGCGATCACCACTCCCCGCTTGATGCCCTGATCGACGAACCGACCGACCCGTCCGGTGAAGACGAAGTGCTTCAGCGCCCGCGGCACGGTCTGCGACTTGTAGTTGGTGAACTGGTAGCTGGCGAGGAGTGCTCCCTCGGTGACGGCCTGGGCGACGGCGACACGGTCGAACCGGCTCGGTGCGTCGTCGACCAGCGCAGTGGCGATGGTCGTCTCGCCGAATCCCGACCGCACGAGGAGTGCCGCTGCGGAGCGGAACGAGTCGAGGGTCAGGTCGGCCGCCCGGCCGAGGCCGACGTAGATGGTCGAACCGGAGCGACCCGGAACGACGCTGACCTGCCCCGGCTTGCCCTCGAAGCCACGCGCCGCGAGCACGGACGCGGACGGCGCGCCGGCCGGCAGCTCGGGCCCGCTCCGGCCGATCAGGACTCCGACGCCGATGGCGGCGGACTTCGGTGCGAGCTTGGCGGATGAGACGTTCAGCGTGAGTGACACAGAGTGTTCCTTTACTGCCGGAGCAGCGTTGGGTTGGCAGGGGGAGCCGGAGACGGATGCGGGTCAGGTGCGAGCGGTCAGCGTGACGCCGTGCTCGGCGAAGCGGGCGAGGGTCCAGAGGAGGTCGGAGAGGCGGTTGAGGTAGGTGAGGACGAGCGAATCCTCGGCAACGGCCGTGAGGCTCGAGCGCTCGGCCCGGCGAGTGACGGTGCGGGCGACGTCGAGCAGCGCCGAGACACGGTTCTGTCCCGGCACCACGAACTCCTTCGGGAGTTGGAAACGGGCCGAGTAGCTGTCGATGAGGGCTTCGAGCGCGGCGATCATCTCCTCGGTCACACGGGTCGCTCCGGCGACGAGCTTGGAGCGGTTGATCTCGTCCGTCGCCAGATCCGCCATCAGCACCCAGAGGTCGCGTTCGAGGCCGATGAGCGTTTGATCGAGTCCGGCGAGGGTGACGTCGTCGGCAGCGGCCACACGTACCTCCGCCCGGGCGAGGCCGATGGCCGCCTGCGCTTCGTCCACGTCGCCGTAGGCCATCGGGGCGGGATCGTCTTTGCGGACCCGCCCGCCGTAGTACAGGCCCGTAGTCCCGTCGTCGCCCTTGCGGGTGTAGATCTTCATGGTGCTGGTGCCTGACGTGGATGGAGCGGGCGGGGTCACGAAAGCCTACCGGTGCAGACCTTGGGAGAGAGGTTGCCCCCATATATGGGGGCAGAACACCTCCGAACGGCGTTGGGAGGTGATTTGCCGCAGTCGCCGCCGGTGCGCTTCGACATCCGTGCCGCCGATCCCCGGGGTGCGCCGACACCCGGAGCGTGCGTCGGCCGCGCCGGGCCGACCTCTCCGTCGCACCCGCAACGCCGCGCGGGCCGATCAGACGGACGGTGCGACGAGACGGAACTGCGTGCCGGCAATGGTCGTGACGCGCCCGGCCGTCGCCGGATCCTTAGCGACGAGGTCGATGCCGACCAGCCCGTCGCGCCCGTTCGCCGCGGGTGCATCGACGCCGACGAAGGACATACGGGATCCGTCGCCCAGCACCAACGCGCCGGCTGCGTCGTCGGTCCCGTGGACAGGCGACAGCGCGAACGCCGCGGCCCAGGTTGCCAGCAACGCGGACGGATCCTTCGCCGCCATCGTGATGCCCGCGACACCGGTGACGACGCCCGTTCGGACGTTCGCCGACCAGTCCGGCCCGCCCCACCGCCACGATGCCGGCGGGCGCGGCTCATCGATCGAGACGATCGCACCGCCGATCGAGGCCGGATGGAGGTGATTGGCCGAGATGTCGTCGAGGTCGGCCGACCACACGAACCGGTGACCCAACGACATCAGATGGGCGCGGGCATCGGCGATCGACGCCACCTGCACGATCACCATGTAGCCGCGGTCGCCACCGCCCCGCTCCATCCATCGCCCGGCGGCAGTCCCGTCCCTGGCCGGCGTGACGACTTCGACGAACTGATCGCCGACCGGCAACACCCCGTTGACCAGCCCGAACTCCGCCACACCAGGATCGGCGAACGCCTCGCCCAGCCCGAACGCCGTCTGCAGGGCCGAGACGGTCGGCTCCAACTCCGCGGCGGCGACGACTACTTGACGAAGGCGGGTGACGAGCATGCCCCGGACCGTACCGGCTGCCGGAGTGCGACGCCAGCACGAACCGATCGACAACAAGCTGTTGCTCCCAACGCAGCCCCTCACCCGCCCTAGCCTGGGCCCATGCCGATCGACGCCTCGACTGCCCGCCAGCTCCGTCTCGCCAAGGTCCGGACCGCCATGGTCGAGACCGGTGTCGACGTGCTGCTGCTCTCGCTGGGCGCGGACCTTCCCTGGCTCACCGGCTACCACGCGATGCCACTGGAGCGCCTGACCATGCTCGTGCTCCCGGCCGACGGCGACGCCACGCTGGTCATACCGGGACTCGAGGCGGCCCGCGTCGACCACGATCCCGAGTTGTTCGCCATGGCCCCGTGGACGGAGACGCAGTCGCCGATCGAGCTCGTCGCCTCGCTCGTCGGTTCACGAAAGAACCTGGCGATCAGTGACCGCTGCTGGTCGCAGTTCCTCGTTGCGTTGCAGACGGCGATGCCCGGACGCTCGTGGTCGACGTCGTCCACGGTCGTGTCCCCGCTGCGGATGCGCAAGGACGCCGCCGAGATCGCCTCGCTGAGCGCCGCGGCAGCAACGGCTGATCGCGTGGCTGCGCAACTCCACGGCGGTGAGATCCCACTCATCGGACGGACGGAAGCCTCGGTGTCGGCCGACATCTCGAGCCGCCTCATCGCCGAAGGCCACGACGTCGTGAACTTCGCCATCGTGGCGTCGGGACCCAACGCCGCTTCGCCGCACCACCACGCCGGCGACGCCATCATCGGACCCGGAGAGATCGTGCTCTGTGACTTCGGCGGCACCATGGACGGCTACTGCTCGGACATCACGCGGTGCGTGTTCACCGGCGAGCCGCCGGCGGACGTGACCGAAGCGTATGACGTGCTCATGGCGTCGAACGCAGCAGGTGTTGCCGCGGGCACCGTCGGCACACCATGCCAGGACGTCGACCGTGCGGCTCGTCGCGTCATCGATGAGGCCGGCTTCGGCCAGTACTTCATCCACCGCACCGGCCATGGCATCGGCATGGAGGAGCACGAGGACCCGTACATGGTGGAGGGCAACGTGTTGCCGCTCGCCGCCGGTCATGCGTACTCGGTCGAGCCGGGCATCTACGTGACGGGCAAGTGGGGCATGCGGCTGGAGGACATCGTCGTCGCCACCGACGATGGACCCCTCCCCCTCAACGAGGCCGACCACCGCCTCATCGTCGTCGAAGCGTGATCGAGCCCGGCGCTGCGCTGTCGTCCGCGGCGCTGCCTTCCGCTGCGCTGCCTTCCGCGGCGCTCCTCCGCTGCGCCGCAGTGGTCGCAACTTCGACCGGAACACAACGATGATCCGCCTTGACGGAGCTCCGCCCCCTGGCGCTGCGCTCCTCCGCTGCGCTCCAGTGCTCGCAACACCAACCGGAACACACCCATGAGTCGCCTCGACGGAGCACTCGTGCTCCTCCAATGGTCCACCGGCGGCCTGTTCTTCCTCTGGGTCACCACGCGACACCGCCTCGTCGGCCTCGGCTACGGATGGCTGTTGCGTTGGACGTATGCGATCTTCGCCGCCGGAGCGCTGTCGGCATCGTGGTTCACCGAACGGGTGATCGTCCGCGACGTCGCGTCGGCCGCAGTGGCGGTCGCTGCCCTCGGCGCCTTCGCCGTGTCGTTCCGGCGACGCAAGGCCGGCGTGCGACGCCAACGCGAGGAGGCGACACGCAAGCAGGAACGGGTCGCCGCGATGACGGGGTCAGGCAACATCGTCGTCGCCGAGGTGCCGACCGACGGAGGTCCGGCCAGTGCCGCCATGCAGATGCGCGATCAGTTCGGCCGTGCGTCGGAAACCGTCGAACGTGACGTCTCCGACGGCCCGGAGTTCCGGCCGATCCTCGATCTCGTCGCGCCGGCGATCGGGCTGATCGGGCTCATAGCCGGCGGATGGGCGGCGGCGCCGAGCGGTGGCGGCGATGGTGCGCTCAGCATCGCCCGCACGATCGTCGGCGCGCTGTTCCTGGGCGCGGTGTCCGATGCCATGCTGCTCGGCCACTGGTACCTCGTGCAGCCCGGTCTCTCCCGCAAACCGATCGGTGAGATCAACGACTGGCTCCTGCGACTCTGGCCCATCGAGGTCGCGTTGCTGCTGTTGCCGACCGGGATGATCTCGGTGATCAACGGCTCGATCAGCGACTCCTACGGAGGAATGCTCGGCTGGTTCTGGATCGGATGCGCGCTTATGACCGGCGGGCTCGCGTTCACCACGCGCATCGTGCTGCGCGAGCGCTTCTACTCCGCCGTGATGGCCGCGACCGGCATGCTCTACCTGGCCATCCTCACGGCGTTCGGCACCGACCTCGTGGCCCGAGCGGTCCTGGCCTGACGAACGCCATCGGGCACGTGCGCCGTCGGGGCCCAACGTCGCGTTCTACGCATGCGGCGCCGACGGGCAATGATTGGACCATGACTTCGGCCTCGGACATGCACGCCGACTACGCCCGTGCGGGTTTCGGACAAGGCCTCACGCCCGGCACCAGTCCAGCGCTCATCGTCATCGACATGGCCAAGGCCTACTTCGAGCCAGACGCTCCGCTCTACCTCGGCGAACCCGTCGCCTCGTCCGTCCTGGTGTCCGTAGCCCGATTGATCGAGGCGGCCCGGGCCGACCACGTCCCGGTCATCTTCACCACCGTTCGCTATCAGCGCGGCGGTGCCGACGGCGGAGTGTTCTTCCGCAAGGTGGGCGCGCTGAGCTGCTTCGAGGCGGGCAATCGTCTCGGCGAGTTCGCCGAACCGATCGTGCCGACCCCGACCGACGTCGTGGTGACCAAGCAGTACGCATCGTCGTTCTTCGCGACGTCGTTGGCATCCACGCTCACGGCGATGCGTGTCGACACCCTCCTCATCTCCGGTGTATCGACCAGCGGCTGCGTGCGTGCCACCACC
>JANMYF010000043.1:0-20686 GCA_031381685.1 Acidimicrobiia bacterium
CCGGTGGCCGACCTCGACGTCGCCCTCGCCGAAGTAGGCCTGCAGTGCCCGCTCGACCCGCAGTCGAACTCGGCCACCGTCGGAGGCGTACTCAGCGTGGGCCGCAGCGGTGTTGGGCGTCTGCGCCACGGTCACGTGCGCGACACGGTGCTCGAGGCGCTGTACGTCTCTGCCGACGGTGTCCTCCGTCGAGCGGGTGCGCCCGTGGTGAAGAACGTGACCGGGTTCGACCTTCCCCGTTTGCTCGTCGGTTCGATCGGCACACTGGGGCTCATCGGCGAGGTGGTGTTGCGGTGCGGCCCGCTACCGCAACGGCGTGGTTGGTGGAGTGCATCGAACGTCGACCCGTGGGAGGTGCGCCGGACGCTCTTCCGACCGTCGTCGATCCTGTGGGACGGTACGCGCACGTACGTTCAGCTGGAGGGGAGCGAGGCCGAGGTGCACGCCGAGGTCCGGGCGCTCCCCGGTCCCACGTGGGCGCCGTGCGAGCCGCCGACGCTTCCCGAATCGCGGTCGCTGCTCGACCCGTCGACGCTCAAGCGGCTCCGCCACGAGGACCCGTCCGCCGTCTTCGGCGTGGCTGCACCCGCCTGGATTGCCGAGCTCGGTGCCGGTGTGATCCACGGGGTGGCCCTCCCGGTACCGCCGATGGCCGCCCCGATCCTCGACCTCAACCGTCGGATGAAGGACGCCCTCGACCCGGCCGGCCGACTCAACCCCGGAGTATTGCCATGGTGACGCCCCTCGGCCTCGACGCCGATCTGCTGAACGCGTGTGTGTCGTGTGGCCTGTGCCTGCCGCACTGCCCGACGTATCGGGTGACGGAGGAGGAGTCGGCATCGCCGCGTGGACGAATTACCGCCATGCGGGCGGTCGAAGCAGGGACGTTGGCGATCGACGATCACTTCGTGTCGTTCATGGAACGCTGTGTCCTGTGTCGCGGATGCGAGACGGCGTGTCCATCTGGTGTGCACTTCGGCGCGTTGATGGAAGGTACGCGCGCTGCACTTTCGGCGAGCGGGCGGATCGGCGCGCCGGTCGGGCTGGCCCAGGGCCTGAGCATGTTGCGGTTCCATCGCATCGTCCTCATAGGATCGGCTGCCCTCGGGGTGCTGCAACGTCTTCGAGTGCTGCCCCGTTCACTCGCTGACCGGTTCGGGCTTCCGGCGCGGATTCCGATCGTCCAGCGTCGTCTCCGCGCCGATCAGAACCCCGTCGATGCGGTCCTGTTCACCGGTTGTGTGATGGACGCGTGGCAGCGCAACGTCCATCAGGCAACGCTGCGGGTTATGCGCAGCACCGGAGCGACCGTTGGCCTGCCCGGCAGCGGAGGTGCATGCTGCGGTGCCCTGCACAGCCATGCTGGACGCGAGGAGGGCGCGAAAGACCTTGCCCGTCGCGTGATCGACGATCTCGGTGGTGCGTCGGGACCGACGATCGTCGTGAACTCCGCCGGGTGCGGCGCCGCGCTGAAGCACTACGGCGAGCTTCTCGGCACCGACGAGGCGACTTCGTTCAGCCGCCGGGTCTGCGACATCGGCGAGTGGCTGGCCGATCATGTCGACCGGCTCCCGTCGCCGCCGCCGGGCCGTCCCCGGGCCCGCGTGGCCGTGTCGGATCCCTGCCACCTCCGCCATGTCCAGCGGTCACACCTCCCGGTTCGGGTCGCGCTCGCCCCCTTCGCCGACGTGGTGGAGCTCGATGACGACGGACGCTGTTGCGGCGCCGGCGGCAGCTATCAGATCACCCAGCCCGAGCTGGCCGAAGAGATACGCGCGCAGAAGGTCGCGGCCATCGGTCGGACCGGCGTCTCGTGGGTCGTGTCCGGAAATCCCGGGTGCTCCCTCTGGTTGCAGGCGGCAGGCGTGAATGTACGCCACCCCGTCGAGATCATCGACGAGGCGCTGCACGGCACCGCTCGCCGCTGACGAGCGAGTTGGCTCATCGCCGGCACACCGCCGTAGGTTGATGGGCTGATCTGACTCCGAGGGCAGCAGAGGACAAGAACGAATGAGCGCCAAAAACCAACCCGTCGTTGAAGGACCGGTCACGGGAGGCGTGCACGGGTGGCCCTTCGCTCGCCCGTTGTTCGACCTGTCCGAGCACGGCTACTTCGAGGAGGAGTTCTTCCTGACGGGCAGCGCCACCACGTATCGGCAGATGCCGGGAACCGAGTGGGGTCGCGATGGCCGGTGGACGCCGGAGCCGAGCGGGCTCATGCCCTTCCGCACGCGCATCCTCGTATATCGACCGGCCGATCCGGAACGCTTCAACCACACCGTTGTCGTGAGTTGGAACAACGTCACCGCCGGCTACGAGCTCTTCGGCGGCGAAAGCCCGGAGATCTTCGAGGGTGGCTACGCGTTCGTAGGAGCGACGGTGCAGCACGTGGGCGTGCACGGGTTCCCAACGAACAGCCAGGGTCTTGCCGCCTGGGACCCGGAGCGCTACGGGACCCTCAGCATCCCGACCGACGATGCCTCCTACGACATCTTCACCCAGGTCGCGCGTGTCGTCGGTCCCGACCGCGACCGCGCCGGTGTCGACCCCCTTGCCGGCCTCGACGTCCGCAAGGTGATCGCCCTTGGGGCATCGCAGTCTGCCGGGCGGATTGCCACCTACCTCAATGCCATCCACCCCGTGGAGCGGGCCTACGACGGCTACTTCCTGCAGATCTACTTCGGGGCCGGATATCCGCTCGAAGTCGGTGACGGGATCATCAACATCAACGAGCCGCCGAAACCCGGTGCGCCCACGCCACGGGCCGGGCTTGGTGGCACGAACATCATCCGAGAGGATCTCGACGTCCCGGTGATGGTCGTCAACTCCGAGCTCGAGGCGATCTCGTGTGTGGGTGTCCGCCAGACTGATACCGACCGGTTTCGCTACTGGGAGTGCGCCGCAACGTCGCACGGATCGTTCCAGACCGCGGTGCCGCGTGCCGAGAAGTACGAGCGCGATTTCGGCCTTCCGGTTGACGTGCTCGAGCAGATGAACCGCATCCCCCTGACGCCGTTGTACGACGCCGCCCTCCACCACCTCAACCGGTGGGTCGGCGGTGGCGCTCCAGCCCCGTCCCAGCCGCTCATCGACTTTGCCGGTGACCCACCCGAGGTCGTGCGCGACGAACGTGGCATCGCTACGGGTGGGATCCGGTACCCGCAGGCGGAGGTGCCGATCGCCCAGAACAGCTCGATCCCGCTCGGCCCCGGCATTCTTCTGCTGCTTCGAGGTTCGAGCGTTCCGTTCGACGCGGCAACGCTCGACGTTCTCTACGACGACGAGTCGGCGTACATCGAGAAGTTCACCGCGGCCGCCCGCGCGGCGGAGAAGGCCGGGGTCCTTCTGCCCCGTGACGTGGATCCTCTTGTCGAGGCGGCCCACGATGAGTATCGGCGGCTCCGCCACCGCGAGATCGGCTGACGTTTCGAGGTTGGTTCCTCAGTCGCTCCCGGAGCGACTGATCGCGCAATTACGGCGCGGTGGACGCCAGTCGGGCGCGGAGCTCGGTGAGGCGGAGTTGGTTGTCGGGGAGGTCGAGGTCCCCGAGCGCCGTGGCGGCGGCGTCGAGATGGGTGCTGGCTGCATCACGCGAGCCACGCCCCAGCAGCGACTCGGCCCAGTCGAGCTGCGTGCGGGCAACCCACGTGGGCGAGCGAAGGCCTTCGTGCTGACGGACCGCGTCAGCGAACAGCGTGTCGGCTTGTTCGTGCTCGCCGAGCCGATCGAGCAGCAGCGCTCGGAGGCGGTCAGCGGCTCCGAAGTAGATCCCGCCCGCGAGCAGATGAACGCCGGCTTGCAGCTCCAGAACCGCGTGGAAGGATCGCCGTTGCTCATCGGTGCCGAGGACGGCGGCGATCTCGCTCCAGAGCGCGACAACGACGGAATGACCGGCGTCGTCGGCGAGCTCGTCGACCCGGACGAGGTCGAGGGCGCGAGGAGGGGATTCCTGATCGCCAGTCGAGAACCGGATGAAAGCCGCAAGGGCGCGGGTAGGACCCGAGGACGGCCCCATGCCTTCCATCGCCTCGGCGAGACGGAAGAGGGTGCCGAGTGATCGCCGTTCGCGACCGATCATGATCGTCATGGTCGTGCGATAGTTCACCGCTTCCGGAACGGCCCAGAACTCCAAGAGGCGCAGCGCTTCCCGGTCGGCCTCGGCAGCGGCGGCGAGATCGCCATCAACAACGGAGAGGATCGCCGAAATCATGAACGGCATCCATTGCGCCCGGCTCGGTGCGCGGGCCATCAATCGCTGAGCGGCGTGGAGTGCGTCATCGGCAAGGTCGCGTTCGCCGCACAACACGTGGCGCATGCATCGGTTGAAGTGGAGGAGACGGGCTTGGTCGGGCCGGGCGACCTCAATCGCGCGATCCACCTGGGCCCCCATGAACTCGAAATGCCGCCGAGACGCAACAAAGCCAAGCGTCCCGCTGTTCTGAAGCAGCCGAGCGCAGTCCTCGGCAGACAACGACGGCAGGGATTCCCAGAACTCGGTGAGCGCCTCTCGGCGGCCGGGGATGTCGTTCTCGAAGATCAGCTCAGTGGCCAGCTCCGACAGCAGGTCAGCCTTTCGAGCCTGGGCGAGCGAGGGTGTGGCCAACGCCGCCCGCAGGAGCACCACCTTCTCTGGGTCGGGAGGGTCGAACGCACCGAAACTCGCCCGCGTCGACACGGTGAGCGCCGCGCACGCGGTGTCGATGTCGCCGGCGTCAAGGGCGGCGCGGGCTGATTGGACGACGGTGCGTCGGGCGCCGGCGATCGCTCCGGAGTCGGCCTGCGCGCCGGCAAGAGCGACCAGTGTGTGGCGGCGCTCGATATCGTAGGCGCGCTGATCTTCCATGAGTTCGAGCGCGCTCTGGTACCAGCGGATGGCGTTCTCCCATGCACCCCGCTCGTTGGCTTGCGCGCCGGCCCGTCGAGCGAGGTCGATGGCCCGTCCCGGATCACCGCCCGCTGATGCCTCGGCCCAGTGGGTGGCGAGATCAGCGATCACGGTGTCGAGGTCACCGGCATGGCGGGTTTCGAGCGCCTCGGCGACCTTGCGGTGCTGGCGGGCGCGGCGGCTGGCCGACAGCTCGCCGTGCAACGTTTCGCGCACGAGCGCGTGGGCGAAGCGGTGCCGGTCGACGCCGACCTCGATCACGAGGCTCGCGGCACGAGCCGTGTCGAGGGCGTCGAGCACGTCGTCAGCGCTACGTCCGACGACGTCGGCGAGGAGATCGACGTCGAACTCGTAGCCGATCACCGCCGCGGCACGGAGGACCTGCTCCACCGAGTCACCGAGACGGCTCAGCCGACGACCGACGACTTCACGGATGCCCTCGGGAATACCCGCTTCTTCGGGACGCACGTCGCTGGTCCACCGGCCATCCCGCTCGACGAGAGCACCCGTCTCGGCGAGATGCCGTAGCACCTCGCCCACGAAGAACGGGTTGCCCGACGTTTCGCGGTGCACGAGCGCGGCGAACTCCAGGCCGGCCGAGTCGAGGTCGTGGCCGCCCATGCGCACGAGCAGATCGCGCACGCCATCGTCGGCGAGGCCGGCCACCGCGATGCGGGTCACGGCAGGCATCCGACGGAAGTCGGCCAACATCGACGACAGGGGATGGGAGCGGTCCACGTCGGTGTCGCGGTAGGTGCACAGCACCATGAGACCGGTGACCGGGTTGGTGATCAGGTGCTTGAGGAGGAGCAGCGTCGGCTTGTCAGCCCAGTGCAGATCGTCGATTACCAAGAGCCGTGGACGCTCGACGCTGCCAATCGACAGCCAGGACTCCGCGGCTTGGAAGAGCCGGTAGCGCTCGGTGTCGGCGTCATCCTTGAGCGCTGACGGAAGCCCGACGACGCGGCTGCCGAGATCCGGCACGAGTCGCACGAGATCGCCCGCATGGTCGCCGAGGGCGACAAGGCGGGCGTCGGCGGCGGTCTGTTTCATCTGCCAGTCCAGAGCCGCGCCAAACGCCTGGAACGGCACGGTCACGTCCTCGTCGCATCGCCCGGCCAGCACGAGACCGGCACCGCCGTGCACGCGGGTGGCGAGTTCTTGAGCGAGGCGGGTTTTGCCGATGCCGGGTTCGCCGGCCAACAACACCGTCTCGAACCCACCGGCCACGCACCGCTTCCACGCATCGGCCAGCTGTTCGAACACCTCCTCCCGTCCGGAGAACGGCAGGCCGCCGGCATGAGCGAACACGGGTGGCAGACCGAGTTCGACGTTCGTCGACTCGACTTCTTCGTCGAGCGGGGTCCACCTGACTTCGCAGGCGGGGAGCGGCTCGGCCAAACCCTTGAGCGTGAGCTCGCCGAGCGAGACGAACTCGTGACCACCGCGACCACGGGCCAGCAAACGCACCATCTCGGCGCAGCGGATCGTGCCCGGCTCGGCCGACGCCTCGAGACGCTGCGCCTCCACCACCGGGAGCCCGAAGCAGTCGCCGCCTTCGAAGGTCACGTCGCCGGTAGAGATGCCGACGCGCACCCGCATCGCCTCCGTCGCCCCCCGACGGTTGGCCCGGTCGACCTCCTGCTGCAACGCCACTGCCGCCGCAACCGCACCGGCGGCGCTGGGGAACGCGGCCATGAACCCGTCGCCGAGATGCTTCACCACGCGTCCGCCGTTGGTCGTGATGGCGTCGGTCAGGAGCGCGTCGTGCACGCCCTGCAGTCGGTCGGCGCCCTCCTCGCCCAGTCGCGCCCGCATGGCGGTGCTCCCGGCGAGGTCGGTGAACATCACCGTGACCGTGCCAACCTCGCGTGCTGTCCCGTCGCCGTCCACCCTCCCATCATGGCCGGGACCACTCCAACGGCGCATGATTGGTACCTCAGTCGCTTCGGAAGCGACTCAGATACCAACCAGAGGGGTGCAGTACGCTCCGATCTCCCTCAACGGAAGGTCGACCCGACGATGGAGCAACCAACGACGCTCTACGCCCGTCACGGTGACCTTCATGTCGCGTACCAGACGCTCGGGTCCGGTTCACCCGACATCGTGTTCGTGGCTCCGCTGTACACCAACATCGAAGCGGTGTGGGATCAACCGTCGATGGCGCAGTATCTGCGCCGCCTGTCGGAAATGGGTCGTCTTGTGCTGTTCGATGCGATCGGCACGGGTCTCTCCGACCCGCTTCCCGAACTTGCTCACTCGCTCGACTCGTGGGCCAACGACGTCAAGGTGGTGATGGATGCGGTCGGTATCGAGAGTGCGGCGATCCACAGCTTCGACTCGGCCGGCGAAATGGCGATGCTGTTCGCCGCGCAGTATCCCGAGCGGGTTTCGTCGCTCGTGCTCGTCAACACGTTCGCTCGCCTGCAGTACGCCGAAGACTTTCCGCTGGGTCTGACGCAAGAGCAATGGGACCGCTACCTCGAGTTCTGGCGCACGAACTGGGGGACGGGCCGGGTGTTCGGTTTGATGAGCAACATCAAAGAACCGTCCGAACTCGTCGCCCTCGGCCGCTACGAGCGGCAGGTCGCCAGCCCTGGCGCCGCCCTTCGCTACCTCGATCGCGAATGGCGGACCGACGTCCGGCCAGTGCTCCCGCTGATCTCGGCACCAACGCTGATCATCCACCGGGCCGAGAACAGAACCGCCACGGTTGGTCACGGTCGCTTCCTGGCGGAGCAGATCCGTGGGTCGACCTTCGTCGAGGTCCCCGGCAAGGAGCACCTTCCATTCATGGGCGACTCCGATGCGATCCTCGATGAGATTCGCGGATTTCTCACCGGGGTGCGGGCTGCGCCGATCATCGACCGCATCCTGGCGACGATGCTCTTCACCGACATCGTCGATTCGACCCCTACGGCGGCGCGGGTCGGTGATCGACGATGGCACGAGCTCCTCGATGCCCACGACCACGCCGTCGCCGCTGCTGTCGCCCGGTTCGATGGGCGGCTCGTCAAGACCACGGGTGACGGGGCCCTCGCCACGTTCAACAGTCCCGGTCGCGCAATTGCCGCCGCCCGCGCCATCGACCAGAGCATCCACGCTCTCGGTCTCGAGGTCCGTGCCGGAATCCACACCGGAGAATGTGAAGTCCGCGGTTCCGATGTCGGGGGCATCGCTGTGCACATTGCTGCCCGGATCGCCGGGATGGCGAAGGGTCGACAGGTTCTGGTGTCGCGGACGGTGACCGACCTCGTCGTCGGCGGAGACATAGAGTTCGCCGACCACGGTGAGCACGAGCTGAAGGGCGTTCCCGGAAGGTTTCACCTCTACTCCGTGCGCTGACGACCGCTCGAGCGCCCAGTTCGCTGGTCGTCGTTCGTGCGTGATCTGGATCACAGACCGAGCGCGGTTCGTCCGTCACGATCGGGAGAAACTCACACCACGAAGGATTGGCGAACGAACATGACGACATCGGTGCTCGATTCGCGCGAGTTCCGCGCGCTCTCGTTGTTGTCACGTTGCAACCCCGACGATCTCGCGGCCGTGGCCGCTTCTGTGACGGAAACGGTCACCCTGCCGGAAGGCTCGATCATCTGCCGCGAGGGCGAGACCGCGTCGAAGTGGTGGATCGTGGCCGAGGGTCTCGCCGATGTCACGACTCGAGGTCGCTACCTGTCGACGATCGGTTCCGGCGAAACCATCGGCGAACTCGCGCTTCTCGACGGCGAGCGGAGAAATGCCTCCGTGATCGCGGGCACCGACGTGGTCCTGCATGTCGTCGACGGGACCTCGTTTCTCCAGGTACTGAACGAACACCCCGGGCTTTCGATCGCCCTGCTTCGTCAGCTTGCGGACGCATGCGCCAGGCGAACGATCGCGTTGTCGGGAGCACGCCATCGACTGCCGCCGGGGAGGTCGGGGGTGTCGCAGTACCGGTTGCGGTCGTCGAGCGGACCGCACCGAACTCCTCGATATCTGCCGTTGCAGCCCCGACAATCGATCCGTCGTTCCCGGGGTACTTCGCCGACCCGTATGCGACCTATCGGTCGCTTCGCGACACCGACCCCGTTCACTACTCCGAACCGGTCGGGGCCTATTTCCTCACGCGCTACGAAGACGTGCATCGACTGACTCGTGATCGCACGTTGATGGTGAACATCGACTTCGCCACCTCGACGCCGATGATCGATGCGGAACGCTCCCGGTTGCAGGAACTTCACAGTCCGCCGACGATTCTGCAGCTCGACGGCGACGATCACAGTCGCCTGCGGCGCCTGGTCACCCGGGTGTTCACGCCGAAGGCGATCGCGTCGTGTCGGTGACACCGCGATTCCCGCCGGCAGCGTCGTGTTCCTCGGTCTCGGCTCGGCGAACCGCGATCCGCGGAAGTGGGGACCGACGGCGGATCAGCTCGACCTCTATCGGGCGGGCGCCAATGAACACCACTCGTTCGGGGGTGGTGCCCACTATTGCCTCGGCGCGGCGCTCGCTCGCCTCGAAGCACCGATCGCCATTCCCCGGCTCGCTCGACGCTTTCCTCGGATGGCTCCTGCCCACGAATCTCCGGCATGGAGCCGCCGCATCACGCTCCGAGGCGTCGGCCACCTGCCGGTTCGGCTCAACCACGGCTGAGTTCCACGTAGTTCGCAGCCTGGGTAGCTCTGGGAGCGACGAATACCCCGAACTCTGTGAACGCGTGCACACGGACCCGCGCCGACAGCGGCCACACTGGTGCCCATGGTCGATCTGGACGATGTGCGAACACAACTACGTACGGCAGCCGACGGGCTCGCCGACGCAGCCATGGACACGCTGCGGGCGGCGATGCGGTCGCGTGACCAGGACGAGATCACCGAACTGCGGGCGAAGGAGAAGCGGCTGACCCGCGCCCGTCGCTCGGTGGAGAAGGCCGTCTCATTGCTCGACGGCCGCGACTGAGGCCGCATCCCCTCGGGCACGCAGCGTTGGAGGTTCGGGCCGATCCGCCGCACGCACACCTCGGCCGAATGCACGCGCAGATCGGCGAGACTCGCGTCGTTCAGGCTGGTTCCGGCGCGATGTGCGCGTCAATGCGTCCGAGGTGCGCGCCAGGTCTGGCGATCTGCGCTTGGAGACGGCCGCGACGGAGGATCAGGTGCCGCCGAGGGTGCCGGCCGCGACGATGACGTCGGGCGAACCGAAGCGTTCGAACCGGGCGTCGTCGACGAGATCGAGCCGTCCCCACAGGCCGAGGAACAGGTCGCTCGCGGTGCCACGGATCGCCGCGTCGCCCTTGCCGTGACCGTGGGAGACGGCGATCACGCCGTCGTCGACGTCGATCATCCATTCGCCGGGGGTGTCGGTGGCGTGAAGGTGCAGTGACCCACCGAGAGATGCAAGCCCGCGCGCGGCGAGAAGACGCTCACGGACCATCACGAAGTACTCGTCGACGCCATCGACCGCGAGTGCTGCCGGTACGTGCCAGGTCGAGCCGACGGCGTTCTCGGCGTCCCACCGGTGAGCGGCGGTCTCATGGGCCATCCGACGGAGCCAGAAGTAGGCGCGCTTGGGTTCGTTGAGGAAGTTCCACGCGTCCGAGTCGGGGTCGCGATCGGCGAGGACAGTATCGAGGTCGGCCGCGCTCCGGCGCACGTAGTCGGGCACGGCGTCTGGCTCACGCGGGGGCTTCTCCAACGAGTCGGCGTCGGGGAACCCGTCGAGCGAGTTCGTAAGCACACTGATGGCCATGCGGTGCACCCGAGCAGTGTGTCCGGCAAGCCGCGCCACGTCCCATCCCGGACACGTCGGGACTGCGACCGAGCCGTCCGATTCGACCAGCTCGGCGAGCCGTTCGGCATCGGTGGCGATCGCCGCGCGCATGGCGTCGACAAGGGCCGTCATGATCGAACCGTGGCGAAGAACGTGCGGATGTCGCCGAGCAGATCGTGGGGTCGCTCCATCGCCGCGAAGTGGCCCCCGACATCGAAGACCGTCCAGTGGCGGATGTCGTAGCGGTTGGCGGCCCACGATCGCGGGGCCCGGTAGATCTCCTTGGGAAAGATCGCGCACCCGGTCGGCACCGACGATGCGGGATGCCCGGCACCACGACCCGGACCCATCGACTCGTAATAGAGCCTCATCGACGAGTTGATCGTTCCCGTCACCCAATAGATCGTCATGTTGGTGCAGAGCTGATCCATGGTCAACACCGAGAACGGATCGCCTTTGCAGTCTGCCCATTGGCGGAACTTCTCGAGGATCCAACCGGCCATGCCGGCAGGGGAGTCGGTGAGGCCATAGGCAAGTGTCTGGGGCCGGGTGCCCTGAATCTGTTGGTACCCGGTCTCATGTGTTCGGAAGTTCGCCATGTCGGCGACGGCGGCGAGCTCTTGCTCGGTCAGCCCGGCCATGGCGTCAACCCCGCTCGGCGGCCCGGCGACGACCATGTTGAGGTGCAGGCCGATGATGGCGTCGCCGTGATTGGCGGAGATCTGCGACGCGATGATCGAACCCCAGTCGCCTCCCTGCAGCCCATAGCGTGTGTAGCCGAGCTCGCCCATGAGGGTGTGGATCGCGTCGCCGGCCCGCTTGGTGTGCCAGCCGGGATCACTCGTGGGTCCGGAGAACCCGTAGCCGGGGATGGAGGGGCAGACCACGTGGAAGGCGTCGTCCGCGCTACCACCATGAGCCGTTGGATTCGTAAGTGGACCTACTAAATGTTCAAACTCGGCGAACGAACCGGGCCAGCCATGGATCAGGCACAGCGGGGTGGCCGACTCGTGCGGTGAACGGGCGTGGAGTGCGTGGACGCCGGTTCCGTCGATCGTGGAGCGCACGTGTCCGAACGCATTGAGGCGCGCCTCGGCCGCCCGCCAGTCGAACTCGTCGCGCCAGTAGGTGCAGAGGCGCTGCACCGCCTGAAGCTCTATCCCGTAGTCGGCGATGTTGTGGGGCGCCGCATCTGGCCAGCGGGTGCGGGCGAGTCGATCGCGTAAGTCGACGAGCACGTCGTCGGCGACGTCGATCCGGAAGAACTCGGGAGGCATGGAAATCCCGTCTCAGTGGCGGACGATGTCGGCCATCGCCCGGAGCAGCTTCGGAGGACCGGACAGCAGAAGCGTCGTGATGCACGATTCCGCCCATGCGCCGAGGTCGTCGCGGATCTTGTCGGCGGGACCGATCAGCGCGACCTGCTCGCACAGCGATGTCGGAACCGACGCAATAGCAGCGCGCTTATCACCGGCGAGATAGAGATCCTGCACCTTCACGGCAACGTCTTCGTAGCCCATGCGGGCGAACACATCGAAGTGAAAGTTCTGTCCTCGTGCGCCCATTCCCCCCATGTAGAGCGCAAGGAACGGGCGGATCTGGTCGGCGGCCCGCTCCACGTCGTCATCGATGATCGTCGTCACGACGGCCGCTGCTTCGAACGTTTCGGCGGTCTGGCGGGCCCCGGGTCGGGCGAAGCCCTCGGCGAGGGCCTTGCGGTACCACTCGTCGTGGGACGGAGCGTAGAACAGCGGCAGCCACCCATCGCAGATCTCCGCCGCGAGCGCAATGTTCTTCGGGCCTTCGGCGCCGAGGTAGATCGGGATGTCCGACCGGAGCGGATGCACCGTCGGCTTGAGCGCCTTGCCGAGACCGGCACCGCCTTGGTACGGGAGTTGGTAGTGCTTGCCGTCGATGGCCACGGGGGCCTCGCGGGCCCACACCTGGCGAAGCACGTCGACGTACTCGCGGGTCCGCTCCAACGGGCGCGGGTAGGGCTGTCCGTACCAGCCCTCGACGACCTGCGGGCCGCTGGCCCCGATGCCGAGGATCACCCGTCCACCGCTCAGGTGGTCGAGTGTGAGTGCGGCCATCGCTGCGGCTGTGGGGGTTCGAGCCGACATCTGGATGATGCTCGTGCCGAGCTTGAGCGTCTTGGTCGCGGCGCCCCACCACGCGAGCGGAGTGAGCGCGTCGGAACCGTAGGCCTCGGCGGTCCACATCGATTCGAAGCCGAGCTCCTCCGCTGTGCGGATCTGCTCTTCGATGCCCGCGGGCGGGCCCGAGCTCCAGTAGCCGGTGCCGAGTCCAAGTTTGAGTTGACGCATGAACGACAAGTTACGTCGCAGCCGTCCCGAACTCCGAACCGAGCGCGGCGAGTTCAGCTACTGGGACGTGGTGGAACCGCGACGCTCTTCAGGTCAAACGTTGCGGCCCATGAACGCAGCGACCTGATCGGCTACCGAGCATCCCGCAGGAGCGGGCTTTTCCGCATCGAAGAGTCCGTGGGTTCTGAGGTCTGGCGTGATGAACATCTTCGCCGCGGCTAATACGCCCGTGGCGAATTCGGGTTCGATGTCGGTGTTCTGGCCCGACGCCTTGGCAAGGTCCCAGGCGTGGCAGAAGTTGTCGTTGGCGAAGATCCCGGCGACGACAGCGCCGGGCATCTCGCCGAAGGGCATCTTCACCGTCTGACCGAGAATGGACGGATCCGCCCGAAAGGCGGCGAGTGCCTCGTCAGCAGCGGCCCGGTAGCTCGCTGCCGGGTTATCTCCTGCCAGGTCACCGCCGAGGCTGGCGAAGTCCACTTCTCGCCCGGCGACGCACGCGCTCACCATCTTCGCTCCGCCAATCACGTGGTTGACGACTCCTTTGGCATCCCATTCGGTGCACGGCGACTGGGTCGACCACTTCTCCGGCGTCACGGCAGAGATCGTGCGCTCCATGATGTCGTAGGAGGTAGCAAGACTGGCGATCGGGTCCATAGCGGTCCTTTCAAACGGGCATTTCCCTTCGCCTGTTTACACCGCATTCGGTCTTCGCCGAAATATCGGAAGAACGCCTCTCCGGCGGCGGCATCGAGACGCGAGAGACGATTCGGAAGGCTTCGGGTGGCATCGAGTCGTCCGTCTCCGTGGCGGACGATGTCAGCCATCGCCCGGAGCAGCTTCGGTGCGCTGACGGGGTCACCCGATGGGGGGACTGGTCTGGGGAGGTTGCGCGGTTGGAGAAGAGCGGGTGACGACGGTGGGGATCGGAGCAGTCCACCACCGGGACGCGACCTCCTCGTACGTCGGTTTTCTGGTCGACCGATCGGGATCGTTCATGTCGAGATGACCGCCGAGATCGGGGCCGACAATTATCGGGTCAGCGCTTGTTGAGGCGCGTTGGTCCCACCTGGTGATGGCGTAGCAGCCGGTTTCGTACGTCCATCCACGCGGGCAATCCCGTGTGCCCGTGCCGGAAAAGGACTTGCGGAACTGACGGGAGTGCCGGACGTAGCGCCGTCCGAGCGTGAGCGGCGACGGGCGGCACTTGTCGACCACTCGGTCCGGGACGGGATCGGCCAACACGAAGCCGATCACGGTGTTGTCGAACGACTCTCCTCGACACATCAGCTTGGCGGCGAACGCGGCTCCGTTGGAGAAGCCGGCGATCACCACCCGTTCGCAACGCTTGGAGGCGATTGCCCGCTGCACGACCTTCTTTGCGTCGGCGAAGCGGGCGGACGTGTTGTACTGCCACACGTGGCCGCCGTCGGAGAATTCGGTGTTGGACGTGGGGTTGATCCGCCAGGTCGCTCCACCCGAGGATGCCGCGGACGCGAAGCCGGATCCGCCCCTTCCGTGCAGGTGCACGATGCAGTTGACCGGGCCACGCGTGGTCGACGTTGCTGCGTCGGCCGCGTGAGCAGCGCCGACGGATAGAACGCAGCAAAGGACCGCAATCGCCCTTCGTTGGATCGCCCACGACAGCATTCCGCGCCGGTTCAGACGGGTCGATGTATCGCCGCGCCGATGCACGCCAAGATCCTAGAACGCGCACGGGTGCGTGATCCGAGCGACGAGACCGAACCTGTTTTCGCCACGTCGGCAGACGAATTCGGGCTCTGGCTCGCGGGTTGGCTGTCGGGCCTTCGAACGGCGGCCATTCGGATGATCTCAAGGCACCGTGCAGATCTTCACGTGACGGCCAGGCTGCGGATGAATCGTTCGACGCCCGCATGGTCGAGGTCGCCGAAGACGACGACTTTGATGGCCGCGCCGCTCTCCTCCCATCGATATTCTCGAAGTGCCGCAGATGTTGCACCGACGAGAACGGAGATGCCCGGTCGTATTCCGGTGGTTGCGACCGAGTCTTTCGGCCCGAAACGGGCGATGTTCAGCCCTTCGCGGTCGAGCCGGTCGGCGAAAAGAACGATCGCCTGCAACGTGCCCGGGGGTCCGTCAGCATTCTTTGCCCATATGGTGAACACCTTCGGGGGATCTTCGGTCTTCGAAGGTTCGGAACCGAACGAGAAGAAGGTCGCCATCGCGCTGGTGGACTCGGTGTAACCGTCCGGGAGCCAGCTCGCGACGATCGCCAACGTTCCGGTGATCGCTGTTGTCGAGGTACGACCGGGTTCAGCGGGTGCCGCTTCGAAGGCGACGCTGGTCGTCGAATCGGCCTGCTGCCCGCTGCCGTCAATCAGCGTCCTCTCTGTCGCTCGATGGGAACTGCTGCACGCACTGCCAGTGAGAGCGAGTAGCGCGGCGATCACAGCGATGCATCGACTGCCACTGGTTCGTCGCATGGCCGGCCACATGTGATGCGCGAGATGCCAATGATGCCGGTCGGTGGCCGACGACGTCGTCGAATCATGAGCTGCCATCCGACGATCTGCGTTCGTTGCCGAGTCGAGGATCGGCGCCGGTCAGGCGAAGGTGAGCTGTGCGTGATCGAACCGGGGGAGCACGTACTTGGCGAAGAGGTCGCGTTCGGCGATGTGGGGGTAACCCGAGAGGATGAAGGCCTCGATGCCCATCGACTCGTAGCGGTGCAGCTTGGCCAGCACCTGATCGGGGTCACCGACGATCGCCGCACCGCAGCCGGACCGGGCCCGGGCGATACCGGTCCAGAGGTTCTCCTCGACGTAGCCGTCGTTCGCGAGTGCGGCGTCGCGCAACTCGGCCTGGCGACGCACGCCGGTCGATTGGGTGTCGAGCGACTTCGCTCGGATCGCCTCTCCCGTCGCCGCGTCAAGACGTGACAGGAGCCGGTCGGCGGCGGCACGCGCCTCGGACTCGGTCTCTCGGACGATCACGTGGACGCGATAGCCGAACCGGAGGGTGCGTCCGTGAGCGGTGGCCCGGGACGTCATGTCGCTGATGATGCCCGCAACCGTCGGTTCAGTGTCGGGCCACATCAGGTACACGTCGGCGCCCTTGGCCGCGCACTCCCGAGCCTCGTCGGAAAGTCCACCGAAGTAGAGGGGCGGACACGCTCCACGGACCGGCTGAATCCGCGGTGGCGGGATCGACAGATCGAAGAACTCGCCATGGAAGTCGAGAGGCCGGCCGGCGAGGACGGTGCGGAGGATCTCGATGATCTCGGTCGTGCGCCGATAGCGCGGGGCGCTTGCCAGGGGAGAGCCCGGGAGATCCGAGGAGATGATGTTCACGGCCAGCCGACCGCCGAGCATGCGGTCGAGGGTGGCGACCTGGCGGGCGAGTTGCGGCGGCCAGAGCTCTCCGCAGCGCACGGCGAGGAGGAGCTTCATCGTCGTGAGCATCGGAGCGATCCCGGCGGCGAAGGCGGTGGCGTCGATGCCGAGCTCGTAGCCCGATGGCAGCAGCACGTTGTCGAAACCGGCTGCTTCGGCGCCGAGCACGATCTCGGAGCAGTGCTCCCACGAGCTGCGCAGCGACTCGTTCGGAACGCCGAGGAACTCGTAGTCGTCGTCACAGAGAGCAGAAAACCAGGCGACTTCACTGGGCATGGGAACCTCGGGTTCGGTGGGGTACTGAGGACGCCGGCAGAAGACTCACGGCAGGTGCCGTCCGGCGGCGGCGATGAGGCGATAGCAGTCGTCCTTGGCCAGGACGATATCTGCGGCACGCGCCGACTCGAGTATGCGCTCGGGTTTCCCCGTGCCGATGATCGGGATCACCTTGGCCGGATGGGCGAGCACGAAGGCCAATGCGATCTGGGTGCGAGTGGCGTCGTGCTTCTCGGCGAGCTCGTCGAGCAGCAGGCGCACCGCCGTGGTGGTGCCGTCGGCCGGGTCGTCCGACACCAGGCTGCCGCCGCCCAGCGGGCTCCAGGCCAGGGGAGTGAGGCCGAGCTCCATGGCCTGGTCGAGCACGCCATCGTCGATCGGGTCGAGATGGGTGACGGAGAACTCGGGCTGTACCGTCCGCAACGGCACGTCGTCCGGAAGGTAGGAGCGCAGAGCAGAAACCTGGGCCGCGGTGTAGTTCGAGACCCCGACGTGGCGAACCTTTCCGGCGCGCACCAGTGCGGCGAGCGCACCGGCTGTTTCGGCCGGGTGGGCGAGCAGGTCGGGACGGTGAATCTGATAGAGGTCGATCACGTCGGTGCGCAGCCGGGTGAGCGACGCATCACAGGCGGCGCTGATGTGCGCTGCGGACGTGTCATAGGGGACGCCCTTGCCGATTCCCCGTTCGAGTTGGATGCTGCCTTTCGTGGCGAGGACCATGCGGGATCGGAGTGCCGGTGCTGCGGCCAAGACGTCGCCGAGCAACGACTCGGCCGCACCCCACGGGCAGTCGTTGTCGAGTCCGTAGACGTCGGCGGTGTCGACGAGCGTCATGCCGCAGTCGAGGGCCGTCTCGATGCGACGGGTGGCAGTGGCGAGATCGGCCCCACCGAATCGCCAACATCCGAAGGCAATCGCGCCCACGTTGAGACCGGTTGTGCCAAGTGCTCTCTGTTCCACGAGGCGAGGTTAGGTCGCGGCGTGACCCGGCCGCAGCCGTCGCCGGTTTCTCCGATGGGTCATCCTTCTCGGGCGCGCTCACGAAGCGCGCGTTTGAGGACTTTTCCGGCGGCGGACAGGGGAAGTGGTTCGGTCTGAAAGGTCCAACGTTTCGGCACCTTGAATCCGGCGATGGTGCGACGGGCGTGGGCGTCGAGTTCGGCGGCATCAACCGACCCGGGGGCACACACGACGAACGCCTGCACGACCTCGCCCCAGATCGGGTCGGGTGCGCCCACGACGGCCACCTGGATCACCGCGGGGTGGGAGCTGATGGCGTTCTCCACTTCGAGCGAGTACACGTTCTCGGCGCCGGACACGATCATGTCCTTCACCCGGTCGGCCATGAACAGGAACCCCTCGGCGTCGAGCCTTCCCGCGTCACCGGTGCGGTACCAACCGTCGATGATGACCGCGGCCGTGGCCGCCGGTTGGTTCCAATAGCCGGTCATGACGGACCCGCACTTCACGTAGATCTCGCCGGTTTCGCCCTGAGGCAGGCGGACGCCGGTCTCCGGATCGCGGATCTCGATGAGACAACCAGGCATCGGTCGACCGACGGACCGCAGGATGTCGCCACCCCGCCGATGGTCCTCGGCGAGGAGCCCCGTTACCGTCGCCGCGCATTCCGTCATCCCGTAGGCCTGGAAGAACTCGAGATGCGGGAAGGCCGACATCCATCGGTGGAGCAACTCGGGCGGCATCGGCGCGGCGCCGTACATCGCCAGTTCGAGCGATGCCATCATCGACGGCTCGTACGACGGGTGCTGCATCATCATCGCCAACATCGTCGGTACCGCGCCGATTGCCGTGATGGCGTGGTCGCGGATTGCCGTGTTGACCGCTCCCGCCTCGAACGCCGGGAGCACCACGGTGAGTCCACCATGGGGAAGGAACAGTCCCCACGAGGCGATGCCGCCAACATGGAACATCGGCATGAAGGCAAGGTAGCGCTGCCGGGCACCGAAGCGAGCGCTCATCTGCATGCGGTAGATCACCAAGCACACCGCAGCCTGGCTGAGGACGACGCCCTTCGGCAGGCCGGTCGTGCCGCCGGTGTACATGAGGACGCATGGCGCGTCGTCGGTTGGCTCAGCCGGGAGCCCGGCCGCAACGGCAGACGTCATCAGGTCGTCGAGGCGAGCGTCGCACGGAGCCTCCCCGGCCCCGACGAGCACCACTCGTCGGAGCAGGGGAACGCGTCGTCGCAGATCGTGCACGATCGTGGCATACGTCGCGTCGACGAAGAGCACCTCGGTGTCGGAGTCGTTGAGGATGTAGACGAGTTCGTCGGGCGCCAGCCGGGTGTTGAGAGGATTGAGCACCGCTGCTCCAGCGAGCGCGGCATGCCACAGTTCGATGTAGACGTGGCTGCCGACGGCGAGAACGCCGAGCCGGTCACCGGGACCGATCCCCAAACCGGTGATCACTGCGCAGAGACGCTCGATCCGCTCGAGGTGCTCGGCGTAGGTCGCCTGATGACCATTCCCAAGATCGTGGATCGCCGGCTCGTCGGCGTAGATCGATGTCGTCCGGCGGAGGAGTCGGCCAAAGTTCAGTTCACCCATGTTCGCCATGATGACGCGTACGCGGGGCACCCGCCGGATTCGTGCGTGTGCTCGGGCGGACCTGTGCACAAGTCTGTGCCCAACAGGTGAACAACTGGGTTGTCGAGGGGGATAACGAAGAAGTTCTTGGGACAACCTGGGGATCTCGCGTGGCCCTCTTGACCTTGGTAATCCGCTCCAGCACGCTGTCCTCAGCCGATCAGCAACGACGGCGAACGCAACGCAGAACGCAACGAGGTTTCGGCTTCGTTTGACGTGGTGAGGCGGACGTCGAGACGAGCAGAACGGTGAGGTGCAGGTCCGCAACACGTCCGCTGTCGAAAGACCGCAGCCGTGCGTACGGCGCAGAGGCTTTCGGGCTGAAGCACGTACGGGCCGCGACTCGCTTGGAGCAATCCGTGCGGGACGCCGGCAAAGCGACGTGCCCGCCAGGTCGTAAGACCGGACGGGCACGAATGGAATCGATGAGAAGGTTAACGCCCGAACGATCGATCTCCGTGGATCCTCAGCCGACCGAAGGCCCCGAAGCCCAGACGACTTGTCGTCGAGGTGACGGGGCCTTCACCCTTTTCCGGCCGGTTTTGGGCGGCGATGATGCCCTGGATGGCCTTCGGCTCATCCACTGGCCGTCGAAGGGCTCTACAGCAGCAGGTTCTTGTCATCGGGTAGGCGTCGTCATGCATTCAGCAAAAAATCGCCTTCATCTGATCCTGGCACCAGGGGCCGGCGTCCCGAGAAGGGAACGCCAAAGCCCTCTTTCGTCGGTCGCCGCCGAATGCGAACCGCGGTCTGCTACCGGTTGCGGTGCCGGGTGGCGCGGCCGCGGTGGCTGGCGCGGTAGACGATCTTGCGGGTCACGTTGAGGGTTCCGAGGGTCGTGATGCCGCCTCCGTCGTGTTCGACGTTGAACGACGGCGCCGCACCGGAAACGACACTCCGGGCGGGGCCAAGGGTGAGTCGGGCCACGGTGCTCGGTTCACCGCCAGGGCTTGCTGCGGTGATGTCGTACGCCCGGCCTGCGGCCTGGCCTCGTTCCACGTCGGCGTCGGGGGGCATCGGCTGAACGGAGACGGCGCGGATCACCACTGCGCCCTGCGGCGTGGCGAGGCGAAGCAGTGACGAGAACAGCGTCTCGTAGCGATCGGTGCGCAGCGACGCCTCCTTCCCGGACGCCTTGGTCTGCACCGTCGCCATGAGGAAGTCCTGCCGCCGCCCCGGACCACCGGCGTCGGGAATCGACACGGCGAGGCCATGCACGTCATCGGTGCGACGGGGAAGGGCGAAACCACGCGAGAGCCGGATCGTCGCGGGGTACGACCCGGGCGTTCCGAGAACCGTTTTGTCGAGGAGTGCCGGGCCATCGGGATGGACCTCGAGCTCTGCGTCGTAGACCGTCCCATAGGGATGCACCGCGGCGGCACCCCGGATCATGGAGATGGTGAACGCAACGGGCGCGAGCGCACCGCCGAGCAGCGTTCCCGCAATCCGCTCGGTCGGTGACGTTCG
>JANMYF010000068.1:0-27282 GCA_031381685.1 Acidimicrobiia bacterium
CATGATCGATCCGACGACACGCAGCTAGAACTTGCCACGCTGGCTCGTGACCAAGGAGTGGGCCCCACTCCTACACCGACGGGCTTTCCGCGTCCCCCGAGGCGAGGAAGCCTGGGTTTTCTCACCGGGACAACCTGGACACAGTCGGGCAGTTGAAGAGCGAACGCTGGTTCGCGATTCGTCTCCGACCGTCGTAGCTGCCTAGCCTCGCGAACCATGAGCGATTCACACCTGCGGCAGTTCTACATCGACGGCGCCTGGACCGACCCGTCCGGCACACGAACCCACGACGTCGTGAATCCCGCGACCGAACAGGTCGTCGCGACGATCGCGTTGGGCGAGCAGGCCGACGTCGATCGTGCCGTCGCCGCGGCGAAGGCGGCGTCGGAGTCGTTCTCGCAGACGACCAAGGAGGAGCGCCTGGCTCTCCTCGGCAAGATCATCGAGGCGTACAAGGCGCGCCTCGGCGACATTGCGGTCGCGGTCTCGAGCGAGATGGGCGCACCGCTCACCCTCGCCCAACGGGCGCAGGCTCCTGCCGGTCTCGGCCACCTCATGGCCACTGCGAAGGCCCTCGAGTCGCTCGAATTCTCCGAGGACGTGGGGACCAGTCGGATCGAGTACGAGCCCATCGGTGTATGCGCGCTGATCACCCCGTGGAACTGGCCGCTGAACCAGATCGCCGCCAAGGTCGCTCCCGCCATCGCGGCGGGATGCACGATGGTGCTCAAGCCCTCGGAGATGGCGCCGCTCAATGCGTTGATCTTCGCCGAAGTGATGCACGATGCGGGAGTGCCGAAGGGCGTCTTCAACCTTGTCAACGGCGACGGACCAACGGTCGGCGCGGCACTGTCGTCGCATCCCGACGTCGACATGGTCAGCTTCACGGGTTCGACCCGGGCCGGTATCGAAGTCGCCCGCAATGCGGCACCGACGGTGAAGCGCGTGCATCAGGAGTTGGGCGGCAAGTCGGCCAACATCGTGCTCGACGACGCCGATCTGGAGCAGGTGATCACCCGCGACGTCGGCCGGCTCGTCATGAACTCCGGCCAGTCGTGCAACGCGGGGACCCGCATGCTCGTTCCGGCCGCGCGGATGGACGAAGCCGCTGCGATCGCCGCTGCCGCGGCGGAGAAGATTGCTGTCGGAGATCCGAACGATCCCGGCACCGCCGTCGGACCGGTGTCCTCCAAGGTCCAGTTCGACAAGGTGCAGGGGCTGATTCAGAAGGGCATCGACGAAGGAGCGACGCTTGTTGCCGGTGGCGTTGGCCGTCCGGATGGACTCACCTCTGGCTATTTTGTGCAGCCGACCGTGTTCGCCAACGTCACCAACGACATGACCATCGCCCGCGAGGAGATCTTCGGGCCGGTCCTCTCGATCCTCGGGTACAAAGACGAGGACGAGGCAATCCGGATCGCCAACGACACCGTCTACGGCCTCGCCGGGTACGTTTCGTCGAACGACCTCGACCGGGCGAAGCGGGTCGCTCGCCGTATCAGGTCGGGCAACGTGCACCTCAACGGCGCAGGAACCGACAGCAACGCGATCTTCGGTGGCTACAAGCAATCGGGGAACGGCCGCGAATTCGGCAAGCACGGCATCATGGAGTTCCTCGAATCGAAAGCTCTTCTCGGCTTCCACGCGAAGTCGTAACTTCGAGACGCGATCCCGTCGAAGTTCTCGCGAAGGGCTTGCAACTCCGGCCGGATTCAGTCGGGGTGCACCGTCGTGCCGGACTCCCCGGACAGGACCGCTTCGGCCTGGGCGAGGGTGCCGATCGCGGCTCGCTTGCCGGTGCGTTCGACGAACTGGCACGCGGCCTCGACTTTGGGGCCCATGGAGCCCGCCGGGAAGTGTCGTGCCCGGAGCTCGGTGGTGCTGACGGATCGGATCAGCGTTGCGTCTGGGGTCCCCCAGCCGTCGATCACCCCGTCGGCATCGGTGAGCAGGAGCAAGGCGTCGGCCCGGAGGTTCTCGGCCAAGAGAGCCGTCGTGAGGTCCTTGTCGATGACTGCGTCGACACCTCGTCGGCGGCCATCGGCGTCGATCACCACAGGGATACCCCCGCCACCGCCACAGATCACGACGACGCCGGCATCGAGCAACCGGACAACCACCGGTTCCTCGACAATACGCAGCGGTCGCGGTGAGGCCACCACACGTCGCCACGCCTCCCCGTCGGCCCCCATGGTCCAGTCCATCCGTCCGCCGACCTCAGCCGCCTCGGCCTCGGTGCGATACACCGGCCCGACGAACTTCGTCGGCGAATCGAACGCAGGATCGTCGACGGCCACGACGGTCTGGGTCACCAGCGCCGCCACGTCCCGCCCGGGTAGGGCGTTCTGTAGTTCCTGGAGTAGCCAGTAGCCGATCAGGCCCTGCGTCTCCGCGCCGAGCTCGGCGAGTGGATAGGGCCGCGTCAGTGACCGGTCGGCGGCTGACTCCAGCGCGAGGAGGCCGACCTGGGGACCGTTGCCGTGGGTGATCACCAGTTCGTGGCGCAGCGCGAGTGGCGCCAACGACGCGACGGCGACGGCGACGTTGCGTTCCTGCACATCGGCGTCGGGCCGTTCCCCTCGGCGCAGGAGGGCATTGCCGCCGAGCGCTGCAACGATTCGCATGGTGGCTGGGCCGTCCGTTCAGGACGCCGACAGGGCAACGAACATCGCCGGGAAACGGGCCAGGACGGCGATCGCGTGCTGGAGCTCGCGCTCGTCGACGCACTCACCGATGCGATGTGTGTTCTGCTCGATGCCGGCCCCCACCCCGAACATTGCCGGATGCTTCACGGCACCCGACGTGACCCACTGCTTCGATGTAGGCACGTCGACGGCCGAACTGTCGACGGGGATCGGAAAGCCAACCCCATCGGTGGAGAACACCCAGCGGTCGACTCGAGGTTCGCGGCGCAGCGCTCCGGCCGATGCCCCACCATCGGGCTCAGTGATATGCGCGCTGACGACAGCGCGATAGCTCGCGACGGCAGCGGTGATCGCCGGATGGTCCTCGGGTGTGACCCAGCCCGGGTAGATCTGCGCGTTGTCCGGGTGGTATCCGGATTCGGTGGGCTCGTCGTAGCGAGGGACGCTCACGTCGACGAGGAGACCAGCGGCTCGGGCCGCGGCGACGGCATCGAGCGTCTCGATCTCGGCGAGCGCGCCTTCCGGTGTCTCTCCGACGGTCAGCCGGCGATCGAAGCGGAACGTGAAGCGCTCCGGCACGGCGCAGTCACTTGGTGTGTCGAGCTTTGCCCATGACGCCGTGCGCGTGCCCCGGCCGAGGAACGGGTGATCCCCGAACCCCGACGTGGCGGCCTGCCGGGCCGCTTCCGACAGGATCGCGCCGCCGTGCTCCAGCGGGTTCAGGCCGAGGTGGGGCATCGAGCCGTGGCAGGACCGACCGGTGATCGTCACCTCGATCTGCATCCGCCCCCGTTGTCCCCGGTACAGCCCGAGAGCGCCCTTCACCGCATCGCCGGTGCCCTCGGTCAGGATCACCACATCAGGAACAAGGCTTGGCGGAGCACCGGGAAGCACCTTGGCCATCACATAGCGGGGGCCGCCACCGTCGTTGTCCTCCTCCGCCACCGTGGCGTACGAGTACACGAGCGCTCCGTGCAACGAGCCCTCGGGCACCAACTCCAGCAGAATCTTGGTGGCGATGATCTGGGACACGACGCCGGCGAGCTGGTCCGCCGAACCCCGTCCGAACACGAGGTGGTGCCAATCGGCAACCGGCGGGACGTAGCCCAACTCCCGTCGGAGCGCGTCGGGTTCGAGCCGGGCGGCATCGATGAGGCCGTCGTAGGGATCGAGTGCTCCCTGCAGCTTCTCGTGCCACTGCTCGCGCAGCGCCAGCACCGTGTCGGAGTGGCCGTCGAGATAGATGACCTTCTTGTGGTCCGGGTAGACGCCATCACCGCCGTCCTGCACCGTCCACACGAGGTTGCCGAACTCGTCGAACCACACGTCGGTCGGCGCAAGGACCGCTTTGACATCGATGATGGCGTCTCGCAGGAAGGTGAGGCGTGCGTGCTCGTGGTTCGACAGGCCTGCGCGACGATCGCCGCCCTGATCCTCAGCGCGGTCGACGAACTGCGCCGGGATCCGGATGGCTTCTTTCAAGACGGCGACGGCCAACGGCCGGTAGCGTTCGGCGAGCTCAGCGACGCGTGCGTCCAGCGTCGACCGCAGGGTGTCGGACATGTGTTCATGCACCTTTCGCGATCGCGGCCAGGCGGGCCGCGAGATCCGGGACTTTGGCCACAGCGAGCAACGCCATGACGACGTAGACCTTCTTGTTGGCTTCGCGGGCAACGTGGACGGCGAAGCGCTCCATCACACTCGCGCTGACCTCCGCCCCGATGTCGGCCGGAAGGCAGTGGAGATACAACGCATTCGAGGTGAGGCTCATACGGCGTTCGTCGCAGATCCAGTCCCGATGCGCAGCGTTGGCGGCGAGAGCCCGTTGCTCGATCTCGCGCATCGCCGCGGTGTCGCCGCGTGTGTTGGCCGCTACCCGCTCGAGCATCAGAGCGTGGGGTCCCCACGACTTGGGATACACGGCGTCGGCACCGGCGAACGCGGCGTCCATCTCATGGACGGTCTGGAACGAACCACCCGAAGCCACCGCAGCATCGCGAGCCCAGGCCAGCGGTTCGGGGAGAAGGTCGTAGCCGGGGGGATGGGCGAGCGTCACGTGGGCCCCGAAACGCGTAAGCAAGGACACGATGCCCTGCGGGACCGAGAGCGGTTTCGCGTAGCTCGGCGAGTACGCCCAGGACACCGTGATCTTCTTGCCGCGGACGTCGCCGCCGAAATGCTCACGCAGCCACAGCAAGTCGGCGAGGGCCTGGGTGGGATGGTCGACATCGCATTGCAGGTTCACGACGGGGACGACCCGAGGATCGTTGGTCGCCGCCAGGTACTGATCGATGCCCCGCTTCACGTCGTGCATGAACGCGTTGCCCTCGCCGAGGATGAGATCGTGGCGCACCCCCATGGCGTGGGCGTTCATGCCGAGCATGGCTCCCGTCTCTTCCGCCGTCTCGCCGTGGGACACCTGGGTCGAGGATCCGTCAACGATCACCGGCATCATGCCGAGGCGGGCGGCGGCTCCCGCCCAGGCCGACTTGGTGCGCGTCGAGTTGTCGAAGAACATCGCGTAGGCCAGCTCGTTGGGCAGCAACGCAGTCGAGCGCCCGGCCCGGTCGGCCGCCTCGAACGCCGATGCCACGCTGAGAAGCGCATCAAGCTCCGACGTGCTCCAGTCGTGGGTGGTCAGCAGGCTCCGGCCGTACAGGGCAGCAATTCCGTCGACGTCAAAGGCGGTGTCCATCGCTGTCGGTTTACGCCGTCATCGTCGCACCGGGGAGGGCCAAAGGGCCCGGCAGACCAGGGCCGCATGGAGGTCTGCGGCACAAGTCCCACTACGCGAGCGTGGGGCACCGCCCGCAGATACCGGTGTCCGTGCGGGCCCACGTTCGATCGGCCTCGCGGAGCTGGGTGAGCCGCCTCGCCTGTCTGAACGAGCGCCTGTCTGCGGCGAGGGCGCCTAGGAGGCGTCTTGGACCACCCGCCAGGCCAACCACAGCAGGGGGATCTGGAAGGGGAGTCGAAGCCATGCCGCGATCGCGGAGTCGAATGGCGGCGGAGCGCCCTTGATGCCGCCGTCGATCGCCGACTGCACGTTGGCCGGGAACACGACCACGAACGTCGCGAACGCCAGGAGACCGGCGAGTTTCGGGCGCGACTTGCTGGCCAGCAGGACGGCTACCGCCAGTTCGACCACGCCACTGGCGTAGGTCGTGGTCCGTGGAGAGCCGGGCATCCAGGTGGGGACGATGCGGTCGAATTCGGCGGGGAACGCGAAGTGGGCGATGCCGGCCGCTCCGAGTATCGATGCAACGGCGACCCGAGGCGTCGGGCGGAACGATGAAGAACGCACCGGTCGACCGTAACCCTTCCCGGCAAAGCCGGTGGCCCTGTCGTCTGCGTGCATACGGTCCGGCCAAGAGCCTTCACGGAGCGTGACCATAGCCCGGTGTCCACGGTCTGGGTCTCGGTACTCTGACGTCGATTTCCGGAGGTAGGTCATGAACCCCGAGGCCACGATGACCCGCACATTCGACGTCGACGCCGCCCCCGGAACGAAGATCGACGTGTCGATCAACAACCCCAAGCTCGACCACGGGCCGATGACGTTGAGCGTCACGACGCTGTCCGAGGCCCACGCCTGGGACGTGTGGTGGTTCATCGACTCGATCGACGTAACGATGTCGAAGTAGTTCGTCCGGCTAATGGGTCTGACCCGGGTCGGGGAACGCGTTTCGTCATGGCGCGTCGCTATGCTTTTCCTTGTGTTCGCCGAACCGCCTCTCGGGCGTCAGGCCGACAGGTGGCCGGACCTGTCAATGCAAAATGCCCCTCCGCTTGGCGTCCCGGTCCTGCGCGCCGGTGTCGTACCGTTCCCAGTGGGTGGCGGTGTCGTCGTCGAAGTTGTACTTGAGCAGACCTCATTCTCACCGTCGGCGCCGTTGGCCGGTGTTTGGCGTCGACGGGTCGAGATCGAAACGCTGAGTCAACGGCTTTCGCGTTCGTCGTGAGACACTACGGACGTGAGCGATCCAATGCCCGACGCGCGTCGATCGGCTCCGAAGAGCGAGAGACCGCGTTCTCGATCGAATCGCGGCGAGACCGCTCTTCCTACGTCGGCGCTCGACGACAACTCGTTCCATGAATTCCGTAACGACGCGTGGATCAGGGCATCGGCGCTGACGTTCGCGGTGGTCCTGGCGCTGGCGACAGTTCGAGCGTGCTTGGCTGATGTCATCGTCGTCGGCGGTGACAGTCGCTCGTACCAATTCCCGGTCTGGCGAGGTGGAGCGAGACCGCCTGCGCTAACGACGATGTTCTGGAGTCTGGGCGAACGGCCCGGTCTGATCGTCGCTCTCCAACTACTGGTTCATGTCGCCGCAATCGTGACGCTGGCGTATGCGATATGGAATCACATGTTCCCGTCGATGTGGTTGCGCCGTGTGTCGGTGATCGCTGTCTTCGCCTACGGCACGGCAACGCCGCTCTACCAGTGGTCGTTGTGTGTGCTTTCAGAATCACTGGCAAACAGTGCGTTGCTGTTCGCAATCGCCCTTCTTGCCCTCCAGTCTGAGGCTGAACGCTCCAGCTTGCGGTACACCGGTGGTGCCCTTGCGGCCCTCCTGTTTGCAGCTCACCTTCGACCGTCTTACCATGCTGCGGTCTTCGGCGCGCTGGTCCTTGCTCCCTTCTTCATCCCATCATTTCGATCTCGGCGCGGCCTCACGGTACTTGGTGGTTTTGCGATCGCTTCCGTTCTCAGTGTCCTGCTCAGTCAGTTTGTGCACGAACGACCCGACCCGGCGAGTACGCCCTGGTCGGTGTCCTTTCAGGAGATGGCGATAGGAAACGTCATCGGGAGAGACATACGAAGCGACCCTGGTCGATACGCTCGTTTCAGACGTGAAGGGATGCCCTCCGTTCCGTCGAATCTTGCCGGGAAGTATTCGTGGGACGACTACGAGGGATTCCTCACCCCAGCGATGCGCAAATGGATCCGCGATCGGGGCACGACGACTGTCATCAAAGACGCCATCGCTGAGCTTCCGCGTGGTCTTGCGACGGTGTTCGGAACAAGCAGAAGAACCTTTGGTGGCAACCATTTCTGGATCTATTTCCCTCGGGACGGATCGCGATTGCTGGTCAGGCCGATCGGTCAAGGGCAGCGCGTGCTCGATGACGCCTTGTTCTCCGCAAATGCCGTGACCGTTCCCCTTCTTGTGGCAGGTCTGTTCGCCGCGGCCGTTCGCAGACGAAGTCGGCGACTCCTGCTGATGATCGGCGGGCCGCTGCTGATTGCGTCCTGGCTCAGCTACTACCTGGATGCCGCAGAACGAGATCGACACATGTTCCTCGGCGCACTAGGACTTCGGACTTTGGCCTTCTGGGGGTTACTGGATTGCCTGTGGCTGGGCGCCCGTCGACTTCGACCGGGGTGAGCGAGGTGGTGGCCCAGAACTGCGCAGTTGACCACTCCTCCGCTTCGCTAACGAGAAGCCAGCGCCGCCTTGGCGGCCCGGTCCTGGGCGACGGCGTCGTACTGCTCGTAATCGGAAGCGGTGTCGTCGTCGAACTGGTACTTGAGCAGGCCGGCGTCGTCCCACAGCCGTCGGAGGTAGCCGTTGTTCGCATCGAGCAGTCCGAGCTTGCGGACGTTGGGCACGAGCTTGGAGAAGAAGGCCTTCTGGAAGGCCGCCCCGGGGTCGAGCCCAAGCGAGCCGGCGGCCTGCATGAGGTACGGGACCACCTTGTCGACGCTCATACCGAGGCGCTCCCACATCTCCGGAGTGGTCGAACGTGAGCGGTTGCGGAGCGTGTTCTCGGCCAAGAACTCCTGGCGGTCCTTGAGCTCCGCTTGCGAGAGCTCCTGGTAGTACTCGCCGAGGCTGAGGATCCCGAAGGCGACGTGGCGGGCCTCGTCGGCGAGCACGTAGCGGAGGAGCTTGTGGAGCAGCGGCTCGTCGATGCGTCGGAGCATCTCACCGAACGCCGCAAGAGCGAGGCTCTCGATGATGACCTGCATGCCGAGATAGGCCATGTCCCATCGGCTGTCTTCCAACAAACCGAAGACCTGCTCCTGCAGGTACGGCCCCATCGGGTACTGCTCGCCGACCTTCTCGCTGAGGTAGCGCTGGAAGACCTCGGTGTGACGGGCCTCGTCGATCGTCTGCGTCGCCGCGTAGTACTTCGCGTCGATCCATGGCACCGTCGAGGTGATCTTCGCCGCTGTCAGCATGGCGCCCTGTTCGCCGTGGACGAATTGGCTCAGCGTTGCCTTCAGCTGTTCGAGGCCGAGCTGGGTGAACTCCTTGTCGCTCCACGACTTGAACGGCGAGCCCGGCAGATCTTTGGCGGCCTTCGCCAGCACCATCACGGGTGCGTTCCAGTCGATGATCTGCTCGGGGTCGACCGGCGTGGACCAGTCGAGTTCGGTCACGCTCGACCACTGCGACGCCATCGCCTTGTTGTAGAGCGTCACCAGTTGCGGACGCGACCGCTCGTAGTTCCACAGGAACGTGGTCGGGGTCTGGTCGATCACGAAGCGGATCGTGCCCTCGACGTCGGCATCGGCCGGGATGGCGGGGAGTTCGGTCGTGCTCATCGTCGTCTCCTGGTTCGGGGTAGGCCTCGCAACGCAGCTTGCGGCCCGAAAATGCACTCTACGCGTTCGGGACGGATCGTAGCGATTCTCCCCACGAAGGGAGCAGGAGCGGGAATGCAACGATGGCTCCCCGAGCAATCTCATGCTGCCGGGAGTACGGTTCGCGACGTTCGTCTGGCCACTGCGGTTCGGACGTGTCAGAAACGGGAGAACACATGAAGTACATGGTCGAATACAGCGTTCGTACGGTCGGTCTCACACATGACCAGAACTTCGCGAACCAGGAGGCGCTGCTCACCGCCTTCGGAAAATGGCAGCCCGAGGAAGGCTTGACCGTCCTCGCGTTCGTGTCGCACCTGAACAGCGACGGCGGCTATGTCCTCGTTGAGACGAGCGACCCCAAGGTCGTCGCCTCGTTCGTTTCGAAGTTCATCTACTGGAACGACGTGAACGTCGTTCCCGTCGTGGATGTCGAGGAGATCGTGCCGATCAACCTGCAGTCCCTGGCATGGGCGCGAGGTGCGTCAAAGGGTTGATCGAGTTCCCCCGGGCTGGCGGTCGTACCACCGCCGGTTCAGGGACCGGCGTCCGGGGATTGGAGAATCGGGCGCCCGTCCGGAAAGCTGCGCACATGAGCGCAACGTCGATGAGGTTCGAAGGGTCGTCCGTGTTGGTCACGGGAGCAGCATCGGGCATGGGACGAGGGATCGCCGTCGCGTTTGCCCGAGAAGGGGCTTCGGTCGTTCTCGGCGACGTCAACGTTCCCGGCTTGAACGAGACGCGCTCGCTGATCGATGCCATCGGCGGAACGAGCATCGTGGTGGAGACGGACGTGTCCGACGCCGACGCCGTGGCCGCGATGGTCCACCTGGCTGTCGACCGGTTCGGTGGGTTGGACGCAGCGGTCAACGCGGCCGCCATCGAGGGCGAGTCCGTTTCCATCGCCGAACTTGACGACGACCTCTTCGACGCGATCCAACGGATCAACGTCAGGGGAACGTACCTGTGCATGAAGCATGAGATCCTCGCCATGCGGGCGACCGGCAAGGGCGGGGCGATCGTCAACTTCGCGTCCACGAGCTCGTACCGTCCACAGCAGCACCAGACGGCCTACACCGCGTCGAAGCACGCCGTGGTCGGCCTGACGAAGAGCGCGGCGATCGACTGCGCAAAGCACGGAATCCGGATCAACGCCATCGCTCCGAGTGCCATCGATACGCCGATGCTGCGCAACGCGATGGCCCGACGTCCGGGCGGGTCGGAGAGGGACGTCATCGCCCGGCTCAGCCTGATCGGCCGTTTCGGTTCGGTCGATGAGATCGCCAACGCCACGCTGTTCCTCTGCTCAGCTGAGGCGTCATTCACCATGGGTCACGTACTCGCCGTTGACGGCGGCTATCTCGCGAGGTGATCCAGGGAGTTGGTGATCGCCACGGAGACCACCGACCGCAGGCAGGTGTCAGTGTGCGAGGTTGGTCTTCCCGACAGACGTCGGTGGTGGTGTCGACGTCGGATTGCTGGCCGAATCGTCAATACTCCCGAAGTCCTTCGCTTCGAGGTCGACGAGGCGCTCGAAGACGAACTCGTGCTTGAGGAACGACGTCTCACGTTCATGGCCGGGCGTCGGCGGACTGAGGGGTGACATCTGAAGCAGCCGCCACCCGGCGACAAGCGCGACTGTGCCCGTGGCGTACGGCGGATCGCCGTCGGGCTGCGGGCCGGCGCCGTTCGTTCCGTCGAAGAACGACCAGCCGAGCACCCGGCCGTCGAGCCCGGAACTGGCCAGCCAGAGCATCAGCACCTGTTGGCGGACGTGGTCGTTCATCGAGTTGACGGTGCCAACGCGAGGCGGCGCTCGGTTCGGGTCAGGTACCAGTCGACATCGAACGCGGGATCGCCGGTGAGGTAGCGCCACAGCTTGGCCCGCTGCACGGTTTCGAGGCGATGCACCGACGGCTCGAACCATTCCTCGCTCCGACGGAGTTCGCTGGCGACCATCGCCGGATCGGTCTTCGCCCACACGTGATCATCAGCGCGATTACGAGCGTCGAGATCGCTGGTGTCCCAGAGTCGAACCTGGGGCACGGTGGGGTTGAGCCGGAGCTTGCCCATGACGCGGTTTCGGGTCCCGTGGTTCGGGGCGCCGGCGTGCCAAAGGCCTTGGTGGAAGATCACGACGGTCCCGCCCGGTCCGCTGTGGTATCGCTCGCCGGCGAGGTGCTGGTATCGCGCCACGTCGTCCATGTTCACGCGTCGAAGGTGGCTGCCTGGCACGTAGCGCGTGCCTCCCTCGCGGGGCGCGACGTCGTGGGGGAACCAGAAGAGCTGGATGTCGAAGCCCGGACCATCGTCGATGATGGCGTCGCAGTGCAGACCCTGCGCGCTGAGGTCCCCAGCCATCTTGAGGTGGACGAAGTGATGATCGACGACCGGACCGGGCCCGACGAGAGAGGCGATCGCCCCGGCGATCACCGGCACCCGGACCATGCGACCCAACGCAGAGTCCGCCGGATAGGCGCCTTCCAGTGCGGTTCCGGAACGGGGGAGCGGAACTTCCTCCTCGTCGCCTTCCGTCGTGGATCGACTCGCTCCTCGGAATTCGTCGAGCCATGCCCGGAAAAGAAGGGGGAGCTCCTCCATCGCCTGGGCGTTGATGTCGTCGGGAACGGCGGCCTCGAACCGCAGGAAGCCCCGCGCTACGAACGAAGCCATCTGGTCGGTGGTCAGCAGTGGCGCGGACATGGGGTCCTCTCTAGCCGACGACTTCGGCGTCTTGCACATCTGACGTCTCCCGGGGCGCGCTGCTGGCCGGACGGTGACGCACGCAGCGGGAAGCGGGCCCATGTCCGTACGCTGAGGAAGTGCGAAAGCCCCTGCTGCTCGCCGCCCTGACCTCTGTCACGTTCGCGCTGCTGGCCTGGTCGTGGCAGGGCTTCGGTCCACGGAGCTCGTGGTTCGCGTTCATCGTCGTGTGGTTGCCGATGGTCTGGCTCGGCACCGCGAGCCGCCTCATGACTCCACGGTTGCCGGCGAGCTATCACCGCTTGCGCAGGTTCGAGCGTGACGGCCGGGTGCACGAACTTCTCGGTGTGCGTGTCGTGAAGCGTCTGCTTCGTCGGGGTCCGATGGCGGCGTTCAATCCGCATCTGCATCTGCCGCCGGAACGTACACCGGCAGACCTCGCCCGCCTCGAGCAGCGGATGCGCGACGCCGAGGCCAGCCATGCGATCCTTTTCGCGATGACGCTCGGCGTGGCCCTGCACGCCGTGGTCCGCGGATGGGTGGTGACAGCCGCTTTGACGCTGCTGTTCGACGTGCTCCTCAACGGCTACCCGGTGATGCTCCAGCGCTACAACCGCGCGCTCCTGCACCGGCGATTCGAGATGCCGAGCCCGTTGTAGCGGTCCCCTGCATCCGTCGGGCATGCGTCGTGCGGCCACGGCGAATTCGCCCCTCGACGTCGGCACCCGTACGCTCGCCGGATGGAGCTCACCTACCCGCCCGAGGCCACCGCTTACCGGGAGCAGATCCGAGGCTTTCTCCGGGCGAACCTTCCGGCCGACTGGAAGGGCATCGGCGCACTGAGTCACGCCGACGCGACCGCGTTCACCACGAAGTGGCGCGCCACCTTGAGCGCCAACGGCTACCTGGCCCTCAACTGGCCCAAGGAGTACTCCGGTGCCGGTCTCACGCCACTCGAATCCGTGGTGCTCGCCGAGGAGTTCGCCCGGGCAGGCGTGCCGACGGGCGGACCCAACGACGGCTTCGGCATCGGCATGCTCGGCAACACCATGCTGAAGTGGGGGACCGAGGAGCAAAAGCAGCACTACCTCCCGAAGGTGCTGAGCGGCGAGCATCTCTGGTGTCAGGGCTACAGCGAACCGGCCGCCGGCAGTGATCTCGGCAACCTCGGCTGTCGTGCCGTGCTCGACGGCGACGAGTGGGTCATCAACGGCCAGAAGATCTGGACGACCCAGGGCCACCTCGCCAACCACATCTTCGTGCTCGCCCGTACCGCTCCGAACGAGGCAAAGCACCGGGGTATCTCGTTCCTGCTCGTCGACATGCGTCAGCCTGGAGTCGAGGTCCGTCCGATCAAGATGATGTCGGGGGAGTCCGACTTCAACGAGGTGTTCTTCACCGATGCCCGCTGTGCCAGGGAAGCGGTTCTCGGCGAAGTCGACGGCGGCTGGGCCGTTGCCATGACGCTGCTCGGAAACGAACGAGGCGCAGGTGCCGCGGTGAACGCCATCAGCTTCCGAGGTGAACTCGACAAGTTGACCGTACTCGCGAAGGAGCGTGGCGCGACAGACGATCCGGTCATCCGGCAGCGCCTCGCACGCGCGCATACGAAAGTCGAGATCATGCGGTACTTGGGCTACAAGGCGCTCACCAACTTCCTCCACGGCAAGCAGCCCGGGCCCGACGCTTCCATTGGCAAACTCTTCTGGAGCGAGTACCACCAGGAGGTGACGGAGCTCTCCGTCGACATTCTCGGTGCCGACGCGATGGTGCCCATGGGTCAGGCGCCGCAGACGGCGTTTCGCACCGATCAGCCCGGCTCGCCGAACGACACCGCAAATTGGGTCGGGGTCTTCTACAACGCTCGCGCCGGCACGATTTACGCCGGCACGAGCCAGGTGCAGAAGGGCATCGTCGGCGAGCAGATCCTCGGACTCCCGAAGGAACCGCGGGCCGACAGCGGCCCGTGGAACACCATCCCCGGCCATGGCTGAGCCACGCCGGCGACGGCGGGCGCCCCGATCGGGGGCGGGAAGTCATCCCGTGGCGTCAGAGAGCGGCAGGATGTTCGGCGGACCGCACCAGTGCTGCGCAGGGCGATGAAGCTCTCTCGCCCCTATCGCGTCCTCGCCATTTCGTCGGTGGCGATCTTCCTGGTGTCGCTCGACGTGTCGATCCTCAACGTCGCGTTCCGATCGATCGTGGAGGAGTACGGCGTCGAGAAGAGGACGCTGCTCACGTGGTGCTTCAGTGGTTACAACATTGCCTACGCCGCCGCGTTGCTCACCTCATCGAGGATCGCCGACCGCATCGGGCGCAAACGGGTCTTCATCACCGGAACGCTGGTCTTCGTCGTCGGATCGTTGATATGCGCGCTGAGCACCTCGGCCGAGATGCTCGTCGCGGCCCGGCTGATCCAGGCGATTGGCGGTGCTCTGCTCACCCCCGCCTCGCTCTCGCTCGTTCTTCCCGAATTCCCGGTCGAGAAGCGATCGGCGGCGATCGGCATCTGGGGAGCAGTCGGTGGAATCGCCGCGGCGGTCGGCCCTACCGTCGGCGGCATCCTCGTGGACACGCTGTCATGGCACTGGGTGTTCGGCATCAACATCCCGATCGGCCTTCTTGCGGTGGGTCTCTCGATCAAGCACCTCAGCGAGACGCCGAAGCAGGTGACCGGTTCTCCTGACGTCATCGGCGCACTGCTCTCCATGGGCGGCGTCGGCTTCGTCGTGCTGGCCATCGTCGAAGGTGAGCGTTGGGGTTGGACGACCGTCGGGACGATCGGTTCGTTCCTCGGCGGCCTGGCGTTCGTCGCCGCGTTCGTTCTGTGGTGCCGCACGAAGAAGGATGCCGTGCTTGACCTGAGCCTCACCAAGCTGCGCTTCTTCGCCGCAGGCAACCTCGCCTCCATGGTGTTCTCGATCGGATTCTTTGCGATGTTCTTCGTGAACATACAGTTTCTTCAGAATGTCTGGGGCTATTCGGCAGTGAAGGCTGGGCTCGGGGTGTCCCCCGGGCCGATCATGGCTGCGGTGTTTGCCTTCCCGGCCGGGAAGTGGGCCGAGCGTCACGGACATCGCACCGTTGTGACGATCGGCTGCGTGGTTTTCGCCGCTGGTATCTTGCTCAACCTGGCGTTCCTCGACAGCAACCCGAGCTACCTGTTCCCGTACCTTCCGGGGATGATGATCACCGGCATTGGCGTCGGTTTGACCATCTCAACGCTCGGATCGAGTTCGAACGCGTTCCTGCCGCCGGTCCGAATGGCCATGGGATCTGCCGTCAACACCACCGTTCGTCAGATCGGCGCGGCGCTCGGCATCGCCATCGCCTCGGCACTCCTCACTGCCGGAGCGAAGATCGACACGATGACTGGTTACCGCCGGTCGTGGACGATGATCACCGGCGTCGCGATGCTTGCGGCCGCGGTCATGGCTGTGCTGTACCGAAAGCCAACCGAGGCACAGCGGACCGCTGCCGGTTGACGCCTCGCAGATAGCCGAACCGCTCCACTCGCCATAGCGAGTGCAGCGATCGGGCACGTTCTCCATGGCGTCGGCGCCTCGACCGCCCCGATCACCGCATCAGCGTCCGGCCCCGCCCTTCATTACCTGGAGGTGGTCGGGGCGCAGGTGACCTTCGGCCCTTGGCGCCGGAGCGGTGGGGCCGTAGGTTCGGCCATGTCAGCCACGCGTCGAAAGGGCACAGATGGTGAAGCCGGTCGACAGTCATCTGCGGGAGACCGATGCGTTCTCCTGGTACATGGAACAAGACGCGCTCCTCAGGTCGACGGTCGTCGCCGTCGTGAAGCTCTCGGGCGTGCCCGACTGGGGTCGTCTGCAGGCTCGGGTCGACCGTGCCTCCCGCCTCGCTCCGCGGTTCCGCGAGCGGATCGTCGAACCGCCCTTACGGCTGTCCACCCCGCAGTGGGTGCCCGACCCCGACTTCGATCTGTCGTTTCATCTGCGGCGCGTCGACGCCCCCGCGCCGCACACGTTCGATGCCGTGCTCCAGTACGCCCGCACGACCGCCATGGCGGGGTTCGACAAGGACCGACCGCTGTGGGAGTTCTCGCTCGTGGAGGGGCTGGCCGACGGCGGTTCGGCCTTCGTCATGAAGGTCCACCACGTGCTCACCGACGGCGTGGGGGCCATGCAACTGGCCGTGCTCCTGTTCGACCTGGGCCCGGATGCCGCAGACGATGATGAGCCGCCCTCGCCCGTTGCCGTGGACCATTCGTCCGCCGTCAACCTGGTCCGTGATGCAATCGGGCACGACCTGCACCAGGTGCTGGACTTCACCGGCCGCCACGCGGCGTCTGCGGTTCCCTCGGTGCTGCACGCGCTGCGCCACCCCCGGACGGCGACGCGAGACGCGGTCAAGGTGGCCGGCTCCATTGCCCGCATCGTCGTCCCCGTCACCAACACGCTCTCACCGGTCATGACGGTCCGCACCCGTTCCTGGCGCTTCCACGTGCTCGAAGTGCCCATGGCCGAGCTGCGGCGGGCCGCCAAGGTGGCGGGAGGCACGATGAACGACGGCTTCTTGGCCGGCGTCCTGGGTGGCCTGCGCCGCTACCACGATCTTCACGGCGAACCGGTGAAGGAGCTACGGGTCACGCTGCCGATCAGCATCCGCCAGGCTGCCGACCCGGCGGGCGGGAACCGCATCACGCTCATGCGGTTCAAAGTGCCCGTGGCCATCGTCGATCCATTGGAGCGCGTACGCGCCGTGCACCAGTTGGTGGCGACGTGGCGCAACGAGCCCGGGATCCGCCACACGAACACCATCGCCGGGGTGCTGAACCTGCTGCCCCGCAGCGCCGTGGGTGCAGTCTTGAAGCACGTGGACTTCCTGGCCAGCAACATCCCCGGTTCGCCGTTCCCTCTGTACCTTGCCGGGGCCAAGGTAGAGGGGTACTACGCATTCGGGCCCCCCACGGGCTCGGCCGTCAACATCACCATGTTGTCGTACGTCGACTCCTGCTGCATCGGGGTCAACACCGACGCCGGCGCGATCCCGGATGCCGACGACTTCCTCGTCTGCCTGCGTGCCGGGTTCGACGAGGTGCTGGCCGTGGGTCGTCCACCCAGGAAGGTACGCCGGAAGAAGGCTGCGCTTCCGCGGTGAGGTGAAGTCCGCGCCACCGAGGAGGGGGGACGGTCGTACCGGCAAACGATTTGCGCACGGGCGGGGGGGTTTGTGCTTCGCCCGCGAGTTCACCGAGTGCGTTGTTGTCCCGCGGCGAAGGAGGCCGGGTCGATCCCGATCTTGTGGCACAACTCCTGAAACACGTTCCATCGCTCGTCGCCGGTGCTGTGGAAGCGAAGGAAGAACGGGCGCTCCGACCAGTCGAACGGCTCATCGGTCATGCCGTGGATGAAGAGCAGCAGTGCGGCGAAGTGCACCGCAGCCTCGCCTTCGCGAGAGCGGGCGCCACGCAGAAGGGCTTCGACGACAGCCGGTGGATGGAACGTGGCTGCTTGGTCGATGGCGCTGGACAAGCCGTCTCCGAGGGTTGCTGTCTCGAGCGCATGCACCAACGTCTCGGTGTGCTCTGGTGCGGAAACCAGGTCCGGGGCGATACGGGTGACGGCGAGGCGGATATCGGTCGAGCCGCTGATCCCGGCCGTCCGCACGACGTCGAGCGCCCGGTCGGTAGCAATGGCGACGAGCGCCTCGACGTCGCGCCAATCGGTGATGCCGCGGCCCACCAGTTGCGCCTCGATGGCGGCGCATTCGTCCACCGTCGCTGCCTCGAGCGCATCAAGGTCGTAGCCGATGCCGTCGTGCCACATCTCGTAGGTGACATGCATGCTCTGCCGAAAACGCTCGATCGCTGTCGAGTCGGGCGCTTCCTTCTCGGTGGGACGGTCATCGGGGATCACGGGGCGAGTCTTCACCACGCCTCGCTGACGCGCTCTTCGCCGCGTCGATTCCCCGATGGGTTCGGTCACACCGTCTTTGGGACCTTGCCGGTTCGGGTGAGCACGAAGCGCATGACCCTGTGGGCTACGTCGGCGGTCGGCTCGAACATCAGCGGGCATCCGCCGTCGATCACCGTGATGCCGTGCTCCCGGCCGTAGACCGTTGCGTCCCGGCACACGCTGCCTTCACCGAAGGCCCGGTGCATCCACACCTGGGTGATGCCGAGTTCGGCGCATTCCTTCATCGTCGCCTCGGCGGCGTCGGGTTTCGTAGCGATCACAACGGCGTCCACGCCACCCGGGATTGCGGTGAGGTTGGGATAGCAGCGATCGCCTTCCACCTGTTCGGCGTTCGGGTTGACGGCAAAGACCTGATAGCCCCGATCGCGGAGCCGCTTGTAGACGGAGTTGCTGCCATGACCTTGGGCGCTGCGCGACACGCCGGTGACGGCGATGCGCTTGTTGGCAAGAAACATCGATGCTGCCTGCTTGACCGTGACCATGATGTCCTTCTCCCTCGTCGACACCGGCGCAAGTCAGGGGAAATGAGCGCCCGGTGGGTTCACCGTACGAGACCTCTCGCGCCGCTCCCAGGGGCAAAGGTCGTCCCCCGTCCGGCCGACGGTCACCCGGCGGCAGGGTGAGGCCGAACTGTCCACGCGCCGACGACAGCGGCAAGGCCAAGCGCGAGGCTGCCGGCGACGATCAGCGGACCACGTCCCGAACCGTTCCACGCCAGACCGGCCCAGGCGCCGGCGATGATCGAGCCGATTCCCGCAGCACCGCCCTGCAGGCCGAGCGCCCTGCCGCGTGATCCCGACCCGACCGTCGCGGAGATCCACGCCTTCGAGACGCCGTCGGTGAGAGCGGTGTACACGCCGTAGAGGGCAAAGATCGGCCACACCCACGCAGCGTTTGCTGCCAGTCCGAGGCCGAGATACGAGACCCCGAAGATGGCGAACCCGACGCCGATGATGGCCTGCTTCGGAACACGGTCAGCGAGAGCGCCGGCGGGGTAGCTGGCGATCGTGTAGGTGAGGTTGTACAGCGCATAGGCGGCGATCACTGCCGAAACGCTGAGCCCGAGATGCTTGGCCCGGACGATCAGCAGCGCGTCGGAGAAATTGACGAGCGCGAATGCGGACAGGATCGTGAACGGCCCCCAGAACCCCTTCGGTAGGGGAGCCATCCCCTGCGTGTGCGGTGGACTCGCATCCGGACCCGGATCCGCTGCGCTGGCCGAGGACTCGCGCACGAACACCACCGCAGCGGCGCTCAGGACGGCGGGAACGACGGCGACGACGAACACGGGTCGGTAGTGCCGATGGAACATCTCGAAGAGGCCAAGACCGAGCAATGGTCCGATCACCGCGCCGGCGGAGTCCATGGCCCGATGAAAGCCGAACGCCCGGCCGAGATGTTCGCGAGGGACTTCGTCGGCGATCAAGGCGTCACGGGGTACCCCACGCACTCCTTTGCCGAGTCGGTCGAGCATGCGAGCAAACAGCACCAGCGGCCAGACCGTCGCGATGGCGATGAGTGCTTTCGCCGCCGCTGCCGCGCCGTACCCTGCGCCGATCAGTGGTCGCCGTCGCCACTTGTCGGCCAGTCGCCCCGAGATGATCTTGGTGAGTGCAGCGATCCCATCCGCGACTCCCTCGATCATGCCCACCACGGCGACCGGAGCGCCGAGTGTGCCGGTGATGAACAGCGGAAGAATCGGATAGAGCATCTCTGACGCGGTGTCCTGCAGGAGGCTCACCACCGACAGGGTCTTGAGGTTTCGGGTCAGCCAAACCCGGCGGTCGACTCGTGTGCTCTGGTCGCTCACGGGGTGACCACGCCGCTCCGGCGCCCAGCCCAGCCCGGTTCATGCGCCGAGGTCATGACGTGGACCGGGGGACGGTCAGGTCCTTGCTCTGCCATCGTTTCGCGAACTCTGTCACGCCGATGTACGCCAGCGTGATCCCCACGAGCGCGGCCAACACACCGATCGAAGGCCGGGTCAGGCCGAGATCTCCGGCCAATCCGGTGAAGGGCAGGGCGACGGTGATGGCGGCCACTGCGGCGGACGCGGCGATGAGCACCGTTGCGGGCCGACTGCGCCACGCTCGTCGACGAGTACGGAGCACCAGCATCACCGCCAATTCCGTTGCCGTCGACTCGATGAACCACCCTGTCCTGAACAGGTCAGGGCCGGCATCGAAAGCGACGCGGAGCACAGCGAACGTCATGATGTCGAAAGCCGAGCTGATCAGTCCGAACGCAATCATGAAGTTGCGGAGGCGGCGCGTGTCCCATCCGTGGGGAGCGGCGACCAACTCGGGATCGACGCGATCAGCGGCGATGGTCATGCCCGGGATGTCGGAGAGGAAGTTGAGGAGAAGGATCTGGCGGGGGAGCAGCGGGAGGAACGGCAGAACGATGGCGGCGGCGGCCATCGAGAACATGTTGCCGAAGTTCGCCGAGATCGTGACCTGCACGTACTTGATGGTGTTGGCGAAGACGCGTCGACCCTGCCGGATACCCTCGGCGATGACGCCGAGGTCGTTGTTGAGCAGCACGATGCTCGCGGTGTGACGCGCGATGTCGACGGCGGTGTCGACCGATATGCCGACGTCAGCACTGCGAAGGGACGGCGCGTCGTTGATCCCGTCGCCGAGGTAGCCGACGGTCCAACCGGTCCGCCTGAGTGAGGCGACGATTGCTTCCTTGTGCAACGGATCGATCTCAGCGAAGACGACAGTCTCGCCGACGACGGCGTCGAGTTCGTCATCGCTGAACGCATTCATCTGCGCGCCTACGAGCAGCTTCTTCGAATCGAGACCGACGGCAGCCGCGATGTGGGCAGCGGCAAAGCGGTTGTCACCGGTGATGAGCTTGGTCGCCACACCGAGCGCGGCAAGCGTGGCGATCGCCGGAGCGGCATCGGGTTTCGCCGGGTCGGTGAAGCACAGGAATCCGCAAAACGTCAGCGCGGACTCGTGCGTCGGTGTCAACGTCGTTGGTGCATCGTCGATGAAGGTGCGAGTTGCCACGCCGAGTACTCGCAGGCCGTCTCCCGAGAGCTTCTCGAACCGCTCGACCAGCCTTGCCCTCTCCTCGGGGGCAACGGCACAAGCGACAAGAACAGATTCGAAGGCTCCCTTGGCGATGAGCATCGTCTCCCCGCGCTGTTCGATGAGCACCGAAAGCATCCGACGGGTGAAGTCGTAGGGGAGCTCGTCGATCAGCCGGAACGGCTCGTCGCCCTGAGGGTTCATCACCGCCAGGGCGGCGTCGATCGGGTTGACGAATCCGCGTTGACTCGTCGCGTTCACCCAACCGAGGTAGCGGACGCGGTCGGACGGCTCGCCGTGCGCATCCTCCGCTCCGGTGAACGAGATCGATCCCTCGGTGAGCGTCCCGGTCTTGTCCGTGCAGAGGACGTCGATCGCTCCGATGTCCTCGATCGCATCCAGACGCTTCACGATGACCTGCTGCCGGGCCATCTGACGGGCGCCGTGCGACAGGGTGACGGTCACGATGGTGGGAAGGAGCTGCGGTGTCAGGCCGACGGCGAGTGCGAGGGAGAAGAGGAACGATTCGAGTACCGGACGGTCCAGAATGACGTTCACGATGAAGATCCCGATGACGAGCGTCGCGGTCACCCGCATGAGCAGGAAGCCGAACCGCCGCAGGCCAAGCTCGAACGATGTGGGGACGTGTGCCCGGGTGATGCTGGTGCCTACCCGACCGAACTCGGTGTCCTCCCCCACGGCCGCGATCACGGCCGTCCCGGTGCCGCTGGCGACGTGGGTGCCACACCACACGGCGTTGGTCCGATCGCTCAATCCGGTCGATGGTGCGAGGTCACCGGGGTGTTTCTCCACGGGGAAGCTCTCGCCCGTCAGGGTTGACTCGTCGAGGAGGAGTGCATCGGATTCGAGCACGCGGGCATCGGCGGCGATCACGTCTCCCGCTCGAAGAACCAGGACGTCTCCGGGAACGACGTCATCGAGTGCCACCTTGGCCTCGACGCCGTCTCGAAGCACGGTCGCATGAGCGCGTACAGCAGCCATGAGATCGTCGACGGCGCGCAACGCGCCGCGTTCCTGCACATACCCGAGAACTGCGCTCGCGATAGTGATCACCAAGATGATGGTGCTGTCGATGGCGTCGCCGAGTGCCATCGAAAGCACCGCGGCGCCGATGAGAAGCAGAACGATCGGATTCTCGACCTGGCGAACGGCCAGTTTCCAGGTGGCCATGCGTCTCGGCGCATGGAGGCGGACGCCCGCGGACCTTGCCGATGCCTCGGCGGTGGTGAGCCCGGTTGGGCGCGACGCGAGACGCTCGACGAGGCCACCTGCATCGCCCGACCAGAACGACTCGGCCGTTCTGAGGGCGGAGTTGACCACGCATCCATCTCACCATGTCGGACGGATCCCGCCCTAGGGGCCTTCGTCCCGGTACGCCCGGCCCGTCTGTCACGCTGAAGTGGTGTCCGGGAAGTCCATGATGCGTCGTCGGCCGGCCCGGGCCGGTGAACGCGCGTGGCAGCGCCGTCGAGGTCACCACATGGTGCTTATCGTCATGGCTGCTCTGCTCCCGGTTCGCATCGGCGCCCCGCAGGCATCGGCGGCCCCGTCGAAACCGGTCGCTTCGTCGACGTCCTCGACGTCCTCGACGTCCTCGGCCCCGATGAGCCCGGCCCGCCGAACAGAAGAACGACCTCACCTGATCCGGACGACGTTCTTCGATAGCGGTATGCGTCCGCTGACCGTCGGAGCCACGACGACATCGGTGAGGAGTTGGGGCGTCGTAAGCGCACCTACCGATGGAGGCGGGCCGTTTCCGCTCGTGATCGTCCTCCATGGAGCGCACACGTTCTGTTCATCCGGCCGAGCTCGCGACTGGCCGTGCGCCGACGGTACCGAACTGCCGAACCATGACGGCTTCTCCTGGCTTTCCGAAGCCCTCGCCCGTCAGGGCGTTGTCGCCGTTGCCATTGGGATGAACGCGGAGTTCGCCCAACCGGCGGACGAGTTCGGCGTCGTGACGGCGTCGCTCGTCGAACGCGATGTGATCGGACCGCTCTCGGCTTCCGGGAAGAGGTTCGCCTCGTGGCTCGATCCGGCAACCGTCGACCTGTCCGGCGTGATCCTGATCGGTCATTCTCGCGGAGGAGCGGTCGCCGCCGTTCTCGGTGGTGGGGACTCGGGCCGTCGACTGTCGGTTCCCGTCGTCGCGTCGGTGCTGATCGCGCCGACCTCCGACACGGTAAGCCCAGGTCTGCTTGCCGACGTACCGACCGCCGTCGTGATCGGGAGCTGTGACGGAGACTCCGGGGTGGACGGCGGCGAGTTCCTGACGGCGGCGATTCCTCGGGTCCGCCTCACGCCCATCGCCCTGTTCCTCCTGCGCGGCGCAACGCACAACGCCGTCAACGAACGACTTCGTCCGGAGCCACCCGACCGGGCGAACCCGGATTGCGCCGACGACGTCAGACTCGGCGAGGACGCCCAACGATCGAAACTCGCCGAGCTTGTTCCACGTGCACTACGCGCGCTTACGGATTATGCGGCGCAGGCCCTCCCTGGCTCGCTGCTCGACGTCAAGCGCGCTGATGATCGGATCGCGCCGGGGATTCGACTGGTCCAGCTCGATCCAACCCTTCGCCGTCGTTCCCTCCTCGATCCGTCGGCCCCTTGGCCGAGTCCCGGCGCCAGAACATCGGGGTTGGGGGTCGTCGGGTGCCCGGCCGGCATGTCGTCCCCATTCCTGGCCCCCGGCACCGAGGCATGCCACCGGGTGGAGTTGAGCGAGTTGGTCGGCCGGCCGGCCTCGATGCACCTCGATTGGAAGGCGGCCGGAGGCACGCTGCGATTGTCGCACCGCCGTCTACCGGTTGGAGCCGTGCTCGTCGTGCGGGCATTCGCAGATCCGTTCGCTGTTGCGCCCGGAACGGACATCACGGCGACCGTCATGGGCTCCGATCCGGGACAGGCCCAGCCTCCATGGTTCGCTCAGATCCGGATACCGGCGGCCCTGATTGGGGAACCGATCGCCGAGGCCGGGCTGCGACGAGGAGCGGTGTTGTGGTCCGAGCGCCGCATCGTCCTTCCGGCGGCAACGTCGGCTACGACGTTGACGATCACCGGTCCCGCTTCTGGAGCTCTCGATGTCGTCGGGATCGAAGCGGTCACGACCAGGTGAGCCCAGGCGGCCAGCTGGGCTACCCCATGACCTCGAACGTCAGGCCGGCATCGTTGCGCAGGGCTTCGAGGAGCGCGCCGTCCATGGACGTCGACGGCGTCCAGAACCCGCCGGGCGTGGTCCCCCGGTCAATGCCCACGAGGGTGAGCGCGGCGGCAACCATCATCTTGGCCGTCGACCCGTAGCCCGGATCTCGGTCACCGGTGACCTTCACGATGATCCGTCGGCCGGATTCCGTCTCACCGAAGAACCGCAGGTCGAAGTACCCCTTGGCCTGGGAAGCGGCGGACGGCCCTTCGCCGGGCTTGGGAAGCACGAAGCGAGAGAGGACGCCCCTCACCGGAGCGAGGAGCGAGGCCGCCGCGAACCCACCCATCGCGCCGGCCACACCGGACGCTTTCGCCGCTCCGAGGGGACCGGTGCCGGTGAGCATCGCTTCGTCGTAGCGGAAGTCCTCACCCCACGGTCGGTCCAACAACGCATGGCTGCGCTGCACGACTTTGGTGTTGATGCCGGCCATCAAAAACGGGGCGACCCACTGGCCGGACAAGTCGTCGCGCTGCGGGAAGGTGACGTTCGGTTGTGCCGGCCCGGTGCGCAAGTGAGCCGGAGCCAGGGCGTACGGGTTCTTCATGACCTCGCGCAGGGCAGGGTCCTTCGCCATCTCCGCGACGACGTTCAGAAGACTCGCGATCGTGCCGCCGCTTGCCCCACCTCGCGCCCCGGCGAGCCGCATCCCGATGCGGGTGCATGGCTCACCAAAACGCTCGATGCTCTCCTTCTGGGTGAACCAGACGCCCATGTCGGACGGGATCGAGTCGAAACCGCACGAATGGACAATGCGGGCACCCGAGACGGTGGCGGCGATCGAATGGGCATCGATCATCTGTCGCATCCACTGCGGCTCCCCGGTGAGGTCGACGTAGTCCGTCCCTTCCTCCGCGCACGCCTGGACGAGGTTCGAACCGTGCAGTGCGTACGGCCCGACCGTCGATGCGATCACCCGGGCGCGTCGGGCGAGTGCGCGCATCTCGTCGAGATCACCGGCATCGGCAACAATGCGATCGACCCGGGCGAGGGTCGTCGCGGCGACCTCGGCGAGCTTCGCCTCATTGCGGCCGGCCATGGCCCACGCGAGTGTCCGGTCACCGCGCTCGACGAGATGCCCGACGACGATCTGGCCGACGAAGCTCGTCGCCCCGAAGACGATCAGATCGAAGGGGCGTTGGTCACGATCACTGGTGCTCACCTCTCCAGCGTGCCACCCCTGGGCACGTGACGAAGCAGACAGACATTACTCGGTGGCCGTGCCCCGGTGCGGCGACGTCGGGTCGGGCGCGGCGTCGAACGCGTCCGTGACCCACTTCCAGTGCATCCGGCCGTGTCCGGCGTTGGCGGCGAGCACGCCGCCGATCGAGCCGTCGGCCCACGGAGCGCCTGGCAGCTTCTCTCCGAGCTGGTCATCGGTGAGCTCCGACAGGAGAGTGAGGGTGACGGCCCGGGATTCCTGTCCGAGCGCCACGACGTCGTCGAACGACTTGCCGGCGTGCTTTCGTTGCCACTGGTCGGTCATGGCGTGAACGGTGGCCATGATCTCCTCGGTGGTCCGAGGCTTCCCGGAGTCGTCCGAGCGAAGTCCGACGGGGTTGGTGTGCCCCGTCAGGTGCCGACGCACCATCGCCGCGAAGTTGTGCTCGATCAGCGAGAGGTGGGCGAGATGGTCGAGCGCGGTCCAGAGGTTCGACGGATCGTGTTCGCTCGGCGTGAGCGGCTGGTGGCGCTGCTCATGCGAGAGCGCCTCGTACTTGGTGAGGAGCCATATCCGTCCCTCGTGGAGTTCCTTCTCGATCTCGATGCGTCGCATCATTCCCGGTCTAGCCGATCTCGGGCGTTGGCGTCCTATCATCGACCTGCTTGCGGAACCTGTTCATACGGGGAGGGGTATGGCACACTGGTCTCCATGGAGCTTCCCGAAGAGACTGTCAGTGATCTGCTCAAGCGGCTTCGCCGCGCCGAAGGCCAGCTGCGCGGAGTGCAGCAGATGCTTACGGAAGGGCGGGACTGTCGTGAGATCGTGACGCAGCTGTCGGCCGCGAACAAGGCCGTCGAGCAAGCCGGCTTCGTGCTCGTCGCGGCGGGGCTCACCTGGTGCATTGCCGATCCGAAGCGTTCGGCGAAAGAGGGCTACGACATCGCCGAAGTGCAGAAGATGTTCACCAAGCTGGCGTGAGGACCACGATCATCTGCTGATGCACGCAGCCGCTGCGACCCGCGGCCCCGGAGGCTCACCTGCCGAGGAACCGGGAAAATCGTCCCGATCTCGGCTTGCCGACCCGGTTGGCTTCGGCTGGCGGAGGGGTTTCGGTCCGACACGCGCAACGTTCGTTGACGGGCACGTCGGCGAGCACGGCGTCGACATGGGCTCCGCAACCCGCCCAAGAAGGCTTGTTGCACCGCTTGCACTGCACACGTCTACACATACCCCCCAGGGTACACGTAGTCCACCTCCAAGCGACGTTGGGAGGTGTTCTGCCCCCATATATGGGGGCAACCTCTCTCCTGATGACTGCGCCGCTCGGCATGGGTCGACGCTTTCTGCAACGATCGGACGATGGGCGCGACGATGGAAGACTCGGACGCATCGGCAGCACCGACGCCTCCGGAGGGTGGGCCGACAACAGCAGCGACAGTGAGGCCGCCCGGTCGGCGGTGGTGGGAGGTCCGTCGCAACCTCGTCCTGCTCGTTCTCTTCGCGGTGGCGGGAGCCCTCTTCTTCGGGTGGATGCGCAACGACGAGGGCCTTTTCGAGCTCCCCGGTCGATCGGCCCTAGCGATCGCTCAGGCGGAGCTGCCAGGGAACGCGCTTCAGCTGGTCGTGATGGACATGGTCTTCGCCGCCCTGTTCGCCGCGATCCTGGCGCTGCTGGTTGGTCGCAATCGCGGATGGCGCCTGCTCGCGTTCTTCACCATTGGCATGTACTTCCTCGCCGACGAGGCGGAGAACCGGTCGCTCTACGAGATCGTCCGGTCGAAGCGTCGTGTCGACGGGCAGTCCATCACCGCCGACGCCGCCCGGGAGCTCTCCACCGCTTCGGCGGCGAAGTGGGGCTTCCTGTGCGCGGCACTGCTCGCGTCGGCGGCGTCGTGGTATGTGAACCTCCCGAAACGCATCGCCGAGCCCGGAGAAGAGGGCTCCCGCCACCGCGAAGAGAACGAG
>JANMYF010000094.1:0-12934 GCA_031381685.1 Acidimicrobiia bacterium
CCGAGCGGGCACTGATCGCCGAACGCGGGGTCCGGGTGAGCCACATGCCGATGGCCAACGGCGAGGTCGGTGGTGGCATCGCGCCAATCCCGGAGCTGCTCGCCGCGGGGGTGACCGTCGGCCTCGGCTCCGACGGGTACGTGAACGATCAGTTCGAGGAGATGCGGTCGGCCTTCCTGCTCCAGAAGGCCCGGCTGCTCGACCCGGCGGCGATGCCCGGGCGCGACGTGCTGCGGATGGCCACGCAGGGCGGAGCGGAGTCGATCGGTCTGGCCAACGTGGGACGGCTCGAGCCGGGATGGGCAGCTGACCTCCAGGCCGTCGACATCCGGACTCCGACACCGGTCACCGCCCCCAACCTCGTCGATCAGCTGGTGCTGTGGCGGAGCGGTCACCACGTGCGGGACGTGATGATCGCCGGAGCGTTCCGCACACGCGACGGAGAGGTGATCGGGGCCGATGTCGAGAAGCTACGTGCGCGTATGAATGAGCAGGCCGCTCGATTGTGGAGCGCGGTGTGACCGGCCTGAGCTCACGGGAAACGGGCCTTCTGTCCGAGGAGCGCGTCGCTGCCCTTGTCCTGGGCGAGCTCGAGGCCGGACGCGCGGTTGTCGTAGCGACAGTGTTCGCGACCGCGAGATCGGTGCCGCGGCGCGCCGGGTCGAAGATGATCGTGTTTTCCGACGGACGAACCGTTGGGTCGGTGGGCGGGGGCGAACTCGAACAGCGAGTCATTCGCGACTCGATGCGCTCGTTCGTCGCCAACGACCCCGAGGCGGCCACAATTCGTACGTGCACCTATGAGCTTGTCGACGTTGCTTCCGGCGACCCCGGTGTCTGCGGGGGGACGACCGAGATCATCATCGAGCCGAAGTACCCCAATCCCACGCTGTTGATCGTCGGATGTGGACACGTCGGCCGTGCCGTCGCCGAACTGGCCTCGTGGCTCGGCTTCCGGGTCGTCGCCAACGACGATCGAACCGAGCTCGCCACTGCTGCCCTGATGCCGGGCGCCACGGTGGTGGTCGCCGGACCGGTGACCGAGGCGTTGAGGGTCGCCAACATCGATCATCGTTCCGCTGTGGTCGTGGTGACCCGGAATGTCGCCGTCGATCTCGTCGTCCTTCCCGAGGTGTTGCGCACCACCGCCGGCTACATCGGGCTGATGGGAAGCCGACGGCGATGGCAGGTGACTGCGGAGCAACTTGCCGCTGCCGGTGTCGCTGCCGAGCAACTCTCGCGGGTCCAGACGCCGATCGGCCTCGAGATCGGAGCAGAGACACCCGAGGAGATCGCCGTGTCGATCCTGGGAGAGGTCGTTTCGGCGCGTCGCCTCGCCCCGACTCGCGTGGGCGATGTCAAAGCCTGAGGGCACGCTCGTCGCCATCCGTGGCGCGGGTGATCTCGGAACCGGTGTCGCGTGGCGCCTGCGCGTTGCCGGGTTTTCCGTGATCGCACTCGAGCTCGGCGAGCCCCTCACGGTGCGGCGCACCGTTGCGCTTTCGTCGGTCGTCACTGATCCTTCCGGCGCGGTGACGATCGAAGGGCGGCTCGTGGCCCGACTCGTGGCGACGGCGTCAGCGGCGCGAACGCTTTCTCGTCAGGCCGACGTCGTTCCCGTGCTGGTCTCGCCGATTCTGCCGCCTGATCTCCGGGCCGACGTTGTCGTCGACGCCAGACTGGCCAAGAGGCCGCTGGACTGCAGCCTCGGCGACGCCCCATTCGTCGTCGGCCTCGGACCCGGATTCGTCGTGGGCGAGCACTGCCATGCGGTGATCGAGACCCAGCGTGGCCCCCGTCTGGGGCGGGTGCTCTGGGAGGGTTCGGCCGCACCGAACACGGGGAACCCGGGTTCCGTCGGAGGACGCAGCGGCGAACGGGTGCTGCGAACGCCGATCGAGGGAGTCGTCCGATGGGAGGCCGCCATCGGTGACGTCGTGCGTGAGGGCCAGGCGATCGGCTCGGTTGTCGGTGAACGTCAACGAGTCCCGGTTCTCGCCCCCTTCGCCGGGCTTGTTCGCGGTCTCCTCGCCGACGGGACACTGGCGAAGGTCGGTCTGAAGATCGGCGACGTCGATTCACGCCTCGACGTCCACCCCCACGAGATCTCCGACAAGGCGCTTTCGATCGGCGGCGGCGTCACGGAAGCGGTCTTCACGTGGCTCCGCCGACGTGGCTGACGCCCGATGACGCTGTCGATCATCAACGGTGACGATCTCGCTCGTGACCTCGGTCTGGTGGACTCCCGGCGTCCTGACCGTCGCCATCACGTGGCGCTCGTCGGCGGGGGCGGCAAGACCACGCTGATGCACGCCATCGGCTCCACGCTGGCCGGGCACACGATCCTCACCTGCACCACGAAGATGGGCGCCGATCAGCATCGCGGCCGACCGCTGCTCCTCTCCCCGTCCGATGACGATGTGCGAGCAGGTCTGCGGGAGCACGGTCGCGTCATGGTGCTGCGTGCCGTCGTCGGCCAGAAGGGCGTCGGCATCACGCCCGAGCGCGCCGATGCCTTGTTCGGCCTCGGCGCGCACGTCGTTGCCGAGTCGGACGGATCCCGTCGCCGTCCGGCAAAGGCCCCTCACTGGTATGAACCGGTAATCGCGTCGACCGTCACGATGGTGATCTGTGTGATCGGCGCCGATGCCCTCGACCGCACGATCGAAGACCAGTGTCATCGGCCGCTTCGCGTCGGTGCTGTGCTCGGCTGCTCGCCCTACGACCGTCTCACCCCCGAACGCGCCGCCGAACTCGTGACGAGCGTGAACGGCGGACGCAAGGATGTTCCGCCCGGGGCGAGGTTCGTCGTGTGCCTGACCAAGGTGAACGCATCGGTATGGCCGCTCGCCGAGCGATTCGTCGAAGCCGTCGCGGGCAACGGCGTCGCTGTCCACGCCGTCGCTCACCTCGACGGGTCGTGATTCCCGGGTAGCTTGAACGGTGATGTGTCGCCGTGTTGAACAGATTCGTAGGCGAACGTACCAATGAATTTCCTCGACTCCCTTCTCGAACACCCACTCGTCGCCGACGGTGCGATGGGGACGATGGTCAATGCTGCGGGCATCGGTTTCGAACAATCCTTCGAAGGCCTTAACCTGGTTCGACCAGAGATCATCCTCGACATCCATCGGGCGTTCGTGGCGGCCGGCGCCGACGTCCTGGAGACGAACACCTTCTCGGCCACGGCGATTCACCTCGACCGATGGGGGACCGCGAACCGAACCGTCGACATCAACGCCGCCGGTGCGCGACTCGCGCGTCAGGCCGCCGATGAGTCAGGTCGAAGGGTCTTCGTCGCCGGTTCGGTGGGCCCGACGGGTGCCCGGCTGAGCCCGCTCGGGCCGCTCTCCCCGGAAGATGCGAGAGCCGCCTATATCGAGCAGATCGGAACATTGGCCGACGCCGGCGTTGATCTCCTCGTGCTCGAGACCTTTGCCGACCTCGCCGAGCTCGAGCTCGCAATCGCCGTTGCCCGTTCGCAGTGCCCCCTTCCTCTCGTCGCATCGATGAGCTTCACCCGGGAAGTGCGCACGCTCGGCGGCGTGGTGCCGGAGACCGCCGTGGGCCGACTCCGTGCTGCCGGTGCCGATGTGATCGGGGCGAACTGCTCGACCGGTCCGCGGGGCGTCCACGAGGTCCTCCTCCGGTATTCAGAGGCCGAGGCCGGGTCGAACAAATCGCCGATCGCGTTCTCCGCCATGCCGAACGCGGGATACCCCGAGAGCCGTGGCGAGCGCCTCTACTTCCCGGCACCGCCTGACTACTTCGCCGACTACGCAGAGCAGTTCCTGGCTTCCGGCGCTCGCCTGATCGGAGGATGTTGCGGTACGACCCCGGACCACATCCGCGGAGTGAGGCGGGCGCTCGACGCCGCCCGCACGACCGGTCGTCGTCGGAGATCGGCCCATGCCGCCCACGTTCGCGAGCCTGCTGCGGTCGCCGTCGAGGCGCCTGTGCGCAGCGAACCGGCCCTTGCGCGCCATCTTCGTGCCGGCCGGTTCGTCACCACCGTTGAGATGGAGCCGCCGAAGAGTGCGGACACCAGCACACTCGAAGCACACGCGCTTCGCTTGCGCGACGCCGGTGCGACCACGCTCAACATCTCCGACACCCCGATGGCTCGCATGCGAATGACGGGGCTCGCCGCATCGATCAAGGTGCAGCAGTCGACGGGGCTCGAACCCGTGCTCCACTTCCCGGTTCGGGGTCGCAACCTCCTGCGGGTTCAAGGCGACCTGCTTGCCGCCCACACCCTCGACGTGCGGACGCTGTTCGTCACCATGGGCGATCTCGCCAGCATCGGCGACTATCCCCAGGCATTCGACCATCACGACATCGTGCCGACGGGCCTGGTGAAGCTCATCACCCAGCAGTTCAACGCCGGTCTCGACGGGGCCGGCACCTCGATCGGGTCGCCGTGCTCGTTCTTTGTCGGCGTCGCACTGAACCTCACACCGATGGATGTTGAGGCGGAGGCCAAGCTGTTGCGCCGAAAGATCGACTTCGGTGCTGGGTTTGCACTCACGCAACCGGTGTTCGATCCCGTTCGGGCCCGGGCATTCCTCGCCCATTACGCCGACACCTACGGGCCGCTGACGCTGCCGCTGCTCTGCGGCGTCCTGCCGCTCGCCTCCGTCCGCCATGCCGTGTTCCTCAAGAACGAGGTACCGGGCATGAGCGTTCCCGACGCCATCGTCCACCGGATGGCCAGCGCCCCCGACGAGGGCCGCGGCGAGGGTCAGCGGATCGCCGCCGAACTCCTCGAGGAGATCCGTCCTTTTGTGCAGGGGGTCTACTTCATTCCTTCGTTTCGTCGCTACGACGTGGTTGCCGAGCTGCTGGCGGGCGTTCGGCCGTGACATCCTTCGGCCGCTTGGCCCTGCTGGGCGCCACCCGTGAGGGCTCCCCGGGCATCTTCGGATAGACGGGCGGCCACGGGGCATCACCGAGGCCGGCAGCGAGATCGCGCGCCGACCACTCGAGGAGCGGCTCGATCGACTGCGGGTCGTGGTTCATCGTCAGCCACGGGTCTCCGAGCGCCCTGACCCGTTCGGGAACCGTTTCGATGGTGAGCGTGTCGGGATCGATCGTGGACAGCTCATCCCATGTGACCGGGGTAGAGACCTGGCCGCCGACGCGGGGACGGGCTGCCCATGCGCCGAACACGGTCTTGTGAGGCGCGTTCTGGTTGAAGTCGACGAACACCCTCGCGCCGCGCTCCTCCTTCCACCAGGCGGCGGTGCAGAGATCGGGATGGCGACGCTCCAGCTCTCGGGCAAAGGCGACTGCCGCGGCCCGCACGGCGTAGGAATCGACGCGTTCTCGCACCCGTATGTACACATGCAATCCGCGGCTTCCGGTCGTCTTCACGAAGCCGGTGATACCGATCTCCCGCAACAACGCTTGCGTGAGGAAGGCCGCCTGCCGCACCATGTCGAACGTGACGCCGGGCGACGGGTCGAGATCGATGCGCAACTCGTCGGTGTGCATCGGGTCGGCGGCGAGGAACGGCCACGGGTGGAATCCGAGGCATCCGAGATTCACGGCATAGACCACGTGGGCCATGTCGGCCAGCACCAGTGCTTCGGAGGGCGTCCCGTTCACGGTCGCCACTTCCGTGGTCACGAGCCACTCCGGTCCCGTCGGAACCCGCTTCTGGTAGAACGACTTGCCGCTCGCCCCGTCGGGGTAGCGCTCCATCGTGATCGGCCGCCCCTGCACGGTACGCATCAGCGGATCGGCGATCGACCGGTAGTAGGAGATCAGATCCAGCTTCGTGGCGCCGATCCCGGTGAAGAACACCTTGTGGGGGTTCGACACCCGCACGACCGTTCCGTCGACGTCGAGATCGATCGCTTCTCCCTCGCTCATGAGGGTCCGCCTCCGGGCGGTAGTCGGGCCCGCAGGTGAGCGTCGGATCGGGCGAGATCGCGCACGTGCACGACATTGACCGTAGCGCGCGACCAACTACGGTCGTGATGTGGAAGTGGCTCTGCGTACGAGTGTGAACCTGATGCCGGAGGCTCCGGTGGCCGACATCGTCGAGCTCGCGGTCCTCGCCGAACGGCTTGGTTACGACCGCTGCTGGGTCTACGACGAGGGCCTGGCCACTCGCGACGTGTACGTGACCCTCACCGCGATTGTCTTGGCAACGGACCGGGTGGAGGTAGGTCCGGGCATCACCAACGCCTACACGCGTCACCCCGCCACGACTGCGGCGGCAGTCGCCAGCCTCGACGAACTCTCGAACGGTCGGGCGTTCCTTGGTGTCGGTGCGGGTGGGAGCCTCACCCTCGGACCCCTTGGTGTCGATCGCTCAAGGCCCCTCGCCGCGGTTCGCGACCTCATCATGATGTGCCGAGGGCTCTTCTCCGGTAGTCCCGTCACGTCCAGGTCGTCCGTCGGATCGTTGACCAACGCCTCGCTCGGGTTCGGCGGAGCGGACATACCCATCTGGCTCGCCGGGCGCGGGCCGAAGATGCTTGCCCTCGGTGGGGAGGTCGCCGACGGTGTCATGCTGGATTTCCTCCACCACGACGTGATCAGCGAGGCGGTGCAGTTGGTTCGTGGAGGAGCGGAGAAAAGCGGCAATACCCCTCGCATCTGCTACTCGACACTCGTCGTCACCGACGATGACACGCTCGATATGGTACGCCCGCATATGACCTATCGGCTGGTCGACTCGCAGCCGGAAGTTCGTGAGCGAATCGGGCTCGGCGAAGCCGATCGACTCGCCATTCGCGATGCCATGGCCGACGGGCTGGAGGCGGCGGGACGTCTGGTGAAGGACGACTGGGTTCTCCCGTTCGTGATCGCCGGCTCCACCGCGGCCTGCGCCGAACAGATACGCGAACTCCACGATCGCCACGGCATCGAGGAATTCATGCTCCCGGTCCTCGATCTCCCCACCGCAGCGGACTACATGACCCGTATTGGCCGCGTGCTCGAGCTCGCCCGGGCATGAGCACGGTGCCAGAACACCACGGCCCCCGTTTCGATCGGCCGATCACGACTGTTGCGGTATCCGTAGTTATGGCGGACCTCGCGATCCGGTTCGATGAACAGAAGCCTCTTCCCGAGCTGATCGAACCGGTGAGCGTTACTCCGGTGACCGATCCTGTCGACGAACCGCTCGTGATGGTGGCGCACCGACGGATCCGCACGCTTGGGAACTACTGGCACGCCGGCTGGAGCAAGGCCCGCCCCGTCACCCTCATGCGGTCGAGCGCCTACGACCGATTGGCGGCCGTGGCCGATGCGCTCCCCGATCGATTCGGGCTCGCGGTGTTCGACGCGTGGCGGCCGCTCGATCTGCAGGCCGAGCTGTTCGATGCCGCGTACCGCGGTCACGACCTTCCCCCGGGTTTCGTCTCCCCGCCCGATCCCGATCCGGCGACGCCGCCACCCCACCTCACCGGCGGGACCGTCGACCTCACGCTCACCATCGACGGCATCGCGCTCGCCCCCGGCGGAGGGTACGACGACTTCACCGATCGGGCCCACGCCGACTTTTTCGAGACCGGGCCGCGCCAACCCGAACACGCCGGCGAGAATGACCGGGCGGTGCGCCGGATGCTGTTCTGGGCCATGCGGCAACAGGGCTTCGTCGTGCTCCAGCAGGAGTGGTGGCACTTCGAGTTCGGTACCCGCCGCTGGGCGGCGATCACCGGGAACGACCCGCTCTACGGCCCCGCTCACGCCGACGACCGCTAACGTCGCCAGCCCCAGCCGGGTTCGGGTGGCTGCGGCCGATGATTGTGGACCTGGTCGCCCCGGGAGCGACCGCGACCACAACCATGGGTGACAATGACTTGGTGGACGGCACCGACCCGGAACGTACTCAGGTGCGCGAGCGGATTCTGCTCGAGCGACGTCGCCTGCAAACCCTGGCCGATTCGCTGACGGCGAGCTTTGATGACCTGACGGAGGCGGCCGATGCCAGCCCTCCCGACGACGAGCACGACCCCGAAGGCCACACCATTGCCTTTGAGCGGTCACAGCTGACCGCTCGACGCGACGGATACGTCCGAGCCATCGCCGACTTGGCGGCTGCCGAGAGTCGGCTCGACGATGCGTTGACCGCCTTGTGCGAGGCGTGCGGCACGCCGATTCCGCTCGCGCGACGGCTCGCGGTGCCGACCACGACGCGGTGCGTCGAGTGCGCTCGTCCAGGCCCGCCCCGCAGCCTGAGCGGACGCAGCAGGCCGTTGTAGAAGGTTAAAGGCCAGGTCTCTCGACTCGGCCGATAGTATGCGCGCGTGAGGGTTTGTCAGCCCCGGCGGTTCTCCGCCCAGGACTTGCCCTTTTCCACGTCGATGTCGTGAGGGAGTCCGAGGGCCCGCTCGGCCACGATGTTGCGCTGCACCGCCCAGGTGCCGCCGCCGATCGTGAGTGCCGGAGCGAAGAGGTACCCGTAGTGCCAGACCGGCTCCACGTCGGGATAGAGCCCCTTGGCGAAGTTGACCTCCGTCGGGGTGCCGCCCGCCGACACCGGAAGCGCGCCGCTCGGACCTGACCCCGAGAGCATGCCGTGGGCACCGACGAACTCTTTGGCCATCTCCATGACGTGCTGCCCGTGCTCGTCGGCGAGCAGCTTCTGCACGCTGGCCTCGGCCCCGGGCTCGCGTCCCTTCAACGTGGAAGTAAGCGTACGTAGTCTCATCAGGCGAAGGGTCTCGGCCTCGATGTAGAGGGCGGCGAGACGATCGCGCATCACGGGATCGTTGACACCGCCCTGTTTGCGGACGAGTTCGAGAAGGTCATAGGCGCTCGGCCCGGTGCCCCACAGCGATCCGGCGCCCGACAGCGACACCCGCTCGTTGCCGAGCGTGACCTTGGCCAGCCGCCAGCCGTCGCCCTCTTCGCCGATGCGGTACTCGACGGGCAGGCGGACATCGTCGAAGAACACCTGGTTGAACGAGTGCGCGGTGGTCATGTCGATGATGGGCGTCATCGTGACCCCGGGGAGATTCATCGGGAGGACGAAGTACGTCACGCCGCGGTGCTTGGAGACGTCGGGATTCGTGCGCGCGATGAGGATGCCGAACTTGGCGTGGTGACCGCCCGATGTCCAGATCTTCGACCCGTTGATGATGTAGTCATCGCCATCGCGGAGTGCACGCGTGCCCAGCGACGCGAGGTCCGATCCGGCGTCCGGCTCGGAGAAGAGCTGGCAGTAGAAGTCCTCACCCGACAAGATCCCCGGGAGGAATCGCTGTTTCTGCTCCTCGGTACCCCCGTAGAGGATCGTCGGTCCGCCCCACCCGATGCCGATGGCGTTGCTCGGCCGCCGGATTTCGGCCCGCCGGAGTTCTTCGTCGATGATGAGCTGGTGTTCCGGGTCGGCACCGAGTCCGTACGGCGTCGGCCAGTGCGGAGCGACGTAGCCGGCCTCGGCCAGCTGGCGGACGGTCGTCTTCGGGTTCGCCGTCAGCCAGGTCCGGACGGCAACGCGGCGAGGATCGTCGTCGGCAGGTAGGTCAAAGTCCATGGACGCACCCTACCGATGCGGGTTGCGGATCATGAAGTCGCGTCAGTGCGTTGCTGACGTCGGGTTCGACGGCACCGTCAGGTGAGGTTGCGGGCGAACAGTGCGTGCAGTCGCTCCCAGTGCCGCTCGGCGGCCTCCTTGTTGTAGACGGGACCGCGGGTCGGGAACGCGAAGCCGTGGTGCGTTCCGGGGTACCACTCCACGCGGGCGTTCGTACCCGTGATCCGGAGATGCTCGATGAGGCCGTCGATGACCTCCTTGGGTGCGTATTGGTCAGTCTCCGCGCAGGCGAAGTAGAGCTCGCCCTTGACCTTCTCGGCGAGATATGCGGGGGAGCCCTCGCCGAACAGCCGAACGCCGTAGAGCGATGCCGCCGCTCGGATCCGGTCCGGGAACATCCCGGCCATGGCGAACGAGAACGGTCCACTCATGCAGTAGCCCATGCAGCCGACACGAGTCGATTCTGCCGCGGGGTCGGCGTCGACGTAGGCGAAGAGCGACTCGGTATCTCGGGCCACCATGTCGTCGGTCAGCCCGTCCATCAGTGCGAACATCGCATCACGGTCCTGCGCCGGATCGCCGGAGAAGATGTTGAACTCCCGAACGGACCGGTAGTAGAGGTTGGGAAGGATCACGTAGTACCCGGCAGTGCCGAGGCGGCGGGCCATGTCGTGGAGTTCCTCGCGTTTGCCGGGGGCATCCATGTAGAAGAACACCACCGGATGGGGCCCGCCCTCCTCGGGGTGGGTGATGAAGGTGTTCATCGCTCCGTCGGACGTACGGATGTCAACATGGTGCTCGATCATCAGATCCTCTTTGCGGGGTCGGGCCGAGTGAACGCTATTGCGGCTTCGGTTCGGGTCACAATCATGGGCGTGGATTCGTCGTCACCCGCTGCCATCGTTCTCCGTGTTGTCGTCGGACTTGTCGGAATCGGGGCGGCGCTGGCAACGTTCCTGTCGGCGATCAAGCTTGTCGTCGTGCCCAAGGGCACGACGCAGAAGATCACCCGGACGGTGTTCACCGTGGTCCGCGGCGGGATGAAGCTGTACGCCCGACCGAGTCTGCCGTGGGCAAAGCGGGATCATCGCCTCGCGCTCTACGCGCCGCTCGCTCTCGTGCTCATGCCGATCGTTTGGGTGACGTTGATCATCGTCGGCTTTGCCGGGGTTCACTGGGCGCTCGACCCGAAGTCGGTGGGCGACGCGTTCTACGTGAGCGGATCGTCGATGCTCACGCTCGGCGTCATGTTCCGCCGCAACGGTCCCGCTGCCGTGTCTTCCTTCGCTCAGGCGTCCATAGGACTGATCGTGGTGGCGCTGTTGATCTCCTACCTCCCGGCGATCTACGCCGCCTTCTCCAAACGCGAGGTTCTGGTGGGGCTTCTCGAATCGCGTGCCGGCATGCCGCCGTCGCCGGTGACGATGCTCGTCCGGTTCAACCTTGTCGGCGGACTCGACCAGCTCCCGGCTTTCTTCAGCCGCTGGGAGGACTGGTTCGTCGAGGTCGAGGAGAGCCACACCAACTTCGCGGCGCTGAACTTCTTCCGGTCGCCGCGACCCGATCGGTCATGGATCACCGCGGCGGGGTGTGTGCTCGACACGGCCGCTCTGTCTCTCAGCGTGCTCGACTTGACGCGCTCGGCGGAGGCTCCTCTGTGCCTTCGCGCCGGCTTCCTGTCGCTCCGCCGGATCGCCGACTACTTCATGATTCCGCACAACGCTGATCCGAAACCAACCGATCCGATCAGCATCTCGCGCCGGGAGTTCGACCTCATGTACTTCGAATTGGAAGCGGCCGGGGTTCCGCTCCGGGCCGATCACGATCGGGCCTGGGCGGACTTCTGCGGATGGCGCGTCAACTACGACACCACGCTGGTCCGCCTCACCACGGTGGTGTCCGCTCCACCGGCGCACTGGTCGTCGGACCGCAAGGTCGAACCTTTCACCCCCCAGCTCTTCCGCACCCGTCGCCGACTCCGTGAGCACGCAGCGCAACAGCAGGCCTTCCGGGACGGGACCATCGCCCTCCCGGCGGCCGGGTCGCCGCCCGACATCCCGCTCAACTCCAACCTGGGGTCGGTCCGGTAGCCCCGGGGTGGCCGCTTCCGGGGACGTGGTGTCGGGTGGCCGCTTCCGGGGTCTTGTCACTGGGGAACGTCGGTTGCGTGACCGCTTATCGGGTCCTGTCACCGGAGACTTTGGCGTTGCGTGACCGCTTCCGGGGTCCTGTCACCGGGGAGCCTTCCCACTCTGCGGTACTCGCCCGTTGTGCTCCTCCGTCGCACCGGGTCTCCGTTCCTCGGCGGGCCCCTTCCCGGTGCCACCCCTCCCGCTCGTTGGTTGTGCTTGGCGCTGACGTGAGCAGGAAGAAACCATCAACAACTTGATGACCGGGCCTGGGTTTGGTTGTCAAGGAACACGTGGGGGAGTGCGGCTTCGGGGGGAAGGGGGGAAGTTGGCTGGCTAGGCAGCTTGGAGGCGGAGGGGTGGGCCGGTGATTTGGATCGTTCCGTCGGGATAGGTGATCGTTAGGGTGCGGTCCGGGAGGAGCGTGAGCTTCCAACCGCAATCGTGCACTCGGTGGTGATGGATGCTGCAGAGCGGGAGAAGATTGCAGAGATCGGTCGGCCCGCCGTGTTCCCAGTAGTGAACGTGATGGGGCTTGCAGTGATCAAACTTCACCGCACATCCCGGCACGGCGCAGGTCGCGTAGAGCGAACGGAGCGCTCGGCGTTGTGCCCGCGACGCGAGACGGCTTGAGCGACCCAGGTCCATATCGCCGGGCGCGTGGAGAACTACCCCGTTCAGAACGATCACCGGATGAGCGTCTGCTCGAGGGAACAGCTCTTCAAGTGCGCGCGGCGGGAGTTCAACAGGAATGCCCCAATCGACGACCGGCTTCCCTCCGTTGTTTGCAACAGTCTCCGCACGTGCATCGAGAACGACGACGATCTCCGGACGTCCGAAACGCGACGGACTGGTGTGCACGAAACGGGACCATTCGTCGTCCTCGTCGTATCCCATCGTGTCGGGCGCGTCGCCGGCCACGTCTGCTGCGGAATCTTCGTTTGTGCCGCTCGATTCGCTCGTGACATCGCGCAACCGGCGCTCGGCGGTCGGTTTCGCCAAGACACCTGACGTGAGCGAGAGGAGTGCAAGCGCCCGCAGGTGGTCTTGCTTCGCTCCAGCGTCAGTCGGACAGGTGGACGGTGTTCGCTCGGCAAACAACGCTGCCGACGCTGCGTTCAATCGCCCGTTCAGAAGCGCTCCGCTCAGCGGATCGAAGGCACCCGAGACCCGGAACATCCCGCTGCGCTTGTCCGTCCAGATTCGAAGGGCGGTCTCGCGTCGTTGCTGATCGTGTCGATTGACTCCATCGTCGTTCTCGATCGCGCGAGCGGCTCGGTTCAACGCTCGTGCCAACTCATCTGGTGTGAGG
>JANMYF010000180.1:0-1896 GCA_031381685.1 Acidimicrobiia bacterium
AACGACGAGATCCGCAAGCTCGCCAAGATCCTCCCGCTCGGCACCCCGGTCATCGTCATGGCGTGAGCCCGCCGCAGCACGTGGGACCCGTACACACGTTCACTCGTGGCGTTCGTCGACAACGGCGAAGCCGTGCCAAGATCGCGTCGGCGGATGATTGTTTGCTGCCCGCTCACCGTTCCGACACCGGACAGCCGTCAATCCCGACGCCGAATATGCCGAAGGACTCCATCGTGCGCACACCCAGACACCCCCAGACCATGGCCCGTCGGGCGACGACGGTGAGCGTCCTCAGCCTCGGCGTCTTCACGCTCGGGGCTCCGCAGGTGGCGCTCGGAACCGAGGCCATCTCACCCGTCCCGGCGACCACGCCGGTGCTGCCTGACGCCGCGGCCACTCCGAGTGCCGGCTTGACGACCACCCCTCCCGGGTCGAGCGTCAACAACGCCCCCGTCATCGCAGGCTGGAAGCCGCCGGTCGTCACCCTTGTCGCCGCCGCCAGGAATCGGTTGACGCCGGTGTATCAGACGGCGATTGCGACAAAGCCGGTCGTCAGCTTCGACAATCGCAAGAACTTCAGCGGCCGCCACGTGTTCGTCGTCATCGCCCAGGAGGGCAACGCCTTCAAGGTGCAGCTGCCGATGCGGCCCAACGGGCGCACCGGCTACGTGAAGGCCAGCGACGTCACGATCTACCAGCACGATTACGCGCTCAGCGTCGACCTCTCCGACCACACCCTCATCGTCTACAAGAACGGCAAGGAAGTGCAGCGGGAGATCGTCGCCGTCGGCACGCGCAAGTATCCCACGCCGACCGGTTCGTTCTTCCTGCGGGAGTTGGCCAAGCCGGGCAATCCCCGCGGGTCCTACGGCCCGTGGGCGTTCGGCCTCTCGGCATATTCCAACGTGCTGCAGAAGTTCGGTCGTGGAGACGGGCAGATCGGGATCCACGGCACCAACCAGCCAGGCGCCCTCGGCACCGATGCCAGCCACGTATGCATCCGCATGAAGAATGCGGCGATCACCAAGCTGGCCCAGACGCTCCCCCAGGGCGTCCCCATCGAGATCACCCCGTAACCCTCCCGGTCGAGGCGTTCGCGACACGCCCCTTGCGCCGCCATCCCGGCGCTTCTTTGCCGCACATCGCTTCCTCTCTGCAGCACATCGCCACCTCGGTCCGCACATCGCTACCTTTTTGCTGATTTCGGTCGAACTTTGGCGGATGTGCGGCAAGGTGCGGTCGATGTGCGGCGCACGTCCGGGGATGTCCGGCGGCGCACCGACGCTGATGTGCGGCGGCGAGTCGAGCGTCACGCCGCCCCTGAGAACGACAAAGGCCCCGCCTTGCGGCGGGGCCTTCGTTCAGATCACACCCGTTGCCGGGTGATCAAACCTACAGAGCTGAGATCAGCCCGTGAAGGTCGGCTCGTCGATGACTTCCGGAGCCGGGGCCGGCGACGGGGCCGGTGCCGGAGCAGCGGTCGTGGGCGGAGCAGCCGTGGTCGCCGGAGCAGCCGTGGTGGTCGTGGTGACCACGTAGCTGTTCGTGATGATCACGTTCGCCCAGCACTCGTCGAATGCCGAGGTCGGGGCCGGGCCACCAGGAGCGGCAGCAGTCGGCGCACCGGCCTGGCTGCAGCCAGTGCCCTTGCGCTTGATGACGACGCGGCCGTCAGTGGTGTTGTCGCCACTGTTGTCGGCGTACGACGCCGTGGCGCCATCGGACTTGGTCTCGGTGACGAGGCAGTTCGTGCCAGAAACGATGTTCTGGTACACCTTCGACTGACGATCCTTCAACAAGAAGGTGTCCTTCGGGCCACCCTTGTCGCAGGAAACCGACACTTCGTAGGTGGCGATGTTGGTCTTCGGGTCGCCGGTGACAACCTTCGACACGACG
>JANMYF010000117.1:0-4402 GCA_031381685.1 Acidimicrobiia bacterium
GTAGGTGTGCGCTTGATCAACCTCCAGGTCGTGCACCGACCCCTCGTAGTGGCTACGCCCGACGGCATCGACGCGCGTTGGGATGAAGGTCCCAGACGCGTCGTCGGTCAGCACACTCATCCCCGGATGGACACTGCCGAGTGGCAGCAACTCGTAGACCTTTCCCTCAACAGCAATGCGCTGCCGAAGCTCCAGTCCTGCGGCATCCGCTGCCGCCCGAGCGAGCGCAAGGGCTTCGCGATAGTCGACTCGAGAGGTCTCGAACCTTGCATTGCCGATGCCCTTACCAGGCCGCACACGAAAGCCGGCGTCGCGCAATCGAAGAGCAACGTCAACTCGATTCGACGACCATTGAATCCGGTGGTACCCGCGGTTTGCCCGGACGTCAGAGAACATGGTGAGGTTCAGTGTCTGTCGACGCAGACCGTTCTGCGGCCTGTAGTGCGGATGGCTTTCGCTGAGCAGCAACGAACCAAGCAATTCCTTCGCTTTCGTCGCTGTGTCGAGGCTCTCGAAGAGGCGGGCAATCGAAGCATCATCGAACGCGAGACCGGCGCGGCCCACTGCATGAAAACACATCGTCGGAAGACCGAACTCGGCGGCAAACCACGCTTCCCAGAACGCCGCTTCACTCATTGACGGACATGTCTTGAGAATCCACGCACCATCTGCGTGCTCTTGACCCACACGGACCTTCAGTCCGTTCGTTCGTGCTCCGCCGCTGTCCGAGCGCACCGCCGATGTTCGACCGATCCGCCAGCCCCGATCGGCTCGATACATGAGGTACACGAGGTGCAGATTGACTGGGAGGTCGGTGTCAACGGGTAGAAGATGATGCGGCGTTCCGCTCAGTTGTCGCGATCCTGCGGTGACCGTTACGAGCGGCCCGGAGTATAGAGATGCTTTCGCAACGGCGACCCTCGCATTCGCGCTTGTCCGAACACCGATGCACGATCGAACCTCGTCGGCGAGACGAACTGATTCGATGGCAACGTCCGATCCATCGGTACGCACAAGCGTTCCCGGGAGCAGACATTGGTCTGAGTCGCCCACCACGGTGACGTTGCGGTGGGTGGCGCCGAGGAGAAGGACCAGTTCGTTCTGGGCCCGATTGGTGTCTTGGTACTCGTCGACGAGGAGATGCTTGAAGCGCTTGCGGTAGTGATCGAGCACCTCGGGCTCGGTCTGGAGAAGACGAACGGTCTGCACGAGCAGGTCGTCGAAATCCATGGCGCTCGCGGCGAGAAGCCGGCGCTGATACTCGGTGTAGATCTCGCCGATCTTGCGCTCGTAGATGTTCGCCGCCCTCGCCCGGAACGTCTCCGCGTCGACGAGGTCGTTCTTCGCCGCACTGATCGTGGCGTGGACGGCGCGCGGCGCGAACTTCTTCGGATCGACGTTGAGGTCGCGAAGCACGTACTGCACGAGACGAACGGCGTCGGACTGGTCGTAGATGGTGAAGGACTGCCCGTAACCGAGGCGATGGGCATCGCGGCGGAGCATCCGAACGCACGCCGAGTGGAACGTCGAGACCCACATCTTCTCGGCGACCGGGCCGACGAGTGCGCCGACGCGGTGACGCATCTCGTCGGCGGCCTTGTTGGTGAAGGTGATGGCGAGGATCTCGAACGGAGAAATCCCGGCCTCGGCAATCAGCCAGGCAATGCGACTGGTGAGCACTTTCGTTTTGCCGGAGCCGGCGCCGGCAACGACGAGCAGCGGACCGCCCGGGTGGACGACGGCGTCGCGCTGGTTGGGGTTGAGCCCGGCCAGAAGCTCCGGGACATCGATGCGCCGACGGCGACGGTCGGCAGCTTCCTCACTCATCGCCCGCTTGGCGAGACGTTCGGCCCGGGCGAGGAGATCCTCGACGACCGGGGCCACCTCATCGGCCAAGCCGGGGGCGTCGTCGTCGGTCAGGGGCGGGCGGTCCTCGTCGAAGCCGTCGGCCGGAGTCGCGACGGGTGCCTTCTTCGCCGCGTCGGCAGCGGTGGCGAACAGCGAGCGGAACTCCGACATGACCCACCCGAGGCTACCGGCAGGGGTGCGACAACCCTGCTGCTCCAGCCGATCAGAGGCCCGGAGGGGTGAGGACGGCGCACCGGAGGCGCTTCGTCGCAGCGAGGCGCTGTCCAGAGTGATGACCGGTGCGGCGTGCACCAGGTTTCGCTTGCCTTCGTCGGGTCGGGTCGATAATCTACAACCTTGTGGTTGTAGATGAGCACCCAGCGATCCGGACGGACCGAGTGCTTCACGCGTTGGCCGACCCGACACGACGCGACATCGTGACCCATGTTCTCCAGGGTGAGCACTCGGTGTCTGCCCTCGCTCGTCGGTACCCGATGAGCTTTGCCGCCGTGCAGAAGCACGTCGCGATCCTGGAGCGGGCCGACCTTGTCACGAAGCGGCGGCACGGCCGCGAACAACTCGTCAGCGGGAACATCGCCGCGGTGCGGGACGCGACTGCGCTTCTGGCGCAGCTCGAAGAGATCTGGCGTGCCCGGATCGCCCGCATGGGCGAGATCCTCGCCGAACCCAACCACCCCGAACCCAACCAAGGAGAACCGACATGACCGTGAAGAGCGTCCTCAAGGATGAACAAGCCCTGACGATGACCGTCACCGCCGAGTTCGATGCCACCGCCGAAAACGTGTGGCAGCTCTGGGCCGACCCCCGAAAGCTCGAACGCTGGTGGGGGCCGCCGACGCATCCGGCAACGGTCGTCGAGCACCGGCTGGTCGCCGGCGGTCGGGTCACGTACTTCATGACCGGCCCCGAAGGCGACCGGTTCCACGGCTGGTGGCGGATCGGAAGCGTCGATGCTCCGCGTTCGTTCGATTTCGAAGACGGATTCGCCGACGAAACCGGCGCGCCGAATCCGGATCTTCCGACGACGCGGGCTCAGGTCACCCTCGACCTCGACGCGCGCGGCCGGACCCGCATGGTCCTCACCACCACGTTCCCGTCCCTCGAGGCGATGGAGGAGTTGGTGAAGATGGGCATGGAGGAAGGCATCACGCTGGCCCTCGGTCAAGCGGACGCGCTCCTCATCACGTGACGGTCTGCCCTACGATTCCGCCGATGTTCATTCCCGTCGACGGACACCTGCTCAACGCCGTGTCGTTCGGAAGCGGTCCCGTCAACTTCGTGGCGCACGGTGGTTGGGTCGGCAGTTGGGAACTGTGGCAGGACCCGTTCATCCTGATGCAGGAACGATGGCGGTGTATTGGATACGACCACCGTGGGTCCGGCGCAAGCACATTTCCGGCTGACACCATTACGCCAGGAGCGCTCGTCGACGATCTGTTCGCCGTGCTCGACCACTTCCGCGTCGAACGTTGCGTCCTTGCCGGCGAGTCACTCGGAGCGCTCACGTGCCTGCAGGCGGTGCTTCGCGATCCGGAACGCTTTGCCGGATTGGTGCTCCTCGACGGTGCACCCGCGGCCAACCGGGAACGCCAGGGCGCGCTCGTGGCCGGGAGCCGGGCGGACTACCCGGCCACGGTGCACGCGTTCGTGGACGCCTGCGTGCCCGAGCCCGACAGCGAGCACTTCCGCAGCTGGGGCCGCCAGATTCTGCGTCGCGCCGACCCGGAGGCGGCCGCCCGAATCCTCGAGGTCCACTACGAGACCGGTGTCGCCCCGTCGCTCGCTGACGTACGGGTCCCCACGCTCGTTCTTCATGGCGAACTCGACCGGATCGTTCCCCTCGACATCGGCCGATACGTGGCCGCTTCGATCCCAGGAGCCGAGCTGGTCGTCATCCCCGGTGCAGGGCACGTCCCATCGATCACCAGGCCACATGCGGTCGTCGATGCCATCGAGGAGTGGTCGGCGCGCGTCCTGGGTCCCGTGTCATAGCGTTGGCGGGCATGTGCGCGAACTGCATCTCGAAACTCGAAGTCGTTGTCGGTCAGGTTGTCGGCGCTGCGGTGCTGCTGAAGCGCCCGACCGAGGACTTCCTCGCCGACCTCGGCGTGGTCGCTCCCTATGACGAGCTCGGTGAACTCGCCCACACCGTCTCGTTCCTCCGTTCGCTGGATCTCGACGCCGTCGAGATCCTTGGACCCGACGCAGTCGATGTCGCGGCCACATGGAAGACCGCGCCGCAACGCAAGCCGTTCGTCTTCGGTTGGCTCGTCCCGCGTCCGGCCCGGCGCCGCCGAGTCGCGTAGGAAGTTCGCAGCCTGCGTTGCTCTGGGAGCAACGAAACCCCCGAACTACCGCTGCGGTGGTGGCAGCTCGCGCACGCGTTCGGCCTCACCCATGCGGTCCCACAAACGACCGAGGGTCCAGTACAGCGCCATCAGCATGGCGATCACCACCGGCATGACGATGAGCGGATGCACGTGCGGCAGTGACCTGGCCCGCGTCCACCACGGACCGGTCCAGGAGAAGTCGA
>JANMYF010000156.1:0-13321 GCA_031381685.1 Acidimicrobiia bacterium
ACGTCGAAGACCCGAAGGCCGTGCTTCGACAGCACGTTGATCGCGGCGTGGAGCGAGTAATACGAGTAGTGCTCGTGATAGATCGTGTCGAACTGCATGCCGTCAACCAGACGGAGAAGGTGCGGGCATTCAATGGAGAGAACGCCGTCGTCTGCCAGAAGAATGGCGAAGCCGGCGGTGAAATCGTTCAGGTCCGGTACGTGGGCAAACACGTTGTTGGCAACCACCAAATCGGCGCTGCCATGGTCTCTCCTGATGCGAAGCGCGGTATTGGAGCCGAAGAAGGCCACCTCAGTCCGGACGCCCGCCACTTCCGCAACCTTCGCCACGTTCGCAGCCGGTTCGACGCCAAGTGCGCGAATGCCGGCCTCAACAAAGTTCTTCAGGAGATACCCGTCATTCGACGCAACCTCAACCACGAACGATTGCCTGCCCAGACCGAATCGCGCCGTGGCTGCGGCGCAGAAGGCTTCACAGTGGGCCAGCCAGGAGGTCGAGTACGAGGAGAAATAGGCATAGTCCGAGAAGATGTCATCGGCCGGAACGACATCATCGACCTGCACCAGCAGGCAGTTCGAACACACCCTGGCGTGGAGCGGATACCACTGCTCCTTCACGATGTCGGCGGACGAGGCCAGATAGGAGTTGGCCAGCGGTGTCTTCCCCAGATCACAGAACGTGACCGTCAGAGCCGATTGGCAGAAACGGCAACGCGGGGCGGAGGACTCGGCGGTCATTGGAGGCCTTTCTTGACAGACGTGACGCCGCGGACGGCGTCGAACTGCTCGACGGTGAGTTCGCGGAGCTCGCGCGGCGAACCGACGAAGCGTTCCCACGAGACGGTCGCGGCGATTGCCTCGCGGAGTGTGAGCTGCGGTTTCCACCCCAGAGTTGCGCCGGCGAGCGATGGATCGATGCCGAGGCTCGTCGCTTCCTCGAACGACGCATCGCCCGACGCCAGCCATCGACCGGAGCCCAGCTCCTCGCAGGTCACGTCGACGACTTCCGACACGCAATATGCCGAATCGGTTCGAGGACCGAAGTTCAGTGCCGCAGGGACCGATCTCCCCTCCGCGTGGGCGGCGGCCATCGCGAGATAGCCGGACAGCGGCTCAACCACGTGCTGCCAAGGCCGGGTCGCAGTCGGGCGACGGAGTGAGATCAACCAGGGTGAGGCACCATCGTTGGCCGACCGCCAGGCACGAATGATGTCGGGCAGCAGACGGTCCTGGGCGACGTCGCCGCCGCCGATCACATTGCCGGCCCGTGCCGTGCCGACCGCAGACCCCAGGTGGGGAGCGAATCCGGCGACAACGGTCTCTGCACACGCTTTGGAATTGGAGTACGGATCCGAGCCACCGAGCGGGTCCGACTCGACGAAAGAACGGCCCGCTCCGTCGTTCGCATAGACCTTGTCACTCGTGACGACGACGGTGCTTCGGGGATGGCGACGCGCCGTCCGGAGCGCATCGAGAAGGGCGAAGGTTCCGTACACATTGGTCCGGTACGTCGTCGACGGATCCTTCCACGAGACGCTCACGAGTGCTTGCGCCGCGAGGTGGAACACGAAGTCCGGTTCGATTCGTCGCACGAGCGCGCCGAGATCTGCGTCGCAGATGTCGACGAACATCTCGGAGGTGACGACTGATCCGATATCCAACCGCGCGTACGCGCTCGAGGGATCACGGTTCGGTTGCAGCGAGAGCCCGTGGACCGATGCCCCGAGGGACGCGAGAATGGCGCTCAGCCAAGCGCCCTTGAAGCCCGAGTGTCCGGTGAGGAGAACACTCGCTCCTTGGAAACTGGTCACCAGGTTTTCCATGGCGCGTCCCCCCTCGACCAGAGGTCTTCGAGGAGTTCCTTCTCGCGCAACGTGTCCATGGCCTGCCAGAAGCCATGGTGAACCCACGCTCCGAGTTCTCGGTCCGCAGCAAGACGCTCGAGCGGACCGGCCTCCAACGGTGTGTTGTCGCCGTCGATGTAGTCGAAGATGCCGGTGTTCATGACAAAGAAGCCACCGTTGATGAGACCCTCAGAGGCTTGCGGCTTCTCGACGAATTCGACGACTCGACCGTCCTCGATCCGACTGGATCCGAAGCGGGCCGGAGGCCGGACGATCGTCATCGTGGCGAGAACACCGGAAGCCTTGTGCGCTTCGATCTGCGCAGCGATGTCGACGTCGGCCAGGCCGTCACCGTAGGTGAGGCAGAACGGTTCACCGTCGGGGAGGTAGCTCGAAACACGCTTCACGCGGCCACCCGTCAAGGTGGACTCGCCGGTATCGACCAGCGTGACCTTCCAGTCCTCTGATCGCTGATTATGAAACGTCAACAGGTTGTTCTTCAGGTCGGCGGTGACGTCGCTCGAGTGGAGCACGTAATTCGCGAAGAACTCCTTGATGACGTAGCCCTTGTAGCCGAGACAGATGACGAATTCGGTCAAGCCGAAGCCGGAGTAGTACTTCATGATGTGCCAGAGGATCGGTCGACCGCCGATCTCGATCATCGGCTTCGGTCGCAGGTGGGACTCCTCCGCGATCCGGGTGCCGCGGCCACCGGCAAGGATGACGACTTTCATGAAGCTTCTCCACCTTTCGAGGACGTTGCGTTCGTGGCCGAATCCCGATGGTTTGGCCGAAGACGCCGACGCGTTCCCTTCGGGGTCGGGAGTGATCGACCGGGCGCGTGTGCACCGGGAGCGCCCATCGGTGAGACCTCGACCGACTCGACGTAACCTTCGCCGGGCTTTCTGATGAATCCGAAGATCACCCTAGGTCTTTCGGCCCACTGACCTGGGGCCTTGAGGGGTCGAAGGGAGAACCTGAATCGCACGAGGCGTACTCAAGTCGTCTCGCCCGACAACCGAGGAGCAACTTCGATGAACACCGAACCGATGATCACCGTGATCATCCCGACGTTCAACCGGGTGTCGCTGCTCCCGCGGGCCGTGCGTTCTGCGCTCGACTCCGGCGACAACACGGTTGTGCGTATCTTCGACAACGCCTCGACGGACGGCACGGCGCAATGGTGCCGGACGACCGCCGCTTCCAATCCCCGGGTCCAGTACGTCCAACGGCCGCTCAACATCGGTGGATCCAGGAACTTCCACGAGGCGTTCCTCGATGTCGAGACGGACTACGTCCGGGTTCTTGCCGACGACGACTGCCTCGCACACGGTTCGACGATGACGCTCCATGAGATCCTGTCTCGGTCGGTCGCAGGCATGAGCTTCGGCACGACGATCTCGTGCACCGAGCACGGCCGTGCATTCGACTTCGATCTCCAGAGCGAGCTCACCGATCCGAACCCCGCAGCAAGTCTCGAACTGTTCTCGGCGACCCGACCGCCGATTTGGTCCGGTTGTCTGTTCCGCACCTCCGCGGTGGCGGCGATCGATTCAACGAGCCTGTCGGTCCCGGTTGTCGACGTCGACTTCATCTGGCGAATGAGTCTGTCCTTCGGTGCCGTCGGCACGACGGCCGTCACCGCATTCCACACACGACACTCAGGCAACGCATCAACGCTGCTTCCGCGCTCGGCGCTTGTCGATGAGCAGCGCGGAGCGGCTCGAGCACTTCTCGACTCCCCGCTGGTGACGCACGAGCTCGCGGCGAAGTTCAGCGACTACGTCGAGACGTGGGCAACCGATTTCTTATCCGAAAAGACGTTGCGGAGCAGCGCGAAGGCCGACCGTTTCCCCCAGGTCATCCGCGAGTTCGTGTGGAGGAGACGGTTGGCGAAAGCAATGGGCACCCGTCGACTGCGCGAGATCGACAGGCAACTCGCCGAACTCTACCGATAGGGGCGCCCCGGACCCCAGGCTCGGGTGGCTACGGCCAGTTCTTCAGTGCGCTCCGACGCGCATCGCAACGGCAACAACCGTGCGGACGAGGATGCGGAGGTCCACGCGGAGCGACCGGTTGTCGTAGTAGTACGCGTCGAGCTCGGCCCGTTCGGGGAAGCCGACATCGCTGCGTCCGTTGACCTGCCAGTAGCCCGTGACACCGGGGCGGACACCGGTGTAGGCGGAGGCAAGCTCGCCGTAAGACGCAAGCTCATCGGGCACCACCGGCCGGGGTCCGACGAGGCTCATCGAGCCGTTGAGCACGTTGAGCAGCTGCGGCAGCTCGTCGAGACTGGTCCGGCGGAGCATCGCTCCGAGGCGCGTAATCCGTGGATCGTCTCCCGGCGGCAGCTTGAAGCCGTTGGCCACATAGGTGTCGTAGAGACCATCGCGGCGAAGACGCTCTTCGGCGTCGCCGGCCATCGAGCGGAACTTGTAGATCGTGAACGGTCGACCGTCGTAGCCGATGCGGCGTTGCCGGAACAGCACCGGACCGGGCGAGTCGCGACGCACGGCAACGGCGATCAGTACGAGAACCGGCGAGAGGAGCACCAGCGCGACGAACGCGCCGACCCGATCGATGACGACTTTAGCCACGCGTTCGGCGAACGACGGCTCGGAGTCGCGGACCCGGAGCAGGAAGAGATCGCCCACGGCATGGAGCTGGACCCCGGGCCCGACCGCTTCCGCCGTGCCGGGCGCCACGACAACGTTGACTCCCGAACCGCTCAGCCGCGCCGCGAGCAGGCGGACCGTACCGACCGGGAGCGACGACGGTCCGCACACGATCACGCTGGTGATGCCGTGACGGGCCACTGCCTGCAGGAGCGACTCTCGGATCGTCGAGGCACCGCCCGACGATGGGCCGTCGATCGGCAGCGTGGCGACGACGCGGGCACGTCGGCCCGATGTTCGCGTGAGCTGCGCTCGCAGCGCGTCGACCTCCGACGAGGGACCGGCCACGAGAAGACGGTCGACGCCGATGCCGAGTCGTTGCAGCGACGCGAACAACGCGCCCACGCACAGGCGCCCGACGATGGTGAACATGACCGTCGCAGCGATGGCCACCGCAACGAACGATCGGGAAAGCTGGAGCCGCGTGAACAGGCTTGTCACGCCGACGAGAGCGAGAAGGCCGATCGCGGACCGCAGGACCTTCACGCTCTGATCCCAAAGACTCGAGCTTCGACGCGGGTGGTAACCGCCGGAGAAGCCGACGATGACGATCCAGCCGAGCACGAAGACGAGACCGAGCTGGGCGTAGGTCAGCGACGATTCGCGTGAGGCCTGGGTGACCGAGCCGGTGAGCGACTCGGAGCCGAACCGAACCCGCTGGGCGAGCGACGACGCAATGGTTGCCGCCACAAGATCAGCGCACAGCCACAGCACGACGCGCAGACGCTGCCACGATCGCTGGATCGACCGGACCCGGTCAGGAGAGAGGGCTCGGGACCGCGGCTCGCGGGGTCCGTGGGGCGCCGACGAGACGTCGGTTGACGCGGCGTCGGGCGCGGGGGCGAAGAGGTCGGCCGACGCGTCAGCCGGCGCCGAGAACACCGGAGATTGAGCGGCCGACATCGGAACGTTTCATCGACTCCCCATCGACCGAACTTGAGCAATTCTGCGCGTTCGGGTCACACCTGAACGAGACGTTCAGTAGCGGTCGCGGAGACCAGCGGCGAGGTGACCGGCGACGACCGAGCGAAGGCGCTCGTCGAAGACCTCCGGCCGGAAGCAATCCGCTTGGGCCCGTAGCTTGGCGACGTCGAACGTCGTCGTCTCGAGCAGTTCGATCGCGCCGACTAGCGAGTCAACCGTTGCCTCTGGGAACAGCAGACCCGTCACGCCATCGACGATCGTGTCCAGCGCACCCCCGCGACCGAAGGCGACGACGGGAACACCGGCCGCCATGGCCTCGACCGGCACGATGCCGAAGTCCTCCTCACCCGGAAAGAGCAGCGCCCTCGCTCCGGTGAGCAGCTCGCGGTACCGGGCGTCAGACACCTGGTCCTCGAACGTCACCGTCGGCCCGGCGATCTCGCGCAGTGACGTCAACTCGGGTCCGGCGCCGGCCACCACCAACGGAAGCGAGCGCGCCGTACACGCCCGCACCGCAAGATCGACCCGCTTGTACGCCACCAGACGCCCGAAGCACAGGAAGTGCCCGTCCCGGCGGGTGTGGACGAGACCATCGGACAGGTCGGTGAAGCGATCGACGTCTACGACCGGATGGACAACGGCGGCGGGCCGTCCGTACGCGTCCTCGATCCGACGGACGATCGACGACGAGTTCCCGAGGAACAGTGAGACGGAGTCGGCCGAGCGTCGATCAATACGCTGCAGCGCCGGCACGACCGCCCGGCCCACGAGTCCGGCGACCCCGGTCAGGCGATCCGATTCGAGGTCGGTACGCCACGCGTAGCGCATCGGGCTGTGACACATCGCAACGTGCGGACCGTCGAATCGACGCCCTGCCCCGGTAGCGCCGAAGTGGGCGTTGGAGACCAGCAGGTCCGCGTTACCGACCTTGCACCCGGCCCACGCGGCGAGAATCGCGGGGGCGTAGGCCATGCGGGCGTCGGCGACGCCGGGCAGATGGTTCGTCCAAAGATTGCGGACCGGGATGTCTCCGAGGAGTGCGCGGGACACGACCGGATCGCTGAACGCGGTGATGACCTCGTCGATGCCGAGCGCGTGGGCGATACGGGCGGCGACCTTGTCCGACCCGGCGGCGCTGACGAGCCATTCGTGGGCGAGCACGCGCATGGTTGTGTCATCGACGGACCCGGCGGCGGGCTTGAGCGGGCACGACGCCGAGCGTGGCGCTCGGGCTACGGCTCGTCGCGCGTCACCAGGAGGAACCCGAACCAGATGCCGACCTGCATGGCACCGAAGCCGGTGTACCAGTGCATGAGGTCGCCGGCGAGGTAGCCCGACATGGCCATCAGCACGACCAGGGCTCGTCGTGGTCGCCGCCACAGCGTCGCCGCCACCGCGAGCACGAACAGCGTCAGCGCTGGGATGCCGGCTTCGACGGCGACGAGGACCGGCATCGAGTGCGGGATCTGGGCGTCGGTCGACACGCGGTCGAACTCGGGGTGCGACTCCCGCATGACCGTGAAGTTGCCCGGCCCGACGCCGAGCAGCGGCCACTTCTGGGCCACCGCCATCCCGACCCGGATCTGATCGGCGCGGCCGCTCGAGGCAACGGCCCCGTCCGATGACGTGGACCGTTCGCCCTTCCACCGCCACCCTTCGTCGAGGGATGCCCCGGTGACGGCGAGCGATCCGACAAAGGCGACGAGCACGATCCCGCCGGCACATCGGAGACGACGGGCGTCCGAGCCGCCAACAACGCGATCGGGCGACGCCGGAAGCGACCGGATGACCCAGGCGGCAACGATCGCGATCGCCATGGCGGCGCCGACCACGGAATAGCCGCTGCCGACGATCACACCGGCGCCGAGCGCACCCGCAACGCCCCAACCGACGCGCAACGATTTCCGGTCGACGGCCCAGAGCACCAGCCCGAGCGTGAGCAGGGCAACGGCCGACAGCGGATAGGGGTAGTACGACGTCCCCATCGGGGCACGCCATGGTCCGAGCCGATTGAACGGATCGCTCCCCTCGCCGAGCAGGCCGACGCCGACCGGTCCGTCCACGACAAGTTGGGCGACGCAAAGGACGCCTTCGAAGACGACGAGCCCGACCATCGTCTTGAGCACCACGACGCGCCTCGCGACCGAGAGACGACGCACGAGATCGGCAATGCCAACCGACGCGACGAGCCGCACGAGCATGAGCCCGCCGGTGGCCCGACCCTGCACGGCCCAGGAAACCCCGACCCAGACGACCATCGCCGCGAAGGCGATGAGGCCCCGATCCGCCGCGCTGAGACGCCGGGGCCGGCGGACGAGCGACGACACTCTCGTCAGGACGGGGAGCAGCTGCAACGCCGCGATGACCAGCAGCGGCCCGTCGACGAGACGGAAGAGCGGCTCGCGCGTCCAGTCCGCTCCGCGCCCGGGAATGGCGAACGACGAGCTCGCCGGCCCGACGACGATGGCCAGCAAAAGGGCCCGGTAGGCGACGGCGAGCGCAAGGTCGGCCGAAAGCAGACGCGCCGGCGCAGGGTTCAGCGTGCGCGGACCGACCACCTCCATGGTTCGTCCATCGGCGCGCACCCCGAACCCCTGAACCCCGTCCCGCCGAGGTCCTGGGTCGGGATCCGTGCACTGGGTCGGGATCCGTGCACTGGGTCGGGATTTGCACACAAACAACGCACTCGCCGACCCAGACACGCTCAGCCGACCCAGGGTGACCCGGGCCGGTCACTGAACGCGGTGTTCCCCGATCCGGCAGATGCGCCAGGTAACCTGGCCGCTCCTCGACGCCACCGTCCTGACGGATGGTGCATCGCCACCCCGGTACCCCGGCCGGGCCATACGAAGGAGACCGTCGATCATGACCGTTTCGTCCGCTCCACGTTCCCGCCGCACCGGCGCGGTCCGTACCGCAATCGCCGCCGCCGTGCTGACCATGATTGTCGTCGTACCCCTCGTCGGGAGTTCCCGCGCCGACGCAACGACGCCCAAACTCGGCGCCAAGTGCCTGAACTCCGAACGGGGCCGAACCACCAATACGCTCGTCTGCAGCAAGGTCGGGACCAAGATCTCGTGGGTCAAGCGTAAGAACCCCGTCACATCGCCCACCACCCAGCCCGCCGTCATCGGGGGCTCCACGGCCGGCATCCCCCGCCCGCTCGACGTGATTGCCCTGGTCAACGGCACCGGACCGGCTGCCGCGTCGATCAAGATCAACGTCACCTGCACCGGGCTCGGCGGAACTCCCGCCGAGGCCACGCAATCGGCCTCGTTCTCCGCCCAGGGCGGCACCCAGGCGCTGAACTTCAACCTGCTCGACCCGGGCACGGCGAATCCCACCGGCTCGTCGTGCTCGGCCGTAGCGACGGTTTCGGGAGCGGCACCGACGCTGCGGATCCTCATCGACGGACGTCCCACGGCAGGCCCGGCACCGACCACGCTGGCAGCACCGGCGTTCGTGCCGCGCGGCCAGAGCGCGGTCACGGTGCTCGTCGATTTCGGCGGTACCGCCGCCCCTGCGCCGGCCAACACGATCCTCGGAGCCACGACGACGACCGTCCCCGGCGCAACGACCACGACGATCCCCGGCACCCCGACCTCGCCACCCGCCTCGGGCCGTCCGGAAGTGAGCGCCAAGTTCCTCGGCATCGTGCCCCCGGGCCTGACCGGCGTCGACGTCGCCTCGACCTGCACCTCGCCGGTGCCCGGGGCTGCGTTCCAGACCGGTAACACCCGGTTCGGTCGTACCGATGCGACCGCGATTCTTCCGCAGACGCTTGCTGCGGCGAACGGGACGAACCCGGCGACGAGCTGCCAGCTCACCGCCACTCTGGTCGGCGCCGATCTCGGTAGCCCGAGCCTCCGGGTGCTCCTCAATGGCCTACCGATCGCTGGGCCGACCTCCGGGGCATTGGTCAACTCGCCTGCCTTCGTGGCCCCATCGGCCTTCGGGGCAACGATCGAGATCACCTATCCGGGCGCCGCCACGACGACGACCACGACCACCCCCGGCGCCACCACCACCGCCCTCGGTGCGACGACGACGACTGTTGCCGGCGCCTCCGCGTTGACCACGGTGTCGCTCGCCCGGACAGGGAACGCTCCGCCGGCCAGCGTGACCGGCTATGTCGTCACCTTGGACTGCCAGAACGTCCGCCTCGGCGGCGGGCTCTTCCCGGCCGCGCAGTTCACGCCCATCTTCGGCATCACCGGAGGCTCGAGCACGTACAGCATCGGCTACGAACCGAACACGACGTGCGTCGTGAAGGTCGCGACGAGCGTTTCGCCGGGGAGTCCGGCGGTGACCACCGGCACCATCGCGGTGGCCGTCAACGGCACGGTGCTCCCCCCATCCACGAACGGTGCGTTCACTAGCGGCATCATCGCCACCAGCGCACCGATCAGCGTTGCCGTGACCGTCACCTACTGATCAACGGCGCGGCGTGATCGACTGAGCGGCTGCCGCTCTAGGACGCGCGTTGGCCCGGAAGGGCCAACGCGAGATCCGATGCCTTGTCCAAGAACCAGGCGCGTTGCTCGTCGCTGATCGCGACCTCCACGGCCGGCGCCTCGATCGCCACGCCGTCGTCGTCGGGCTGCAGGTAGCCGCGCACGTGTACGACGATGATGTGCGTGACCACCGCTCCCTCGGGCCGGTTGTCGGTCAGGACGAGTTCGGCGGTGGCCGTCCGGTCGAGCTGGCCGGCCGACACGACGTCGTCGTCGGAGATGACGACGTCGACCGGGAGTTCGATGAATGCGGTGGTGTCGGTCGATAACTCGCCTCGGTCGGCACTGATGACGCGTCCACTGGCCGTGAGTATGGACGCCTCCACCGGGCTCACCCCGTCGGCGGAAAGCCAGCGAAGCTGCACGAGTCGCCGCCCAACTGCCTGATTACACACGAGACGGGCGCTGAAGCGGACGACGTCACCGGGGTGAAGGACCAGTTCCTCGACGGCTCCCGGGGCATCCCCGAGGGCGGTCCACGACGTGTCGGCCACGCCGAGCTGGGCTGCCGGCAGGGCTTCGTCGAAGCGGTCGCGCAGAGCGAACACGTACGTCCCGTTCGCCGCCCGCAGGCCTTCGGCCGTTCGTTCGGCCATGAGACGCATGGCGTCGGCCTGTCCCTGCTGGGAAGCGAAGAACTCGGGCGGGAGAAGGGGACGGTCGGGCGGCGGCGCCGAGCGCGGTGAACTGCCAAGGACAACGCCGAGCGCGATAGCGCTCAGGGTGAGCGCGGCTATGGCGACGATCCAGATTCCGGGCATGACCCGTGCGTCATCGGCATCCGCGGCTTCCGAGTTGACGGCCGGGGCGGCCGCCCACGGGACTCAGACGAGCTCGACGTACAGGTTCGACGCAAGCGTGGCGCCGAGCGCCACCGATGAGGCACCGACCTGGACGGACATCGAACCATCGGGAGCCCGGGTGACGACGGTGCCGTGCACTCCCGTGATGAAGCGCTGGTCGTTCAGATAGGTCATGGCGTCGTTGTCGATCTCCACGGACTCGGTGACCCGGCTGAGCCGGACGCGAGAGCCGGGCTCGACGTCGCTCAGCAGCACCATGGTGCGGGCGTCGAGCGCCCCACCGGGGATGGGGTTGCCGTGCGGGCAGGTGGTCGGATCGTCGAGGCGGGTCGCCAGCAGATCGGCGACCTCGTCGCTGATCACGTGTTCCCATCGGCCGGCTTCGAGGTGGGCCTTGTGCCAAGGAAGTCCGATGATGTCGGTGAGCAGGCGCTCGGCGAGCCGATGCTTGCGGACGACCTGCTCGGCGATGGTGCGGCCGATCGGGGTGAGCGAAATCGTCCGTCCATCGACAGTGAGATACCCCTTGGCCTTCAGCCGTCCGACCATCTCCCATACGGCCGGAGCGGAGAAGCCGAGTCGCTCGACGAGGCGCGCCTGGATCACGGTGACGCCGTCCTCGGCCAGCTCGTAGATCGTCGTGAGGTATTCCTCGACCGGCGGGTGGTATTCGTCGCCCGCAGTTGCCATGGGTTCAATCGTACGCGACGACGCGTTCTACGCTGGCCGCGCGACAGCGATCTCGGCGCGGCGCTTCTCCGCTTCGCTTCGCTGCTCGCAACGCCCACTCCCACACCACGACAGGCTTCTCGAAAAATGACTCCGGATCTCGACCTCCAACGCACCTCCGCCATCCTCAACGAGATTCTCCAGGCCGAACTCGCCGGTGTGGTCCGCTACACCCATTCCAGCCTGATGGTCGTCGGCCCCAACCGCATCCCGCTCGTGACCTTCCTCAAGGCGCAGGCGACCGAGTCGCTACTCCACGCCCAGCAAGTCGGCGAGATCCTCACCGGCCTGGGAGGACACCCGTCGCAGGGAATCGCCCAGATCGAGGAAACGCACCGCCACGGCATCTACGACATTCTCCAGGAGGCGTTCGAGCACGAGCAGCGGGCGCTGAACCTCTACCGCAAGCTCCTCGAGTGCGTCGATGGCGCAAGCGTCTATCTCGAGGAATACGCCCGCGGGATGATCGGCCAAGAAGAGCTCCACACCCTGGAGCTGCGCAAGATGCTGCGCGACTTCGCCCCGGCCGACTGAGCCAGCCCGCAGCGTTCAGCGACCGTCGGGGGACGCACCGTCCCACACGAGGGCGATGAGCGCCTCGGCGGCCGCGGGTGGGAGCCGATGGGGTTTGCCCATGGCGTCGCAGGCGCCGGCCCGGACCGTTGCTTCGCAGAGGACATCGACGGTCCCGTCCGGGTTGGGGCGGACGATGCGCTGCTGCCAGGTTCCGACGACACGACCGAATTCGGCGATCCAGGTCTCGACGATCACTTCGTCGTCGGCCACAGCGGGCCGGCGGTATTTCACGGTGAGGTCGGCGACTACGACCTGGGCCCCGAGCTCGGCGAGCGTGGCCAGCGAACAACCGACGTCGGCCATCGCCTCACAGCGCCCCGCTTCGAACCACGCGACGTACACCGCATGGTTCACATGGTTGTACGGGTCGAGTTCGCCGAAGCGGACTTTCAGAGCGAGTCGGTGCGGGGCCATCGGGCCCCGAGACTAGGTGGACGGACCGTCGGTCAGGCGACAGAGCGCAGGTGTCGCTTCGCGGCGCCGGACAGGTCAGAACACGGGCCCTGCGGTGCGGACGGACCGGTCCAGTAGCGGGTGAGGCGGAACAGCAGGGCAAAGATCATGTGGCTACGGTCTCTCTCGGGAGCAACGATCGGATCGCCTCGGCGGCGCCTGGTTACAAACGTGTTTAGCAGACGCTCAACAAAACGAGATCGGCTCCGTCCTTGTTCCCTCGTCCGAGGATTTCCCCGTCGATCTTTTGTGACTGCACAATGCGTCCGGTCGGGTCACCATGGGCTGGACACTCGACCTCACCGGCAATCCCCGCCCGGTTGCCTTTCACCCGCGCCTACCTGCGCATTCCCAAGGAGCTCGCCCATGAACGCACCCGCACTCGGCGCCGACGTGAAGGCCGCGGACCGCGCCCACGTGTTCCACTCCTGGTCGGCCCAGGCCGCGCTCGATCCGGCCGCCATCGCCGGCGCGGAGGGCAGCTGGATGTGGGACTACGACGGCAAGCGCTATCTCGACTTCTCGTCGCAGCTGGTCAACGTCAACATCGGCCACCAGCACCCCAAGCTCGTCAAGGCCATCCAGGACCAGGCCGCCAGGCTTTGCACGATCGCGCCGTTCCACGCCAACGACGCGCGTAGCGAGGCCGCTCAGCTGATCGCCGAACGCGCCCCCGAAGGCCTGAACAAGGTGTTCTTCACCAACGGCGGGGCCGACGGCATCGAGCACGCGGTTCGGATGGCCCGACTCCACACGGGGCGGTCGAAGGTCCTCACAACTTATCGCAGCTACCACGGAGCCACC
>JANMYF010000187.1:0-62074 GCA_031381685.1 Acidimicrobiia bacterium
CGGTCGACAAGACGTTGTATGCGTGCTTGGTGGCGGTCATGCCGAGGGAGCTGACAAGGCCGACCGTGGCGGCGTCGCCGGGGTCGCGCAGTCGCTGCGTCATGGCCGCGAGCCCGTGGAGGGCATAGCTGTTGCCCGGCCCTCCCGCATACGCCAGACCACCGGTGACGGTGACCCCACGCGGATCGTCGGTGGCCACGCCCAACTCGGTCAGGGCCATCTCGACCGCCGAGGGGAAGCACGAGTAGAGATCGAAGAGATCGATCCTGTCCACCCCGAGCCCGGCATGCGCGAATGCGGCGGCCGACGATGCCCGCATCGCCGGTGAAGAGGTGAAATCCAGGCGTTCGGTGGGGGTCCACGCGTCGACCGCGCTGGCGCCGCCCAGGAAGGCAACCTGATGCTCGGGCGCAATACCGCGGCGATCGGCTTCCTCGTTGCTCATGACGATGACGGCGGCCGAGAGGTCGACCTCCATGATGGCGTTCATACGCTTCGGGTAGGGGAAGCAGACCCATCGGTTGTCCGCCGTCGCTGTGGCGATCTCTTGCGCGGTGTAGGCGACCTGGAACCACGCATAGGGGTTCGTCGCCGCCACGGCCGCGTTCCGGGCCATGAAGGTCCCGAGGAATGCCTGATGCTCGTCGACGGTACGTCCGGCCTTCGCCCGGAACGCGTTCTCGTAGAGCGGGTAGCAGTGGATCGGGCCGGTCATGCCGTGGCGCGCTTCGAGCGGGTTGGTGAGTGGCCGCTGGCCCTTGAGGAAGTCGCGATGGCCCTCGAACGGGGTCCAATCGAGCGGGATGCTCTCCTTGATGGCGCGGCGACGGCCGTAGACGCACTCCGATCCGGCGAGGATCGCCACCTCGGCATCACCGGCGACGATGCGATTGGCCAGCGTGTTGAGCAGCTCGCCCGGTGAGTTGCCGCCCGGGGGCACGGTCAGACCCTCGGGTGTGGACGTGATCCCGGAGAGCCCGGCGACGGTCGCACAGACATCGACGTATCCCCATGCCATGGGATCCACGCAGGCCAGCAGAGCCGTCGATGCCTCGATCGGCTCACCGGTCGCCCCGAGCGAGGCAGTGTCGGAAATGGCCCGGCGGATCGCCTCGGCCATCATCGCCGCCGGCTCCCAGGGCTCGAACGGTCCGTCGAGTTTGGGGTTGCGCCGATATTGCCCGGCGCCGACAACGACGGCTCTACGCACCGGTCGCTCCTGTCCGTGGGCTGGGCCGGCACCGACGAGTACGGCTTCTTGCATGCGCTCACTGCTCCTTGGTCGTCATCGCCCCCTCGCGCCCCGGTCCGGCGGCAGCGGGGACGCACTGCGGCGTCGGTCTGCGGCCTGCCGGCGACATGGAGCGTCCAGCGACAGGGTCAGGCTACGGGGTGATCGCCCGGTGAAGCCATCCGGCGGTCGGCGGGCCGGCCGATCACCCCTCGGGAGTAGGCCGATCGCATCAAATTCTGCGGCTGCCGACGGCGAACAGCCGATGACATCGGAGTCAGTATCCGTCGTCGGTAGGGTTGGTGATCATGTCCCGCAGGCAGTTCGTCGCATCGGGGCCTCGTCGGGTCGTCCTGTCGGGGCCGTTCGGCTGCTTGGCCGGAGCGTTTCTCCTGGCCGCGAGCCTTGCTGGTGCCCCGACAGCGGCAACGGGTGCCGTCAGAACCAAGCCCGTCACGGCGGCACCGGGTGATTCGTGCCCGGGAGCTTCCCGGACCGCGATCGATGCGGCGGGCCGTCGGCTGCAGTGCGTGACCAGCGCAGTCGGCCGGATCTGGGCGTGGGGCGGAGCGCCCTCCGAGCTCGCTCTGGCAACCGTCCCGGCATCGTGGTCGGAGGTCGTGGCCAACGAGAGCGGCGCCAATGCCGAGGCGCCCGTTCCGGCGCTTCCGGGCCGCTACGCGAACCGGGCGGCCATGGAGGCCCGACTCGTCGAGTTGACCAATGATGCCCGGGCGGCCAAAGGGCTGCGACCGCTCATCGTCGATCCGCGCCTGACCCGTCTCACCCGATGGTGGGCGGCGAGCGCCGGCCAACCCGCCTACGCCGGGCGCGGCACGAACCACTGCCCGGCCAATCGATGCGCCGTGCGAGCTGCCGAGATCGGCTACCCGAGCTTCGGTGAGGTGATCCGTGCGTGGAATCCGTTTCCTGCCGGAGACATGGCCGACGAGCGATTCTTCGTCGACTCGCCGCGACACATGGCGATCCTCACGAACCCGAAGGTGACCCACATCGGCTTCGGTGTGCAGATCGTCGGCGATGCGGCCAACCCGCAATCCGTCGTCGTGGTCGGCCAGGTCGGCCGGGCGAGGTAGCGCCCAGCCCGGCCGGGGATTTCCGGGGACGGAGTTGCACTGAGGGCAACGGATGCCGCGAACTCGAACGGGCGCCGGTTGCCCCAACCTTCGAATTCGTTCATCGCCGGCTCCGTGGCAGCATGGCGGCCATGAGCGAGAACCTCGTCGGAGTCCATGTCGAAGACCAGGTGGTCGTTGTCGAGCTGCAGCAGGGCCCGCACAACTTCGCCTCGGCGCCGCTGCTCCATGCCGCCGTGGACGCCGTGCTCGCCGCGGTCGCCGACGGCGCCAGGGCGGCGATGCTGTGCTCGGAAGGGAAATCCTTCTGCGCCGGAGCTCAGTTCTCCGGCGGCTCGGGACAGAAGGCGGCCAGCTTCGGGAAGTACGTCCAGAACGACAACGCGTCCGAGATCGGCCCGTTCTACGAGGCGGCGCTGAGGGTGTTCGAGGTCAGCGTGCCGATCGTCGCCGCCGTCCACGGCCCGGCCGTGGGCGCAGGTTTCGGCCTCGCCACGGCCTGCGACCTGCGGGTGACCTGCCCCGAAGCGTTCTTCGCCACGAACTTCGTCAAGCTCGGCATCCACCCGGGCTTCGGCATCTCGATCACGCTGCCCGAATTGATCGGACCGGCGCAGGCGGCCGACCTGTTGCTCACCGGGCGGAGGATCGCCGGTGAGGAAGCGTTTGCCCTTGGACTCGCCAACCGGCTCGTCGCCCAGACCGACGTCCGCTCCACCGCTCTGGCGCTGGCCAAGGAGATCGCCGCGAACGCGCCGCTCGCGGTCCAGGCGACCCGGGCCACGCTTCGTGACGGGCTCGCTGCCCGTGTCCGCACCGCTCTGCTCCACGAGCGCCGGACGCAGGACCGTCTCGCCGCAACCGCCGACGCAGAAGAGGGCATCGCCTCGATGCTCGAGCGACGGCCCCCGGTCTTTCACGGGAAATAAGCGCGCTTAGCTCAGTTGTGCCCAGAGGCGGAGCAGTTCCCGCCAGCCGGGACTCCACGGCGCGGCCGATCCGTCCGGGAACAACGCGTGCTCGCAGCGGGCCGAGTAGGCCAGGGCATGCAGCACCCCAGCGTGGGCCAGGGCGCGCTCGTCGGCGGTGAACGGAACCGCGCGGGCCTCCTCGTAGTCGCCGATGAATCCCAGGATCTCGTCCACCATCGGAATCATCGGGTCGGCCAGCGACCAGTTCGTCGAGAAGGCCCGGGCGACGCCGCCGACGACCCACGGCTCGGCGTCGGTGATGAGGCTGTCGAGGTCATAGATGGAGGTGACGCGGGGGGTCGGGGTTTGGGTTACGAGGATGTTCTCCGGACGGAGGTCGCAGTGCGCGACGACCAGGCGTCCGACGCCTTCGGCGGTCAATCCGGCCTTTGCGGCGAGCGATGCCGTGTTGTGTTCGTCGATCCATTCCGCGCCGGATGCGGTCGCCGCGAAATCGAAGATGGGGGAGTGGGGCGGGGGGTAGGGGCCGGTCCATCGAGGGCGCAGGTCGGCGAAGGTGTCGGCATCGAGCGCTCGCACGATGTCGTGCATCGCGACCGCGACGACGCGTCGCAGCTCCAGCGCCCGGACGTCGAGCGTCGCGCCCACCTCGAGCCACGTCGCCACGACTGCCGAGCCGATCCCGACCGCTACCGGCGCGAGGACGAGAGGCTCGGCGACCGGTAGTCCGGCCGTTCGCAACACGCGCTGGGCGCGCAGGACGCCGATCAACCGATCGTTCGCGTGACGCCGGTGCACTTTCACGACGATTCGCCGGCCGTCCGAGAGATCGAACCCGACCACGACGCCCGAGCTCGCCCGGACCAGGACAACGGCGACGGGAACTCCGAACGGGCGAGCGGTGGCGACGATGGCCTCGGCCGCAGCCTCGAACGGCGACCTGTCGTTCGGCCGGCCGAGGTCGAACAACTCGCGGACCAGCGGCCCGGCATGCGCCGCCATCAATGCGTTCGTCAGAGCAGCCGCGACGGTCACGGGGACCAGTCTCGTCCCGGCGCGTGGACGGCGAGGCGCGATGCGGTGTCGCCGGAAAAATCTCGGCGTAAACACTTTGTAAAGCCAGATCCGCGTACCAGTATGAGTCGCGTGAGAACGACTTCGGCTTCGCGAACCCTCAGCCCCGACCTCCGCCTGGGTCTGACCTCGGAAATGGTCGACCAGGGCTCGTTCGACCGGGCGGTCGAGCGATTCCGTGAACGAAGGATCGCCCTTCCGACGTTCGCCCAGGTGGCCGATCCCACCCTCCAGCCGTCGGGAGCGCTGGCTTCCCTCCAAGGAGTCGATCCCGATGCGGCCGACAACCGCAACCTCTGGCGGGTCAACTGGTTCAACGCCGCCGATCGCAGGAGTCGCGTCGAGGTGCCCGTTCACGTAGTCCTGCCCCCGTCGCTCACCGGGGTCGAGGCCACAATCGTCGTGATGCTGGGCAACAAGTTCCCGATGATCCGCGCCCACAAGGTGCAGGCTGCCTACGCAGTACTCGCGCCCCGGCTCGTCACGGGGCAGTTCGACCCGACCACCCAACGCGCCATCTGGCCGTCGACGGGAAACTATGCGCGCGGAGGAGTTGCCATCTCCCGGCTCATGGCCTGCCGGGGGACCGCCGTGCTCCCCGAAGGGATGTCGAAAGAACGCTTCGACTGGCTGGCGCAGTGGACGGAGGACCCGTCCGATGTCGTTCGCACGCCGGGCACCGAGTCCAACGTGAAGGAGATCTACGACACGTGTAACGAGCTTGCCAAGGACCCGCAGAACGTGATCCTCAACCAGTTCAGCGAGTTCGCCAACTACCTCGGGCACTTCCACGTCACCGGCCGCGCCCTGGGCATGGTCTTCGAACACGTCGCGTCGCAGATGCCGTCGACGGCCCACCCGAGACTGCGGTGGTTCACCAGCGCAACCGGCTCCGCCGGGACCATCGCCGCCGGCGACTACCTGAAGGAACGCTACGGCACCAACATCGCTGCGCTCGAAGCGCTCGAGTGCCCGACGATGCTGAAGAACGGCTTCGGCGAGCACAACATCCAAGGCATCGGTGACAAGCACATCCCGCTCATCCACAACGTGATGAACAGCGATGCCGTCATCGCCATCAGCGACCGGGCCACCGACAATCTCGACATCCTGTTCAACACCGCCGCCGGCATGGCCCACCTGCGTGATCGCCTCGGCGTGGCCGGCGCCGTGATCGAACAGCTCACGCACTTCGGGTACTCGGCCATCTGCAACACGCTGGGCGCGATCAAGTTGGCCAAGGAGTTCCGCATGACGGCCGATGATGTCATCGTCACGGTGGCGACCGACGGGTCCGAGCTCTACCCGAGTGAGCGGGAGAAGTTCCTGGCACGCGACTATGCACAGGGCTTCGGCGCAGTGGATGCTGCTGAAGTCACCGGCCGGTACCTCCAGGCTGTCGACCGCGAGAACATGATCCAGCTGACGGAAATGGATCGCGAGCGGATCTTCAACCTCGGCTACTACACGTGGGTCGAGCAGCAGGGCACCTCGTTCGCCGACTTCACGGCCCGCAAGGAGCAGTCGTGGTGGAAGGCACTTCGGGACCTGGTGCCCGTGTGGGACGAGCGGATCACCGATTTCAACCAGCGCACCGGGATGGCGTGAGCGTCTCGGTCGTTCTCCGATGCGCGGGGTGCGCGGCAACGGTCGACCCGCTCGATGTCGGCGCTCCCGCGCCATTTCGCTGTCCGAACGCTGAGCGGGCGCCCAACGTCGACCACGTGCTGACCTGGGATCCGCTGCTCGCGGGAGTGCGCGGCTGGCCCGACGACACGTCGACCAATCCGTTCCTCCGCTACCGGACATTGCACCACAGCTACCACCTCCATCTCGGCCTCGGAGGAACTGACGTCGAATACGTCCGGCTCGTCGAGCGTCTCGACGCTGCGTTGATCAAGAAGGGCGGACCGGGGTTCCGTGTCGCCCCCTTGCTTCCGCTCGATGCGTTGAGCGCGGCAACGGGCGTGGAGGCCTGGGGTCGTAATGACACGACCGGCGTCGCGGGCTCGCACAAGGCCCGACACCTCATGGCGATCCTCTTGCACCTCGAAGTGCGCAAGGTTCCGCTCCGTACGCCTCTGGCCATAGCGTCGTGCGGCAACGCGGCAATTGCCGCGGCGACCCTGGCCCGCGCCGCTGGCCGGACCGTTCAGGTCTTCGTGCCGAGCTGGGCGAACCCCGTGGTGCTCGTCGAACTGCAGTCCCTTGGCGCCCGCATCGTCGAGTGCCCGCGGCGGGACACCGACCCACCGGGTGACCCCTGCATCCATCGGTTTCACGAAGCGGTGGCGAAAGGCGCGCTTCCGTTCTGCGTGCAGGGCCCCGAGAACGGGTTCACCATCGATGGCGGGGCGACATCGGGACAAGAGCTCGTCGACGCCTTCGCCATGCTCGGTGTGCCGGACCGGCTGTTCGTGCAGGTCGGGGGCGGCGCGTGGGCCTCCGGGGTGTGGCGGGGACTGCGCGACGGTCGTGGCCTCGGAGCGATCGACCGGCTTCCGGCGCTGCACTGCGTACAGGCCAAAGGGTGCGCTCCGCTGGTCGAGGCGTGGCGTGCGGTAGCCGGACGGGCCCTCCGCACGTTGGGGCACGAGGAGCTGCTCGAGGAAGGCTTCGACGTGGTCGCAGCCGCCCTGGTGACGAACGAGGCCCGCAGCGCCGTCGAGTCAGCAATGCAGTGGGCGCTCACCCATCGACCGGCGGTGATGCCCGTGTGGCATGACCCGCACAGCGTGGCAACCGGGATCCTCGACGACGAGGCCTACGACTGGGCGGTGCTCGTGCGGAGCATGCTGGTGAGCGGCGGGTGGCCGGTCACCGTGTCCGATGAGCAGATCACCGCGGCAACCACGCTGGTGAACGCCGGATCGATCGACGCCGACGAAACCGGATCGGCAGCCGCCGCCGGGCTCGTCGCGTTTCGGGAGCGCAACTGGGGCGTTGCCGGCGAGCGAGTTGCCGTGACCGTCACCGGAATCCGCCGACGCCGATAGCCGAGCCACCAGGGGGCGGCGCGGGAAGTGGGGCTGAACACCTCCGAACGACGTTGGGAGGTGTTCAGCCCCCATATTTGGGGGCAACCTCTCTCCCGACGTGCGGGCCGAGGAGTTCCGCGGGGCTCCGGTCATCGCAGGCTATCCTGGCGAACGAATGTTCGTCATCGGCATAGACCCAGGGTTGACGCGATGCGGGTTCGGTGGTGTCCGTCGGACGAAGGCCGGGCTCGAAGCGGTGTGTCACGGGGTGCTGGTGACGACACCGGATTCCCCCCATCCTCGCCGCCTGCGTGACCTCCAACGTCAGCTCGTCGCACTTATCGCCGAGTACCGACCCGATGTGGTTGTCGTCGAGCGGGTGTTCTTCCAGACGAACGTCCGCACCGCCATCGGTGTGTCTCAGGCGAGCGGACTGGCGTTGGCGGCGGCCGACGAATTCGGGTGCGACATCGCCCAGTACACGTCCAACGAAGTGAAGCTGGCGATCACCGGCGACGGTGCCGCCGAGAAGAAGCAGACCCAGGCCATGGTTGCCCGAACGCTGAAGCTGACCGAGCTCCCGCGTCCTTTTGACGCCGCCGACGCTCTGGCGCTTGCCCTCCACCACCTCGGCATGGCGAGCTATGCCCGCCTTGCCTCGAGCTCCTTCGGCGCCACCCCGCATGCCGCGCCCGCGGGCGATGGCATCGGCAACGCCCGGATCGCCACGTCGTTCGGCGGCGTGCGGCTCGCGCCGGCACCGTCGGATCCGTCCAAGAAGGTGCGAGTCCGATGATCGGCTATCTCCGCGGCATCGTCGTCGACCGCACGCTGAAAGGCGAACTCACCGTTGATGTCGGCGGAGTGGGGTATCGCGTCACCGTTCCCACGGGTCAGCTTGCCCGGATGCTCAGTACACACACCATGTCCTCGAACCCCGAGGTCACGCTGTTCGTGCACACCAGCGTGCGCGAAGACGCGATCACGCTCTACGGCTTCGCCACGCGTGACGACCGAACGTGCTTCGAACTCGTCCTCACCGCGCACGGCGTCGGACCGTCGCTGGCGCTGGCGATCTTGAACGTGCACTCGCCAGATTCCCTTCGCACGGCACTCGCGACCGATGATGTCGACGCGCTCACGGCCGTTCCCGGCGTCGGCAAGAAGACAGCTGCCCGCCTGCTGGTGGAACTGAAGAGCAAGCTCGCCGACCTCAACGACTACGACGGAGCGATCGCTGCCGCCGGAGAAGCGTCCCCGCTGCCGACCGACTTCGTCGCCGACGCGAAAGCCGACGTGCGGGCCGCACTTGCCGGCCTGGGTTACGGAACCGACGAGATCCGGGCTGCTATCCGGCGACTCCCCGGCGATGTGACCGATCCCTCGACGCTGCTCAAGCATGCTCTCGGGCTCCTCTCCACCGGTGTGTGATGAGCGTTCCGTCGGTTGATCCAGCTGCTGACGACGACGGCCTCGAGTCGCTCCGCCCGCGCAGTCTGGCGGAATTCGTCGGGCAGCCCCAGCTCAAAGAACACCTCGGGATCGTGCTCGAGGCGGCGCGTAAGCGCGGCCAGGCGGCCGATCACCTGCTCTTCGCCGGCCCTCCCGGTCTCGGCAAGACCTCGCTCGCGGCGATCGTCGCGCTGGAGATGGGAGTGGGCTTCCGGATCACCTCGGGCCCGGCCCTCGAGCGAGCCGGTGATCTCGCCGCCATCCTCACGAACCTCGCCGAGAACGATGTGCTCTTCATCGACGAGATCCATCGCCTGCCCCGAGCGGTCGAGGAGGTTCTGTACCCGGCGATGGAGGATTTCCAACTCGACATCGTGCTCGGCAAAGGTCCGAGCGCGAGGAGTCTCCGGCTCGATCTTCCCCCGTTCACGCTGATCGGTGCGACCACGCGGGCCGGCCTCATCACAGGTCCGTTGCGCGACCGCTTCGGCCACACCGCACGGCTCGACTACTACGGTGTCGACGATCTGCGCCGCATCGTCGAGCGGGCGGCGCGCATCCTCGGTGTGTCGATCGAGGCCGACGGCGCTCACGAAATCGCGCGTCGCTCGCGCGGCACACCGCGCATCGCGAACCGCCTGCTGCGCCGCATCCGTGACTATGCCGAGGTACGCGCCCAAGGCATCATCGATCTTGCTGCAGCCCGAAACGGTCTTGCCGTGTTCGACATCGACGAACTCGGCCTCGACCGTGTCGATCGTGCGATCCTTCGCGCGCTTACAACCCGCTTCGGCGGGGGACCCGCCGGGCTCTCCACCCTCGCCATCAGTATCGGCGAGGATCCCGACACGCTCGAGTCGATGTACGAGCCGTTTCTGATTCAGATGGGCCTCATCAAGCGGACGCCGAAGGGTCGAGTGGCCATGCCGGCGGCGTGGGAGCATCTCGACCTTGCTCCACCCAGCGATGCGGCAACGACGCTGTGGGGCGACGACGGCGTGCCACCATCGGATCGGCGCCTGTTCGATTGACCGAGACCATGACGCAGACCGCAGACCCTTCCCCGGCCACGTACGAATCTCCCCGCCCGGCCTCCGGCGTGCGGATGGACGACTACGACTACGACCTCCCGTTCGCCTCGATCGCCCAGCGACCGATCGAACCGCGTGACGCTGCACGCCTGCTCGTAGCGCTGTCGAGCGGCAGTGCTCCGGATCACCGCCACATCAACGATCTTCCGTCGTTGCTCGAGCCTGGCGACCTGCTCGTTGTCAACGAGACCCGGGTCATTCCCGCCCGGCTGCATCTTCGCAAGCCCAGTGGGGGAGCCGTCGAGGTGCTTCTCCTCGAGCACCGGTCGGACCAAAGCTGGCAAGCACTCGTCAAACCGAGTCGGAAGGTGGCCATCGGCACCCGTCTTCAACCAGGCCCGGGCCTCGTCGTCGAGATCGGCGAGGCGTTCGAAGGTGGTCAGCGTATGGTCCGCCTGCTGGGAGACGACGGCGAACCGCTCGCCCATGGTGCTGAGGAACGGGCGCTCGAGATCTACGGCGAGGCTCCGTTGCCCCCGTACATCACCACCCCGCTCGCCGACTCCTCCCGCTATCAGACGACCTACGCGCGGGTCGCCGGCAGCGCCGCTGCGCCCACGGCCGGACTGCACTTCACCCCGGCCGTCTTCGAGGCCCTTGCGGCGCGCGGCGTCGGTGTGGCGAAGATCGATCTCGCCGTGGGGCTCGACACGTTTCGCCCCGTGACAGCGGATCGGCCGGAGGATCACGACATCCATTCCGAGCGCTACGACGTGCCGGCGGCCACGTGGGATGCCGTCGTCCGCACCCGCGCCGCCGGTGGACGCATCGTCGCGGTAGGCACGACGACCGTACGCTCGCTCGAGACCGTTGCGGCCTCGGGTGTCCTGTCGGGCCGAACCAAGTTGCTCATCTACGGCGACTACCCCTTTGCCGCCGTAGATCTCCTCCTCACCAACTTCCACCTTCCGCGGTCGTCGCTGCTGTTGCTCGTCGAAGCCTTTGCCGGACGGCGTTGGCGCGACCTCTATGCCGAGGCCATTGCCGAGGGATACCGGTTCCTGTCACTCGGTGATGCGCTGCTCCTCGGTCGACGCAACTGAGCAGGCGCAGACATCGGTGCGTGTCCGGCGATCTGCAGGTCGGATTTGTGACCGATCGCCGTCTTTTCTTCGGTAGTCCTCGCATCCGCCCTGAGCAGGTCATAGGGTTTTCTCTGTGAAGTTCGTCGTCGCCGAGTTCGTGCTCTACGCACTGGCGGCTTTCGCCGTCGGGGTCGCTGCGGGTGCCACGTGGCAGCGACGACCGATTCGTCGGGCCACGAACCGGGTTCGGATCCTCGAGCGCGCCAAACTCAGTGCCGACCAGCGCTGGATGCAGGTCGAACGGGAACGCGAGGCGCTGAAGGCCGAACTCGCCGAGGCTCGGGGGATGCTCGGCTCGGTGGCGGCGTTGCGCACCGGCCTGGCCGAAGCGCATGCCGAGCGCCAAGCCGCGGTCGCCGCCCGAGAGGCCGCCGACATCCACGTTGCCCGACTTCGCGCCGACCTCGACGCACGCACGCTCCCCACGTTCACACCGGTCCTGCCGATGGTGACGATGACGAAAGACGACGCCGAGCCCGCGTCACGCTCCGCCGAGCGTGAGGTCGAAAGCCAGCGGGAACTCGCCGATCGACTCGAGTTGGTTCGTCGAAACGAAGCGCTCAACGCGTCGCTCACCGAGAGGCTTCTCGCCGCTGAACGACATGTTCGCGACCTCCAACAACGACACAACAACTACGTCCGTTCCGCGCAGGCTGCGCTGACTGCTGCCGTGGTTCGGGCCGAGCAGGCCGAGGCGAGCCTCTCGGTTGCCAAGGCCGCCCGGACGGCGCAGGAGCCAGAGCCCGCGGGGGCGATCGTGATCGATCTGCGTACGTATCACCCTGTGGATTCGTCCGGCCCCGAACCGGCGTGACTGTCACCTCGTCATCGCTGAATGACGCTTCAGTCGGACCGAAGGACCCAGGCTTCTTCGGCGAGGCAGAAGAGGATCTTCCCGGACGTGTCTCCGCTGTACTGATCGGGATCGTCGGTCTCGTCGGCGTCGTGGTGTTCGGGTGTGTCATCGGCATTCCCCACCTCGAGCGTCACCTGCGGTCGGACATCGAGCGCCATGCGCTGCAGGACGCCGCGGGCGTCGAAGTTGTCGTCGATGGGCGGACCGCCGTGCTCGCCGGGTCCGTCCGGTCGGCCGACGAACGCCGCGCCGTGATCGATCGAGTCGCTCGACGCTGGGGAGTTGCCCGAGTCGACGCCAAGAGTCTCGCCGTGGAGGTCGCCGGGCCCGAGCCGACGAAGTCCGCGTCCGCGGCGTCCGCCGCGCGACGGACCACGCCTGCGGCCGCTCCCACTCCGACACCCAACGCCTCCGCGCTCGATTCGGCTGATCGTTCCCGTCCGGTCGGCGTGCCTACGTCGACGACACCGGCGACATCAACGACAACGACGACCGTGGTCGATGACGCGGCGATCAGACGCCTCGAAACGGAGTTCGCGTCGATCCGACGCGCCGCCCCGATCGTGTTCGCCCGGTCGAGTCCAACCTTGCTCGCATCAGCGCAGGTCACCCTCGACCGGATCGCCGCGGCGCTGTCCCGGACGCCCCTACGGATCCGCATCGAAGCCCATACCGATGGCAGCGGTGATCCAATAGCCAACCTGGTCCTGAGCACCCAGCGGGCCGAGGCCGTGCGTGACGCGTTGATCGCCCGAGGGGTGAGCCCGGCGATTGTCACCGCCGTCGGACTGGGCGAGGCCAAACCGATCGCCAGTAACGCCTCGGCTGCAGGACGAGTCAGAAACCGGCGGGTTGAGTTCGTCGTTGTTGCGTCGGTCACCTGAGCGATTCCGGAGGGTCGGACCCAATATCGTCTTGCGGGAGACCCGACGGTGATTGCCACGAATCAGGGGCACGGGGGAACTACCTTCGAAAGGTACCGCTGGCTTCGTCATCGTTCGGCGAGTTCTGTGAGACCTGAGGTCACTCGATGCCGTTTCTCATTGCCCATACATTCGTTCTTCTCCTTGTGGCGACCGCCATCGGTCTTATTGCCGGCTGGCTGGTCTGGGGCGGGAACGTTCGGGTCGATCACCCCGACTCGGCCGATGACACCGCCTCGAGCGCCGAGCTAGTCGCGCTTCGAAGCGAGGTCGACGCGCGGACCGGCGACGTCGCCCGCCTTCGCCGCAAGCTCAAACGAGCCGTCGAAGAGCTCGAATCCCACGCGACGCAACTCGATGCGGCCGAGGAGCGAATTGCCACGCTGACCTCGTCGGTGGAATCGGGAACGACGCGTGTCGTCGAGGACCCGGAGCTGGTGGCGGAGATTGCCTCACTGCGTGACCAGTTGGCGTTCGACCGCGCTGCTCACGTCGAAGCCACCGCCGAGCTCGAGCAATTCCGCGTTGCTCATGCCGAGGTGCTCGAAGAGCTGCGCGTCGCCGAGGTTCGAAGCGCAACGCTCGATGACGAACTGGCGTCGGCTCGTGCTCAGCTCGGCGGCCTCGAGGACGGGGTTGCCGCGAGGGAGCAGGTTGGCGTTCTGGAGCGCAACCTCCATGAGGCGCAAGCCCTGATCCGTGACGCGGGGGAAAGGGTGACCTATCTGGAGCGCCAGGCGCTGCTGTGGCAGAACGAGGCCGACAGGCTGCAGGCGACGATCGACGAGAGTGCCGCCGCGGAGGCGCAGCGAATCGAATCGAGCCAGCGGGAGGTGCAGGCACTCCTGCGCGCGCACGAAACGGCGCTGGCGTCCCTGCGGATGGAAGCGTCGAGCAGTCGGCTCCGTGCCGATGCCGCGGCCGACCACCTCGGTCGCCTGCAGCGAGAGTTCCGCGCCGTACAGGAGCGTTCGTCGGCGCACCTCGAATCGACACGATCAGCCATGGCAGATCTCGACCGGAAACTGGCCGCGGCGCATGCAACGCTCAACGACGGGAACCCGTCGACGTTCACCGAACCGGCACCGTCGGAACCCGACCCCACCGGTCTGCTCGGGCTGCCCGGCATGACCGAAGGACTCGCTGAACACCTCCACGAGCTCGGGGTCAGCTCGATCGCCGACGTTGCCGACTGGTCGTCCGACGATGTGGAGCGCATCGCCGCCTGGTTACCGGAGAACCCCGACGTGATCACAACGAACGATTGGGTTGCATCGGCTCGGTCGTTGCTCGCTGGCGGGCCGGTCGTCTCGCCGAGCGGACTCGTACGTGGCTCAATCGGCCCTAACCGAGCAACGACCGACGGACCACGCCGACGGGTCGCCTATCGACCGGCCGTTCCTCGGTGATCGAGGCAGGCGCCGCAAGGTCGCTGTCGGATTGATCATCACCGAACTGGCGCTGTTGACGGTCGGTGTCGTGGTGTTTCGTCGCAATGCCATCGAAGACCAACTCGAGCGTTCGGTTCTCGATGCCGTCCTGATCGACCATCCGGGTCTGAAGGTCGCCGCCAGCGGCCGCGACATCACGATTTCCGGAGTGGTGAAGGACACAAAGGCGAAGGCGCTCGTCGCGAAGATCGCCCGGAGCCGCCCGGGTGTGCGGAGCGTTGACGTTTCTGGTGTCGGCGGGGCCGCCCAACTCGACCCGGCCAACACGGGGACCATCCCCGATGGAACGCCGGTTCCGACAACCGCGAAGCCGCCGATTCGCCCGCCCCAGGTCTCCGCCGTCTTCGCCCCGTCGACGGTGACGTTGCGGGGTGAGGTCCCGAACGTCGAGGCCAAGACAGCGTTGCTCGGACGCCTTCTCCAACGCGGCGATGACCTGAAAGTACTCGATGAGTTGGTAGTGGCGACCAAGTCGACGGAGCGTCCGGACCTCGCGCAATACCGCCGGCTCGGCACGTTCTTCGACACGCTCGCCCGCCTCGAGGTACCTCGTGCGACAGTGAACTTCGACCGCACGATCCTGTCGCTCGACGCCGAGGTTGCGACGAGTGCCGACCGCGATCTGCTTCGCCGCGAAAGCGTTGTGCTTGTCGGCGGGTCGCCTGATCAGGTCCGCGGTGAGATCACCGTGACGCCGTCGACGGATTCAACGACAGCCACCGACTCGACCATCGCTGGTTCCCCGACCACCACGGCCGACGGTGCGTCGATCACTGTTCCCCCGATTCCGTCCACGCCACAGGCGCAAGCGGCGCAGGCGGCCATCACCGCAGCGACCCAGGACCGTACGATTTCGTTCGCCAAGAGCTCGTCCTCCCTGAGCGACGAGGGCAAGGCGGTCGTCTCCGACGTGGCCGCCGCGTTGCAACCTTCGACGGTGAAGATCGAAGTCGGCGGCCACACGGACTGGAAGGGTCCGGCTGAGGTCAATCTGGATCTTTCCCAGGCGCGCGCCGACGCAGTGCGAGAAGCGCTGATCAAGGCCGGAATCGACGCCTCGCGGATCACCGCGAAGGGCTACGGAGAAGAGATCCCGGTGGCGTCGAACGAGACCGACGCAGGTCGCGCGAAGAACCGGCGCATCGAGATCCGGGTCGTGGGGTAGTTCCCGCTCGATCGTCGTGCCCGGACCCGATCAGGACCGGCCCGGCGCGCCGGTTGGTGGGAACGGTCCGTGTCGGCGAGGATGGGGTCATGGCCTGGAATGACGCGACCGGTGACGAACTTCTCTACGACGTGACCGGCCATGTGGCCACGATCACGTTCAACCGCCCGGATCAGATGAACACGATCACGGGGCCGATGCTCGATCTGCTGAGCGAACTGCTCATCAAGGCCGACAAGAACAACGAGATCAGATGCATCATCCTCACCGGTCGCGGGCGTGCCTGGTGCGCCGGCCTCGACGTCAAGGCGCAGAGCAAGGGTGGCGGCCTCTCTCTCGGCGGCGTGCCGGAGATCGAGATGCGGTCGACGCCGCCGATCGTCCTGTACGGCATCGACACCCCGATCATTGCCGCGCTCAACGGTGGCGCCGCGGGCTACGGACTCGACGTCGCCCTCGGGTGCGACATCCGGATCGCCGCTCGTTCGGCCAAGTTGGCGTTTGCCTTCGCCAAGCGCGGAGTCCTCCCCGAGAGTGGCGGCACGTGGCTGCTGCCCCGGATCGTCGGCCGTTCGCTCGCCGCCGAGCTCATGCTCACGGGTCGGACCCTCGATGCTGACGCCTCCCTCGCCGCCGGCCTGGTCAGCCGGGTCGTCGACGATGCCGAACTCGCCGACGCGGCGATGTCGGTGGCCCAGGAGATCGCCGCGAATGCGCCCCTCGCCACCCGCGCCATCAAGCGGATGCTGCGCGCTGGTGAAGGCGAGCAGTTCGACGCCCACATCCATCACGCGTTCCTCCAACTGCTTCCTCTGGTCGGTTCGAAGGACTTCGCCGAAGGCGTGGCGTCCTACCTCGAACGTCGCGAGCCGACCTTCATCGGACGGTAAAACGACGGGCGCTCCGCCCGCGTCCGTAAGTTGAGCGATCGGTTAGCTTGGACGGATGGTTTCCGGCGCTCCGCGCTCCCGCAACGCCCTTTTCGTCGGGCTTCTGCTTGCGTTCGCCGTGACGGGATGCAGCAGCGACAACGCTGATCCAACTGCCGCTTCAACCCCCGTTACCGATGCCTCCGCAGCCGTGGGTTCGCCCGCACCCGTCGAGAGCGGATGCGACGGAGGGACGGCAGTCACCGGTCGGCCGCTGATCGTCGCCACGACCGTCGCACCGATCACGAGCATCATCGCCAACCTCACCAGCGGGACCGACACCGTCGTGACCGGTCTCGTGCCGGAAGGCACGAACTCCCACACGTTCGAACCCCCGCCGTCGGCCGCCAAGACGGTCTCCGACGCCGACATTGTCTTCATCAACGGACTGAAGCTCGAAGAGCCGACCAAGGACCTTGCTGCCACGAACGCGAAGAGTGGCTCACAGATCTGCGAGCTCGGCACGGCGATCCTCCCCGAGTCCGAATGGATCTTCGACTTCTCCTTTCCCAAGGAGGGCGGGAAACCGAACCCGCACCTCTGGACGAACCCCCCGATGGCCAAGGGGTACGCCCGGGTGGCGTTCGAGACCCTGGTCGGCCGTGACCCCGACGACAAGGCCGCGTACGAGCGCAACTATGTCGCCTACGCGGCCAAGATCGACGCGCTCGACGCAGCGATGGTCGAAGCGACAGCCAGCGTTCCCGCCGCCAACCGCCGGCTCCTCACGTATCACGACGCCTATGCGTATTTCGCCAAGCACTACGGCTGGGAGGTCGTCGGCGCGATCCAGCCGTCATCGTTCGACGAACCCACAGCGAAGGAAGTGGCGGGGCTGATCGATCAGATCAAGGAGAAGAAGGTCCCGGCCATCTTCGGCTCCGAGGTGTTCCCCTCTCCCGTGCTCGAACAGATCGGCAAGGAGTCCGGCGCGACGTACGTCGACGTTCTCCGCGACGACGACCTTCCCGGCGCACCCGGCGACCCGGAGCACTCGTTCCTCGGCCTCATGCGCTTCGACTACGTCACCATGGTCGGCGCGCTGGGCGGGAATACGAGCAGTCTGCAGGCGCTCGACATGACAGATGTCGGCCCCGACTCGGCGAAGTATCCGCAATGACCTCGTTGTTTCCCTGCGGCAGGGCGTCGGTCGGGAGCCGTGGTCGCGTGGTTGGCTGTCGCGTGCGAGAGGACGAACGTGCTTGAAATCTCTCATCTGAGCTGCTCCTACGGCGGGCCGGTGGTCGTCGACCATGTCGATCTCCACATACGGGCCGGCGAACTCGTCGGCATCGTCGGGCCGTCCGGCTCCGGCAAGACCACCCTGCTTCGGGCCATCCTCGGCACGGTCGAGCCGATGCACGGCGCCATCGTCAAGCCCGAAGCGCTGTCGGTTGCCTACGTGCCGCAAGTGGAAACCGTCGACTGGAACTTCCCGGTGACGGTCAGCGAAGTCATCGTCATGACGATGCGCAGGCGCTCCTGGTGGCCGGGGATCTCCAAGACCGAGCGGGCTGAAGTCGACGAGTTGCTCGACCGGCTCGGACTCGGCGGACTCGGTCAGCGCCACATCCGCGAGCTCTCCGGCGGCCAGCAGCAACGCGTGTTCCTCGCCCGCGCATTGGCGCGTCGGCCTGAACTGCTGGTGCTCGACGAACCCACGTCCGGCGTCGACGTGCGGACCCGCCACGAGATCCTCCATCTGCTCACCGATCTCAACGCCGGCGGCCTCACCATCGTGCTGACCACCCACGACCTCAACGGGCTTGCCGCACACCTTCCACGCATCGTCTGCTTCAACAAGACGGTGATCGCCGATGGCGCACCGATCGACGTCTTACGTTCCGCTGTGCTGGAGGCGACCTATGGCGCGCCGCTCGAGGTCCTCATCCACGGCGGCATGCCGGTTGTTCTCGACCATGCCCCGTCTCTGCGCGCCATCCCGAAGCCAGCATGAGCCTCGCTTCGTTCCTCGCCGCGGTCGACCTTCTCGAACCGCTTTCGTACGGGTTCTTCCGCCGTGGCCTCACCGTGGCCGTGCTCGCCGGGGCCCTCTGCGGACTCGTCGGCGTCTACGTCGTCCTCCGGTCTCTCAGCTACATCGGCCACGGGCTCTCGCATGCAGTGTTCGGCGGTGCTGCTGCCGCGGCCGTGGCGAACGTCAACTACTTCCTCGGCGCCGGCGCATGGGGCATCGCGTCAGGTCTCATGATCGGACGCGTGACCCGGCGAAAGCTGCTCTCGGCCGATGCGGCGATCGGCATCGTCACGACCGCTTCGTTCGCGGCCGGCATCGTGCTGTTCAACAAGTTCGGACAGGCACGGCGCAGTATCGATGCGGTGCTCTTCGGCGACATCCTCGGTGTTGCGCGCAGCGACGTGTTCGCGGTCGTCGGCGTCGGTCTCGCTGTGCTCGCCGTGGTGCTCGGAGCGTACCGACCGCTGCTCTATGCAACGTTCGACTCCGAAGTCGCGCGCGTGACGGGGGGACGTCCGGACCTCCTCGACGCCGTACTCATGGTGATGTTGTCCCTCACCGTGCTTGTCACGATGCGCGTCATCGGCGTGTTGTTGATCTCGGCGCTCCTCGTTCTTCCGGCGTCCACAGCGCGCATGCTCACCGATTCCTTCGCCCGAATGCTGGTCATCGCCCCGATACTCGGCGCGCTTACTTCCTTGATCGGGATGAACCTGAGCTATCACGTCAACACCTCGCCCGGTGCCACCGTCATCCTCATCAATGCCTTCGTGTTCCTCGTGGTGTTCTTGAGCACCGGGCGGGCCGGCCGGCGTCGCGTAGCCCACGTCCACGTCTGATCACGCCCGTCCCGCGGCCGTCGCACGCGCGCGGCCAAACACCTCCCAGCGACGTTCGGAGGTGTTTGGCCCCCATATATGGGGGCAACCTCTCTCCCCAGTGCTACGTGAGGAGCCATTCGGGGCCGGCGGGGGTGTCGCGGACTTCGATGCCGGCGGTGGTGAGGCGGTCGCGGATGAGGTCCGACAGGTCGTAGCGCTTGTCCTTGCGCACTTCGCCGCGAAGCTCGAGCAGGGTCTCGACGAACGGCGCGACCCGCTCGCGCGGATCGGCCAGCCCTTCGCTCGCCGCTTCGCCGATACGGCTGATCATCGAACGCATCATCCGCCGCGCCTCGTCGGCTTCCTCGGACTGCAGGGTGTCGGCCGACCATGCGTGGATCGCCCCTTCGAGGTCCAGAGCGGCGCGGACGGCACCATCACCGTTGCCCTCCGCGAGGGCTTCGGCGAAGGCCGCGCCGAGTCGCTCCGTGGTGGCGCCGAGGGATGCCGCGTCGGCCGCTGTTTCAGTCCCGGCAGCGGCCGGCTCGGCGATGGCCTGAGCTGTGAGTGGGTGCGCGCCGGCGTGTGTGCCGGCGGCACCGGGGAAGCGCAACGCGTCGATGGGAACAACGCTTCCGGCCGGGTAGGTCACCGTCGCGCCGTCATGGCGCACGGACAACACGCCGCGACCGACCACCGCCGCAGTGTCGGCGTCGAGATCGAGAATGACCGCGGTGTGCTCGTCGATGCCAAGCACGTGATGTCCCGTCGGCAACGCCGCCTCGAGTATCCGAAGCCGACGTTCGCCGAGGTAGCAGAACCGCGTGTCGTGATGTCCGCCTTCGGCGTTGTCGTAATGGGGAATGAGCGCGACCGGAATCCCGATGGAACCGAGCACGTCGAGACCGTCGAGCCAGTGCGGTTCTTCTCCGGCTTTGTAGATCTCGTACACGGGAACGGTGACGCGCCCGAGCGTGAGGGCTGCCGCGGAGGCGAAGGTGACCGCTCCCCCGGTCCGCAGCTTGTCGGCCAGGATCGAATGCAGCGGTGACCCCGTCCACTGGTGAAGTGCATACGTCGGCGAACCTGGCCCGGCGAACACGTACGTGGAGGTTCGCAGCAGGTTGAAGCCGCGTTCGAGGGCCACCGGATCGCCGCCGACGATGCGGGTCAGTCCGGCGACGCTGAGCTCGGTGACCACCGATTCGGCGAAGTACTGCACGGCCTTCTGGGCCAGCTCCGATGCGTTCTCCTGGAAGCCGTACGGTGTGTCGAGCAGCGCGGCCCGGGCGGCGTTGCCGAGACGCCCGACGACTTCGCGGTGGACCTTCACCATCGTGGGCGCGGTCTCACCGGAACCCATCAGCGTGAGGATCCGGGGAAGGGGAGTAGTCGTCATCGGGGTGTCGAGCCGTTTTCTGGTGAGTGAACCGGGTGTGCCGGTGGTGAAGCCGTGTTCGGATCCGGGCGCGGCGGATCGGCGTGCGTCTTCTCGTGCAGCCGGATCAGCGAGTCGGCGGTCCGCTCCGGATGTTGGGCATGGAGGTCGTGGTCGGCGTCGGCGAACCACTCGATGTCGACGGGAATGGGGCTGGCGTCCGCGCACTCCGCCGCACCGACCGCCTTGTCGTGGCTCCAATCGGCGGCACTGTCGGCGAGAAGGAGCGCGGCGGGGACCGCGAGCCGGGCGAAGCTGGCGACCGGATCGTGTTCCCAGAGCGCGCGCAGGATCGCGAGATGGCGGTCGCGGCTGAGCCACGCGGCGATCGTGCCGTCGTGTCGCACCTCGAAGTTCGCCAGCGACCCCTCGATCCCGCTCTCCGGCCAGTCCGGATGCGCGCTCGTCATCCACGCCCGGATGCGTTCGACGGGCGTTCCGGCGAGGTCGGGTGGCGCGAGTCGTGACTCGCAGTCGGCCCAGTCGGGGAATCGTTCGGCGAGCTTGATGACACCGCCGTCGATCGCGGCAACGGCCCGGACGCGGCCGGGGTGGTTCGCGGCGATCTCCACGACCACGTTGCCTCCCCAGGACTGTCCGACGATCGTCGGCCGGCGTTCGTCCACCAGCCCCTCATCCTCGAGGACTTGCAGGACGTCGGCGGAGACCGCGTCGAAGCCGTACCCCGGATCTTCGTGTCCTTCTCCTTGCACCGGCGGCTTCGGAGACCGACCGTGTCCGCGTAGGTCGACGGCGATCGACGCGTATCCGCGTGCGGCGAGGGCTGTTCCGACGCCGTCCCACATGCGGGCGTTCGACGCGAGTCCATGGATCAGAACGAACTCCGGCGTGCCGTCGTTGGGTGAGGTCGTCGAGCGACGCGACGCTCCGGCGTGCGAATGGCGGACGACGGCGAGGCGGACCATGGATGTTCGAGGCTACGGCCAGTCGGAGCGCTACGGATTTCTCCGGGGACCTGGCGGTCAGCTCACCGCAGCGGCCGGGCGGCCCAATCGACTCGTCCGGAGCGGACGGCGGTGGACGAGACCTCGGCCAGTACCGGGTCTCCGAGTTCGAGCACGGTCATCGCTTCCCTTGCTGCGACGAGCGGCGTATGCGGCGGCCGGGGGACGAGGGCTACGTGGGGAAGCGATGCGACTGCGACATCACGGGTCTGCTCGTCGGCGTACCAACTCGGGTCGAGCACCTGGGCCCATTTGTCGGCTCCGACGACGACGACGTCGTAGCCCTGGGCGATCTCCGCGATGAACCTTGTCGAGGTGACCTCGACGACGAAGCGCTGATCGTCGACGAGCGTTCGCAACAGGAGGGCTCGCTCCTCGACGGTGTCCGAGCGGTCCTCCTTGCCGAGCGCCGCGCGCGAAAGCACGAACGTGAGCGAATCACAGCCGCATTGCTCGAGTGTGGCGACGGCGATGGCGAGATGGGCGATCGTCGGCGGATCGAAGCTTCCGGGGTACACGGCCCGCCGAGCACGTGGGCCGAGCTCGGCGCTCATCACCCCGGTCGGCCGGTCACGAGGGCTGCCGCGTCGCGGTCGGCGAAGACGATCTGATCCGGCGCGTCGACGAGACCCGCTGGAATGGTCCGGTCTCCGACCATGAGCCGGCGGAGGGGCTCGGCCTTGGCCGCTCCGGTCACGAGCCAGACCACCAGATGGACGCGATCGAGCGTCGCCCGGGTGAGCGTGATCCGTCGACTGCCCCGATACACGCCGGTCAGCGCGACCGGCGCATCGGTGACGTCGAGCACTGCGTCGCCCGGGACCAGAGATGCGGTATGGCCGTCGTCGCCGAGTCCGAGCACGGCGACATCGAGGCCATGCGGGGTGGTCCGCTCCAGGGATTGCGCGTAGAGCGACGACGGGTCGGTGGTGGTCACCGGCATGAGGTGACGATGCGGCGGGCCAACGCGCGTCGGATCGAGAAGAAGGGTGATGAGGTCGTTCGCGTTGCGGCGGGCGTCGCCGTCGGGGGCGATGCGCTCGTCGACCTGGAAGACGTGGGTACGGGCCCAGCCGGCGGCCGTTTCGGGGTCGGCCAAGATCTGCTGTGCGAGGGCCCGGAACATCGTCGCCGGCGTCGTCCCGCCCGAGAATGCGATCGACATCGGCGGACTTGCCGGGTCAGCAGCGCGCCGGATCCAACGGGCGATCTCGTCGGCGCACGCCTGGGCGGTGGCGGCCGGTGTGGGGCCGATGTGGAGGTGGCGGCGAGGTCCGAGTGGAGGTGTCGAGGAGGGCGGCATGGGTTCGTGGTTCGCGTGGGCAGGTGAAAAGACGGGCGTTTTCGCTGGTCGGACGAAAAGGGCGGAAGAAAGTTGCTGAATGCGCGTCACCAAACGTGCGCCGCTGTGGAGTCAGGTGGTAGGTTCTGGAGCTATGGGGAGGCAGGTGGAGGACATACGCGTAGCTCGCGCCGCGAACGCTCCGTCCACCGGTGCCGATTCGCTCGTGGTGGTGGCGGTTCAGCCGGCGATCGCTGTTCCTTTCCGTGCTCCGTTCGGGATCGTGGGGGCCTAGACCATGTTGGCAGGCTCCGCCCGCGTCAAGCTCGATGACAAGTGGCGGTTCGTCCTCCCGGTGAAGTTCCGCGCCGACGCCGGCGCCGTGATGCACTTCGCCAAGGGCGACCAGGGGCAGCTTCAGCTGCTCACTGCCGAGGCCTACCAGGTCGAGGTCGACCGCCATCTCGCCGCCTTCGCCGAAGGTCGTGACCCCGATCGGTGGGCGATGCGCATGTTCATGGAGACCGTGGAGTCCGTCGATCTGGACAGCCAGTCCCGCGTGCCGGTGATCGATCGTCTCCGTGCCTACGCCTCGCTGCGTGACCGCGGCGAGCTCCAACTGATCGGAATGTTCGACCGTCTCGAGGTCTGGGACCTCGAAACGTACGAACGCCGCCGCGCCGAAGTGCGGGGAGAAGGCGCCACCCATGGTGCAGCGTGACGACACCGATGACCTGGTGCAGCGTGACGACACCGATGACATGGGGGACAGTGACGATGCCGCTGGCTTCTCCCACGTTCCGGTCCTGCGTGACGAGACCGTCGAATGGATCCGTCCCGTGCCTCCGGGACTCTTCGTCGACCTTACGCTCGGAGGAGCCGGACACGCCCGAGCCGTGCTCGACGCGTGTCCGCATCTGCAACTCCTCGGGCTCGATCAGGATCCGGTCGCTGTGGCGGCCGCATCCCAACGGCTCGCCCCGTACGGCTCTCGCGCCCGCGTCGTCCACATCCGGTCGGACCGGCTTGCCGACGCCCTCGCGGGTGACCCCCGAGCTCGAGGGGGGATGCCGGTGACCGCCATCCTCGCTGACCTCGGGGTGTCGTCCGTGCAGTTCGACGAGGGCGAGCGCGGCTTTTCGTACCGCTCCGATGCGCCGCTCGACATGCGCATGGACACGAGCACCGGGAGAACCGCCGCCGAGTTCGTGAACGAAGCATCGTTCGTAGAAATCGCCGACGCGCTGCGCATCTATGGCGACGAGCGCTTCGCCGGTCGCATTGCCAAGGCGATCCTGGCGAACCGTCCCATCCAGACGACGGGCCAGCTCAGCACGATCGTGACCAACGCGATCCCGGCGGCCACCCGTCGCACCGGCGGGCACCCGGCCAAGCGGACATTTCAGGCGCTGCGCATCGTGGTCAACGACGAACTCGACGTGCTGACAGCGATGACCACGGCCGGGCTCGATGCGCTCGCGCCCGGCGGACGCTTCGTCGTGCTGTCGTATCACTCGGGCGAGGACCGCATCGTCAAGGAACTCTTTCGAACCGCCGAATCCGGCGGATGCTCGTGCCCTTCCGGACTGCCGTGCGTTTGCGGCGCCCTTCCCCGAGGCCGGACGGTGCGAAGAGGGGTCACCCGACCCCAGGCAGCGGAAATCGCTGCCAACCCGCGAGCTGCCAGTGCGGTGGCGCGCGTGTTCGAAATGGCCGTTCCGGGAGCAGCCGCTCCCGGAACGCCGTCTCCGAACGAACCCCGGTCAGCGACTCGACCGGTTCCTCCGTCCGACGTTCGCCCCGAGAAGCTCGGCGGGTCGGACACTTCTTCACGCACCTGAGGTCGTCTGTGTCTTCTTTGCTCGCCTCTCGACGTCTGCGCTCTCCTGCCGAGGCCTTTGCGCTTTCGCAACGGCCGCTTCCGGCCGGACTTCATCCGAGCGCCCGGAGAGACGCCGCCCCGACGCCCTCTCCGTTCGTCGCGTCCAGCCGGTCCCCCAGGCGCTCCCCGGGCGGAGGCGTGCAGACGTCCGCCGGCCCGAACGGGCGCCCGCAGTCGTGGCATCCCGAACGGACGGCTCCTGCGGCCCGTCCGCCACGTTCGTCGCCGTCGACGGCGTCTGCGGTGACGAACCGGCCGGCCGCCCGTCCGATCGTCGCCACGTCGGCAGGGCGCACCGGCGGACCGGCCGCACGCGCCGCCGCGGCCCACCCGGCGGGACGCGGCGCCGGGCGGGCGAACCCGACCATGGGAGCGACCGCACTTCTCGGCGATGCCGCGCCGGAGCCCGACCATCACAACGCCGAGCCGCGTCGCGTTCTCGGCCGGCCGAGTGCGCTGCGCGCCGTTCCGGCTGCCCGGGCAACGGTGGGTCGGCCCGCTCGGGCGGTCCGCTCGACCCGCTGGAAGCGGCGGATCCGCACGCTCCTTGCCGGAATGCTTCTCTTCGGGGTCGTCCTCATCGCGTTCGCCGCAATCGCCATGCATTCGCAGCTGGCGAGCCGCCAGCTTCGTCTCAACGTCCTCCGGACGGACGTCGACGCCGCAGAGCGCGAGCATCAGCGGCTTCGGCTGACGGTCGCCGAACTCGACACTCCCGAGCAGGTCGTCTCGAGCGCGTACAGCCTCGGCCTCGTCGGCGCCGCCGAGGTGGAGTTCCTTCCCACCGCGTCCACGATGGAGCCGCCGACCCGAACCGCAGGCCCGACCGTTCCGGATCTGGCCGGAGGGCGCTGATGTCTCCGTCTTGGACACGACCGAACCTTCACGCCCGAAGCGTCGCCATCGGCGGACGGCGTCGTCGCCCCGGACGCGCGTCGCGCCGTCCGGTCGGTCACTCGAAGCGACCGGTGCCGCCGCAACGTCGGAACACCGGCGGCGTGGTGGCAGTCGACCGCCGTCGCTCGCGACGCCGGCTCGTCGCGCTGAACAGCTTCGGGATCCTGCTCGTCGTGGCGATGATGGGTCGTTCTGCGCAGCTGCAGGTCTTGCAGCGCGACACCCTTGCCGAACGCGGTGACCGCCAGCGACTCCGTGAGACCGTCATCCGGGCGGAACGCGGCGACATTCTCGATCGGTTCGGAGCACCGCTGGCCATGAGCGTGCGCGATTGGCGGCTGATCGCGGACCCGCAACTCATCGCGAACCCGTCGGCGACCGCCGACCTGGTGCTTGCCAAACTCCCGCCCCGTACCGTCGAACGGGCCTGGATGGTCGACAAGCTCAGTGAACCCACCCGCTACGCGATCCTTGTCAACGGCATCGACGACGATCTCAAGGCGAAGATCGAAGCGGCGAGGATCAAAGGCGTCTACTTCTCCGAGCGCTTCCGGCGTGAGAACCCGGCGTCCGATCTCGCTCGATCCATCATCGGACGAGTCGATACGGAACAACGCGGCACGTCGGGTCTCGAGAAGATGCTCGAGAACGAGCTCACCGGCCGCGATGGAGAACTCATAAGCGAACGCAGCGAGCGCGGAACACAGATCCCGGGCGGGAAGCGTACGCTCCGCCCGGCCGTTTCCGGTCGGACCTTCGTCACGACGATCGACCGGTCGCTGCAATATGCGGTCGACGGGATGACCTCGAAAGGCATTGCGGACTCCGGGGCTCGCGGTGGCGTCGTGATCGTCTCCGACGTGAAGACCGGCGAGATCCTCGCGCTCTCGAACATGGAGGTCACTTCGGACGGTGGCGTGCGATCGACAGGACGGAACACGGCACTGGTGTCCGTCTACGAGCCCGGTTCCGTGAACAAGGTGATCACCATGGCGGCGGCGATAGAGGAACGGGCCGTCACCCCGCAGACAGCGCTGATCGTCCCCGACTTCTACAAGGTCGGCGACCATCGTTTCAAAGACGATGTCGGACACAAGACGATGCGATGGACGATCCGCGACGTGCTCGTGAACTCGTCGAACGTCGGCACCATCAAGGTCGCGCAGACGCTCACCAAGACTCGCCTCGACCGCTATCTCAGAGGCTTCGGCCTCGGGTCCAAGACGGCGATCGACTTCCCGGGCGAATCGGCGGGCATCATGCTTCCGCTCAACAAGTGGACCTCCACGTCCATCGGCACGGTGCCGATCGGCCAGGGAATCTCGGTGACCGCGGTGCAGATGCTCAGCGTGTACAACACCCTCGCCAACGGCGGCGTTCGGATGCCGATGCGCCTTCTCCGCTCGAGCGTCGACGATCGCGGCGTCGAGACACCGGTGGCACTCCGTGAGCAACCGGTGACGGTCGTGTCATCGGCGACCGCCGCGACGATGACATCGATGCTCGTCGATGTCGTCGACAAGGGAACGGGACGCGCCGCTCACGTGAAGGGGTACAGCGTGGCGGGCAAGACCGGAACGGCGCAAAAGCCCAACGAGCGCAGTCGCGGGTATCGGGCGGGAGCGTACGTTGCGAGCTTTGCCGGCTACTTCCCTGCGGAATCACCCCGCCTCTCCGTGATCGTGGTGCTCGATGAACCGCAGACGTCCATCTACGGCGGAGTTGTCGCCGCGCCACTGTTCGCCGAAGTCGCCCGCTGGGCCGGTCAGCACTACCGGATTCCTCCGTCGGCGGGCTCACGTGTCGTGCTCACTCCCGACCCCTCGACGGTTCTCAGTGCGGAGATGCGCGCCGTGGCCCGAACCGGGAACTGGAGCGCGGCAACGATCCGCAAGAACGCCTTGCCGGCTGCCGCAAGCATCGCCTCCCGTCCGGCGAGTGCAGCCAGCGCGCCGTCGTCGACGGTCCTGCCGTCGACCCGCCGTGAACCCACCGCCGTCACAATCGCACCAGTCGCCGATCTGGCGTCGCCGAGCACGTCTCCGCCTACGACGGCCGCGCCGGCCGCGGTTCCCGTCGCGTCGGCTCCAGCCACGACGGCCACCCCGCGGCCGACCGCACCAGACCTGGCGCGCCGCGAGCCCGAGCGTCCACGCGCCACCGTTGCCCCGACGTCACCGCCGTCATCTGCCCCGGTCACGGCAGCGGGAGCCCAGACTTCGGGCGAGTCGACGTCGACCCAGACGAACGTCGTCGTGGCGACAGGTGCGGCAGTCGTCTCGAACGTGGATGCTCCGAACCCGTAAGCGCACGTATGTCCGTCTCTCTCGCATTTCTCGCCGCTGAACTCGAGCACCGTCTACCGGGCTCGGCGGCCGAAGTTGTCCTCCACGGTCCGTCACCGGAGGCGGCAGCGGAGATCGCCGACGTCACACACGACTCACAACAGGTTCCGGGGCTCGCGTCGCCGATGTTCTGCTGTGTTCCCGGCCTGCGGCGTGACGGACACGACTTCGCCGGCGGTGCAGTTGCCGATGGTGCGGTAGCGCTGCTCGTCGAGCGACCGCTGCGCGTCACCGTCCCGCAACTCCAGGTGCGCGACGTTCGCGAGGCGATGGGCCACGTCGCCTCGATCGTGCACGGCGATCCTGCGAAATCACTCGACCTGGTCGGCATCACGGGGACGAACGGGAAGACAACGACAGCGCATCTTCTCGGCGAAGTCCTCCGTGCGGACGGGCGACACGTCGCCGTGCTCGGGACGCTCACGCAGATCAGGACGACGCCGGAGTCGACGGACCTGCATCGACGCCTCGCCGAGCTCCGATCGGAGGGCATCACCGATGTGGTGATGGAGGTGACATCACATGCGATGGAACTCCATCGGGTCGCAGGTTGCCATTTCAACGTCGCTGCGTTCACCAACCTCTCCCAGGACCACTTGGATTTCCACGGGACCATGGAGGCGTATTTTCGGGCCAAGGCGAAGCTGTTCGTACCCGAGTACAGCGATCACGCATTCGTCAACCTCGACGATTTGTACGGATCGCTGCTCAACGACTCCGCCATCATTCCGACTTCAGGCGTTCGACTTACCGATGCCGAGGACGTGGTGCTCCGCCCCACCGGGAGCACGTTCCGATGGCGGGGCGTCGAGATCACCCTCTCTATGGCCGGCGAGTTCAACGTCCGCAACGCCATCCTGGTGGCGGCAGTGGCGAAGTACCTCGGCGTCAGCGATTCGGCGCTGACCAGGGGCCTTTCGTCGGCCGTGGTTCCCGGTCGCTACGAGATGATCGACGAAGGTCAGCCGTTCGCCGTGGTTGTCGACTATGCGCACACTCCCGACGGCCTCGGTCGGATACTGCAAGCGGCCCGTCGCACCGTGCAGGCTCCTGGCGCGGTCATCGTCGTGTTCGGGTGCGGGGGGGACCGGGACCGCGGCAAGCGGCCGATGATGGGACACGTGGCCTCGGCGAACGCCGATCGGGTGATCGTCACGACGGACAATCCGCGTTCTGAGTCGCCGGCGGCGATCATCGACGAAGTACTCGGTGGTGTCAGCGACCCCATCAACGTGGAGGTCATCGAGGACCGACGCGAGGCCATTGCGGCGGCGATCGCCGTTGCCCGGCCGGGCGACGTCGTGGTCATCGCGGGGAAGGGCCACGAGAGCGGCCAAGAGCGCGATGGTGCGATCACCCCGTTCGACGACCGAGCAGTCGCCAGGGAGGCATTGCGTTCCATCTCCCGGAGAACACCATGAACGAGTACAAGCGGTCCGCGCCGAGGAGCCGTAAGGCGTCGGCCATCGCGGCCATGGTGAACGGGCGGTTGGTCGGTCCCGACACCGACGTGTCCGGTGTGTTCACGGACAGTCGAATCGCGCAGGCCGGATCGCTGTTCGTGCCCCTGGTCGACCAGCGCGACGGACACGACTTCATCGACGCGGCCCGCACCGCCGGAGCCGTCGTGTGGTTCACGTCGAAGCCGACGGGCGCGCCGGGAGAGATCGCCGTGACCGATACCGCGGCCGCCCTGACGGATTTCGGACGCGCCGCTCGAGAAGAGCTGCCGGAACGGGTGATTGCGGTGACGGGCTCTTCCGGAAAGACCTCCACCAAGGACCTTCTTTCGGCGATCTTCCGCCAAGAAGGACCGGTCGCTGCCAGCGAGAAGTCATTCAACAACGAGATCGGCGTTCCACTTACGCTTGTCAATGCCCCGGCGGACGCGGTAGCTGCCATCATCGAAATGGGCGCACGGGGTCGCGGACACATTGCCACGCTCTGCGCGATTGCACGGCCTACGGTGGGAATCATCGTGAACATCGGAACCGCGCATCGCGAACTGTTCGGTAGTGCCGAGGGAACGGCCGATGCGAAGTCGGAGATCTACGACTCCATTGGCGATACCGGCGCCTCGGTCGTCAACCGCGACGACGCGTTGTATGAACGCATGCGGTCCCGGGCCCGTGGACGCGTTGTTGCGTTCTCCGTCAACGGACACAGCGACGCACTCGTCATCGCCGACCAGGTTTCGTTGGACGACGAAGTCCGCGCTCGTTTCCTCCTGCGCACGGCGTGGGGCGAAACCGCTGTGCGACTCAGTACGCGCGGTGTCCACCAGGTCGAGAACGCGCTCGCTGCATCGGCCGCGGCGCTTGTCAGCGGCGTCTCGCTCGAACACATTGCCGCCGGACTCGAGACCACCGATCTCTCACCGATGCGCATGGACCTGCAGACTGGATCCCGCGGCGTGCGCGTGCTGAACGATGCGTACAACGCCAACCCCTCCTCCATGAGCGCTGCGCTTGTCGCTCTATCGCAGATGCCCGCGTCACGACGCTTCGCGGTGCTGGGCACCATGGCCGAACTCGGGCGGGAGAAGCTCTCCTTCCATCTGGAGATCGGGGCCCTCGCACGCGAGCTCGGCCTCACTCTCGCCATCGCACTGGGCGAGCAGGACTATGGGCTCGTCAACGTGGCGTCGATCGATGAGGTCTTGGAAACCCTCGGCCCGCTTGGGGAGGGAGACGTGGTCCTCGTGAAGGGGAGTCGTGTGGCCGGTCTCGAGCGGGTAGCCGAGGCGCTGCTCTCGAGCGGGGGACGCGGCGAAGGGTCCGGCTCGTGATCGCTCTCCTCGTTGCCGGCATCGTCTCGTTCTTCACGTCCTTGCTCGGGATGCCGCTGCTCATCCACTGGCTCGCGGCCCATGGGATCGGGCAGCCCATCCGGTCCGACGGACCCCAGACCCATCTGAAGAAGAAGGGCACGCCCACGATGGGCGGTATCGCCATCGTCATCGCCGCAGTCTCAGGGTATGTCGTACCCCACCTCGTGACCTCTCTTCCCTTCAGTCGGCGCGGCCTTCTCGTCGTGTTCGCGTTCGTCGGAGCGGCGGTCGTCGGTCTGGCCGACGATTGGATCAAGATCAGCCGCAAACGCAGCCTCGGCCTGAACAAGCGGGCGAAGATCACCGGGCAGTTCCTCGTCGCCGGCATCTTCGCGGCCCTGGCGATCACCTGGGCGAAGCTCGACCCGGTGCTCGGGTTCACCCGACCCCAACGGCCCGGTTGGCTCATCCCGACGGCCTTGTGGGTCGTCGTGATGATGTTCGTCGTGATCGGCTGTTCCAACGCGGTCAACCTGACCGACGGCCTCGACGGCCTCGCCGCCGGAAGCTCGGTGTACGCGTTCGCCGCGTACACCGTCATGGCGTTCTGGATGTTCCGCAACTTCGCCGACTACCGCATCGAACGAGCCCTGGACGTTGCCGTGGTCGCGGCGTCCATGGTCGGCGCCTGCGCGGGCTTTCTCTGGTGGAACGCCGCTCCGGCGCGTATCTTCATGGGTGACGTCGGCTCCCTCGCGATCGGTTCCGCGTTGGGCGCGATTGGCGTCGTCACGTACACGCCGCTCCTGCTGCCGGTCATCGGTGGACTCTTCGTGATGGAGACCCTTTCGGTGATGTTCCAGGTCTTCACCTTCCGTTTGATGGGAGGGCGGCGCATCTTCCGGATGGCTCCCATCCATCACCACTTCGAGCTCAAGGGCTGGCCCGAGACCACCGTGATCATCAGGTTCTGGATCCTGGCCATGATCGCTGCGTCGGTCGGGCTGGGCCTGTTCTACGCCGACTTCCTTCGCCTCGGCGGCCTTGAATGATGATGCACGCGATGTCCTCTGCACTGACCTCCACTGGAACGGAAAGCGGTACCCGATGACCAGAGCCTTCGTCCCTCCCCTGCGACGACGTGCGCCACATCGCCGCAGTCCGGGCCGCGCCGTCCCGGCGCGCCGTGGTGCCGCTGACGTACCCGCCATGCGATCCACCGTGCAGATCGGGTGGACTCCCGCGGCCCTGGGTCTCGTCACTGTCGTGGTGCTGCTGATCGCCACCGGTCTCGTCTTCGTCGCCTCCGCCTCGTCGATCCACTCGCTGACCGTCTACAAGGACCCGTGGTTCGTCTTCCGTCGGCAATTGCAGTGGATCGCCATGGGTCTCCTTGCCGGACTTGTGTCGATCTTCTTCCCGTACGCGCTCTGGCGTCGGCTCGCCAAACCGATGTTCATCGTGTCGGTCCTCGCCACGCTGGTCACCCTCACGCCGATCGGCCACAGCCGTGGTGGCTCGCGTCGGTGGGTGGGACCGGAATCGATTGCCGTACAGCCCACCGAGTTGCTGAAGCTCTCGCTGGTATTCGCCCTCGCTTCGTTCGTCTGCGCTCGTTCGCATCATCTCGTTCACCCCGAGAGCGCGAAGCACTACTTCCTTCGCCCTTTCCTGGTCATCGCCGGCATCGCCATCGTTCCTGTTCTGCTTCAGCCGGACATGGGAACCGGGATGATCCTGGTGCTCATCTGCTCGACGATCGCCGTTGCCTCGGGTCTGGCCGGCAAGACCCTTCTCCGCATCGGCGGGGTCGGACTCGTCCTCGTCTTCCTGTTCGCCAAGGTCTCGCCGTATCGATGGGATCGGGTCGTCGCGTTCCTGAAACCGGGTCACGATCTTCAGGGGATCGGATACCACGTCTACCAGTCGAAGCTCGGATTTGCCTCCGGCGGCCTCGTCGGACGGGGGATCGGCGCGAGCCGGGCGAAATGGGGGTTCCTGCCCAACGCCCACACCGACTTCATCTTCGCCATCATCGGCGAGGAGACGGGTTTGATCGGGGCGTTTCTCGTGCTCGGTCTCTACGGAGCGTTGATCTTCGTCGGCATGCACGTCGCCCGCCGAGCTCGCGATCGATTCGCCTCGCTCGTCGCCGCGGCGATCACCACGTGGATCGCTGCGCAGGCGGTCATCAACACCGGAGCTGTCCTCGGCTCGATGCCGGTCACCGGGGTTCCCCTGCCGTTCGTGTCCGTCGGGGGATCGTCGTTCGTGGTCCTCATGATGGCGACCGGCGTCCTCATCAACATCGCCCGAACGGGACTGTTCGACGCCACCACCGACCGGGTGACCCGTTCGTCGCTCAGCACCAAGCGACCCGACGATGCCGATGGTCGCACCAACGCAACGAGCACCACGACCTCGTCGCCATCTCGCCGTAGCGCCTCAAGACCTCGATCGTGAGGACTCGCCCTTGGATCGTCGTGGCCGGCGGTGGCACGGCCGGCCACGTGCTCCCGGCTCTCGCCGTGGCCGACACACTCGTCGCCCGCGGAATCGATGCGTCGGCGATCGCGTTCATCGGATCGCAGCGCGGCGTCGAGAAGCGTCTCGTTCCTACAGCGGGCTACTCCCTCACGCTGCTCTCGGGCCGAGGACTGCTTCGCTCGTTCGCCCCGAAGGCGGTGCTCACCAACGTCCGCTCCTCGCTCGGGCTCCTCGTCGCCACGCTTCGCACCATCGCATCATTCATCGGCTCACGCCCCGCCGTCGTGCTGAGCGTGGGTGGCTACGCCTCGGTGCCTGCGTGCGTCGCGGCGCAGGTGACCCGGGTGCCCCTTGTCCTTGCTGAATCGAATGCGCGGGCCGGGCGAAGCGTGCGGGCGTTCTCGCGCTACGCCAAAGCCGTCGCCGTCGCGTTCCCGACCACCGGCCTTCGCCGGGCCGTGGTGACCGGGAACCCGGTTCGCCGCGAAATCCTCGACCTCGCCCGCAAGCCCGCACAGCTCGCCCGAACCGAAGCACGCGCCGAACTGGGTATCGGCGGAGCCACGCTCGTGGTGACCGTCTTCGGTGGCTCACTCGGAGCGCGCCGGATCAATGAGGCGGTTCTGGCGCTCTGTAACTCGTGGGCTGATCGTCCGCTCCTGATCCGCCACATCGTCGGGCAACGCGATCTCGATTGGGCCCAGGAACGACGGAACACCTGGCTGTCTGAACACCCACTCGCGTCGCTCGACTACCAGCAGGTCGCGTACGAGGACCAGATGCCTTGGTGGTACGTCGCCTCCGACGTGATCGTCTGCCGGGCCGGTGCAACGTCGGTCGCCGATCTCTCGGTTCTCGGAGTCCCGGCCATCCTCGTACCTCTCCCCGGCGCGGCTGACGATCACCAGACTGCGAACGCCCGCGCGGTTGCCGACGATGGCGCGGCCGTGTTGGTCGCCGATCGGGAGCTGACCGGTGAACGTCTCGCCCAGGAACTCGACGCCCTCCTGAACGATCCGGACCGCCGAACAGAACTGGCCCGAGCGCAACGCCGGCGGAGTCGACCCGATGCGGGAGAGGCGATTGCTGACCTCGTCGTGGCCCACGCGACCCGCCGCCCGGCACAAGCCGGCCGCGCTGTTGGGTGACTCTGATGTTCTCTCTTCACACCCCGGCGCGTGTCCACGTGATCGCCGTCGGTGGTGCCGCGATGGGGCCGATCGCCGTGATCCTCCACGCCTGTGGACACACGGTGAGCGGGAGCGACCAAGCGGAGTCGGCCATGCTCGACACGCTTCGAGACCTGGGTGTGACCGTCAATGTCGGCCACCGGTCCGAGTACGTCACGGGGGTCGACCTCGTCATCCACTCGGCGGCCGTGAAGCCCGGGAACATCGAGCTCGATGCGGCCACCGAGCAAGGCATCCCTTGCCTCAGCCGGGCTGATGCCATGGAGGTGATCTGCCTCGGCAAACGGGTCATCGCGGTCAGCGGAGCCCACGGCAAGACGACCACGTCGGCCATGCTCGCCGCCCTCATGGTCGATGCCGGTGAGAACCCGTCATTCCTCGTCGGCTCGACGGTCGCACGCTTTGGCAGCGGTGTGCGCTGGACCGACGCATCCGACTGGTTCGTACTCGAAGCCGACGAGAGTGACGGTTCCTTCCTGCGGGCAAACGCCGAGGCGGTGATCGTCACGAACGCCGATCCGGACCATCTCGACTTCTGGGGGACCGAGGAGGCGCTCCTCGAGGGCTATCGACGCTTCATCGACGGAGCGGCGATCTCGGTCGTCTGCATCGAGAATCCCAACTCCGCCCGACTCGCCGCCTCACGATCCGACAATCGTATGCACACCTATGGATGGTATCCGAACGGCGACTGGAAGATCGAGAACCTCGAACGCAAGCGGCTCGGTTCGAGGTTCCGCGTGGTCGAACCCGACCACACGTCCACCGCAATCGAGATCCACGTGCCGGGTGACCACAATGCGCTCAACGCCACCGCCGCCTTCGTCGTTCTTCGTCGGCTGGGTATCGATGCATCGGTTCTTGCGAGTTCGATGGCAACGTTTGGTGGTGTCTCCCGTCGGTTCGAGTTCCGCGGCGAAGCCAATGGCGTCACCTTCGTCGATGACTACGCCCATCTCCCGGCGGAGGTGGCCACCAACGTCGCCAGCGCAAAGTCGGCCAACTGGTCCCGGGTCATCGCCATCTTCCAGCCGCACCGCTACACGCGCGTCCGTGATGTCGGCCGCGAGTTCGGACCGTCGTTCGCCGGCGCTGACATCGTCATCATCTGCGGGCTCTACGCCGCCGGGCAGAAGCCGATCGACGGCATCTCCGGGCGCACGGTGTTCGATGCCGTGTGCGACGCACGACCAGACGGCGAGCAGTACTACTGCGAGACCCGGAGCGAACTCGCCGAACTCGTTCCCCGACTCGTGCGCGACGGCGACCTGGTGCTGACCATGAACGCCGGCGACCTCACGACGTTCCCCGACGAGATGCTCGCATCGGCGTGGGGGAGAGGGAACCGCAGTGTCTGAGATCGACGTTGTCGCACACGCGGCCGTGATCCTGGGAACGCGAGCCGAAACGAACGTGGCGCTCGCCGCGTTCACGACCTTTCGCATCGGCGGACCAGCGCAACTACTCGTGCGGGCACAGAGCGCCGATGACTTCGCCGCCGTGCACGACGCCGTGCGTTCGACCGGCATCGACGTGCTGGTGGTCGGACAGGGTTCGAATCTGCTCATCGCCGACGCCGGGTGGCCCGGGCTCGTCCTGGTCGTCGGCGGTGGCGAAAGCGATGCGATCACCATCGACCGCACCGAGGACGACGAACTGTTCGTTCGGGCCGGCGCCGGCGTGAAGTTGCCGGTACTGGCGCGGCGATCGGTGGCCGAAGGGGCCACCGGCCTCGAGTGGATGGTCGGCGTCCCCGGATCGGTTGGCGGCGCAGTGCGGATGAACGCCGGCGGTCACGGGTCCGATGTCGCGACGAACATCGTGAGCGCCGACGTCGTCGACCTCGCGGCGGACACCGGAGTTGTCAGCCGTTCGAAGCAACTCCTCGGCCTCTCGTACCGGCACAGTGCGCTGTCACCGACGGAGGTGGTGATCGGCGCCACGTTCCGCTGCGGCGTCGGCCCGACAGCAGTGGGGGAGGAGACCATTCGTGAGATCGTCCGCTGGCGACGCGCCCATCAACCGGGCGGCGCCAATTGCGGGTCGGTGTTCACCAACCCGGTTGGCGACTCGGCCGGCCGGCTCATCGATGCGGCCGGACTGAAGGGGAGACGGATGGGTGGTGCCTCGGTGTCGGACAAGCACGCCAACTTCATCCAGGCCGATCCGGGCGCGTCGGCGGCCGACGTCTGGGCGCTGATCGTCGACGTGCGTACCCAGGTGTTCGATCGCTTCGGCATCGTTCTGACCCCGGAAGTTCGCACCGCCGGGTTCACCGCTGAGCTTCCCCCTCTCGGTCGGCTGACCGCCGCACAGGACCCACACCGTGGTGCCGGCACTTCGGCGTCCGGCGAGCCGCCCACCGCCACGACCGATACGAACCTTTGATGTCTCAATCCACCGTTGTCTGGAGCCCGTTCCATGTCTGAACTCATCGATCAACCGTTGCCCGGGTTCGCCAACCCGGCCGGCCCGACGCTCACCACGGGTACCACCGCCGTTCTCGAACGGAGCACGCTGGACGCAAGTCCGGAGGTGTCGGACGGACCCCTCGCCCCAGTTGTCGCGATGCGCATGCGCCCCGCTCCCGAACCGATCACGGCAGCCAAGGTCGAGTCCGCGTTCGCGACTTCGCCGACGATGCTCCCGGAAGGCGAGTCAATCCTGGACACCACACCGCGGGTGGAGGGGGCAATCGTGCGGCGACCCGGGGACGTCGGATGTGTGACGGTCCGTGCGCCGCTTCTCGATCCCACCAGGTCACCACCACCGGTTTCGGCGCGCCGAAACGAGTCGACCTCGCGGAGCCGCCGGGACAGGAAGCGCTCGCAGCCTCATCCGCGGCTCGTCGATCGCCAACGCGCCATTCGACGCGCCGAGCGCATGGCCCGGCTCCGGCCGCTGCTGATCCCGGTGGTGCTCCTCACCGCCGTCACGATCGCCGCGGTGACGGTACTGACAACGCCGCTGTTCTCCGTGTCCAGGGTCGTGCTCCGCTTCAGCGGAACCGCAGCCGAGCAGCAGGAGATCGCTCGGATCATCACACCGATGCGCCGCCACAACATCGTGCGCCTCGACGTCGGAAATCGGGAGTCCGCGTTGCGCTCGCTGCCATGGGTTTCCACGGCAACCGTCCGGCGGTCGTTCCCACGGACCATCGAGGTCCGGGTGAAGGCCCACGATGTCGCGGGCGCCGTGCGGCTTCCGAACGGACGTGTCGCCATGACCTCGACGGACGGATCGGTCCTTTCTGTCGTCGACGCGGATGACCCTTCGGTCGCCGGACTCCCATCGTTCGACCTCGGGTTGACGGCGATTCCCACCCCGAACGACGCGCTCGCTGACCCCGCGCCCGCCGTGCTCGCCAGCGCGAAAGCACTCGAACGTCGTCTTCCGGGGCGGCTGCAGCGGGTCGCGCTCGGCATCAATGGCGTTGAATGGCTGCTGAAGCCGGCTGACGGTGGCGCGCCGGCGCGTGTGCTGATCGGTCGGCCGAGGGACTCCGACATTCCTGCGGCGGCGCTGATGTCGGTGTTGAGCCGCTCGGGCCCGAGGCCGACCGTCATCGATCTCCGCACACCTGACACCCCGGTTCTGACGTTCGCTGCTTCCCGTTGAGGGCCGGCCGCGTCGACTTCGCGTCGTGGCGGCCCCTCGTCCAGCGCCGGACCGTGGCGGTTCTCGAGGGCCGCATGCCACGCTCGATCCGCTCCTCGGCACTAACCTGCCCCCAATCACCTTGGGTGGTCCGCATTCTGCGTGCCTCCCCACTCTTCGGAGGTCCTTGTGGTCCCACCACAGAATTACCTGGCTGTCATCAAGGTCGTCGGTTGCGGCGGCGGTGGCGTGAACGCCGTCAACCGGATGATCGAGGCCGGGCTGAAGGGGTCCGAGTTCATCGCCGTGAACACCGATGCGCAGGCCTTGCTGATGAGCGACGCCGACGTCAAGCTCGACATCGGCCGTGAGCTCACGCGTGGCCTCGGTGCGGGATCGGATCCCGAGATCGGACGTCGGGCGGCGGAGGAACACATCGAGGAGATCCGAGAGGCCATCAAAGGCGCCGACATGGTCTTCGTGACGGCCGGTGAAGGCGGGGGAACCGGCACCGGTTCGGCCCCGGTCATCGCCGAGGTGGCCAAGGCCATGGGGGCCCTGACCATCGGTGTGGTCACCCGGCCGTTCTCCTTCGAGGGTCGCCGTCGCTCGGTGCAGGCCGAGAATGGCATCCAGGCGTTGAAGGAGAAGGTTGACACCCTGATCGTCATCCCTAACGACCGGCTGCTCACGGTGGCTTCCGACAAGACCACGATGGTCACCGCGTTCAAGATGGCCGACGAGGTACTGCTGCAAGGCGTGCAGGGCATCACGGACCTGATCACCGTCCCAGGGCTCATCAACACCGACTTCGCCGACGTGCGGGCGATCCTCCAGGACGCCGGAACCTCGCTGATGGGCATCGGCTACGGCACCGGCAACGGTCGGGCTGCCACTGCAGCGCGAACGGCGATCTCGTCGCCCCTGCTCGAATCGTCCGTCGAAGGAGCCCGCGGCATCCTCCTGAACATCACGGGAGCGCACGACCTCGGCCTCTTCGAGGTCAACGAAGCGGCCGAGATCATCCGCGGCGTCGCCCATCCCGATGCGAACATCATCTTCGGAACGGTGATCGACGATGGCATGGAAGACGTTGTCCGGGTCACCGTCATCGCTGCCGGCTTCGACCGGTGGGACGACCAGCGCAAGAGCTCATCGCCGGCCACAAGCAGCGGTTCGGGCAGTTCCGACAAGGGACTGCGTGCTGTTCCGAACCCGGCCGACGACATCTTCTCGTCGCCCGATGACGAGGGCGGCTACAACGGTGACGATGACGAGTTCGACGTCCCGTCGTTCCTGAAGTAGCGGATCTGGCCGCGAGTCCCGGCGTTCTTCCGTTGCCTCCGGCAACGCTCGCCGTTGACGGGTGGACCGTGCGGTTCACCAACCGCGACGACGGGGACTTCTCGCCGTCGAGTACCGGTGTCGCGAACCGTCGGGCCGCGATCATCGGATCACGGCCCGTCGTCTGGCTCCGACAGGTGCACGGAGCGGCGTTCGTGGTGATCCCCGGTCCCGACGATGCTGAGCGCTTCGCCGGAAGCGAGGCCGACGCCGCGATCACCGACTCGCCCGGAGTCGTCTTGTCCGTCGTCACTGCGGATTGCGCTCCGATCGCGATTGTCGCGGGTGACGTCGGAGCAGTCGTTCATGCCGGCTGGCAGGGTCTTCTGCGAGGCGTGATCGAAGCGGCGGTCCATGCTGTCCGGGCCCGGGCCGGCGCTTCGGCGCCCTTGCAAGCCATCCTCGGTCCGTGCATCCACCCGCACGCGTACGAATTCGGAGACGAGACTCTCCGTCAGCTGTCGGCCCGCTACGGCGATGACGTCCGTGGCGAAACCGCCGACGGACGCCCGGCGCTCGACGTACCCTGCGCCGTCGGGGTCGCCCTTGGAGCGTTGCAGGTACCGCTGTCGCTCGCGTGGTGTGCGGACACGGCGTCGACGGGCTATTTCTCCCACCGGACCCGGACCGACCCGCAGCGACAGGCACTGTTTCTGTGGCGGGACCGATGAGCGATTCGATCTCCCAGCTGCCCGCGGATCACGACCGGTCGCGCTCCATTGCCGAGCGGCTGGCCGTGGTCCAGAACCACATCCTGGCGGCGGGCCGTCGACTCGACGAGGTCACCATCGTTGCGGTCACCAAGGGCTTCGGAGCAGACACCGTGCGCGCCGCCCACGCCGCCGGGCTCCGCCTGTTCGGCGAGAACTACGCCGACGAACTCGTCGCAAAGGCGACCGAGCTCGGCGACGCCGGAGGGTTCGACGGCCGATGGACGTTCCAGGGACGATTGCAGTCCAACAAGATCAATCGTTTGGCCCCGTTCGTCTCGCTGTGGCAGACCCTCGGCTCGATCGAGCAGGCGGCTGCGCTGGCCAAGCGGGTCCCCTCGGCCGAGGTCCTCGTGCAGGTCAACCTGACGGGGCGCGCCGAACAGGGAGGAGCGAGCGTTGACGACGTGGGCTCGGTGGTCGAGGCAGCTCAGCTCGCCGGGCTTCACGTGCGCGGTCTGATGGGCATCGGCCCCGACACCGACGACCAACTCGCCCGAAGGAGCGCCTTCGCGCTCCTTCGTCGGGCGACCGAACGCCACAGCCTCGCCGAAACGTCGATGGGGATGTCCGACGACTACGTCGATGCACTCGCAGAAGGATCCACGAGGATCCGCGTCGGCAGCGTGCTCTTCGGTCCCCGCCCGGCGACCCGGTAGAGCGCTCCCACCAACGATCGCAGGTGTGGGGGGCGGGATTCTGCTGTCCGCGGCCCGCCGAGGACCCGGTCCGGTGAAGAGAACACCGCTGCCACGATGGCTGACCACTAACATGTCGACTTCATCGTCGGATACTCCGACCGGAGGATGCATGGCAGGGTTCTTCAACAAGGCAATGGACTATCTCGGCTTGAGTGACAACGACGCGTACGGCGACTACGAGCCGTACGAGGAACAGTCACCTTCGGCGCCGCCGCGTCGCCAGCCGGATCGTCACGCGTACGAGTTCGATCCGCCCAACGTGCGTGCCGTTCCCGTCGTCCCGGTCGAGTCCGGAGTCGGCATGGTCACTCCCCAGGTCCGCACGGTGCCCTCGTCGACGGGCAGCGGTTCCGGATCGGTTCGTCCTCTACCGGGAAGCTCCGCGACGAAGGTGCATGCCGTCACCCCGAGTTCGTTCGCCGATGCCCAGGAGATCGGTGAGCGCTTTCGCGCTGCGCAGCCGGTCATCGTGAACCTCGGTGAAGTCGACCGCGAGGTGAAGCGTCGCCTGATCGATTTCGCCGCCGGCCTCACCTTCGGGCTGAACGGGTCGATGGACCGGGTCTCCGACGTGGTCTACATGCTCACGCCGCGCGACGTGCCGCCGCCCGTCCTCGGACCCGAGGATCGGGCCCGTTCTCTCGGTTGACCCGGGTTCGTTCGGAGCCGCAAACCCGATGACAATCTCCGCCGAATCCATTCGCAAAATCGAGTTCCGCGAAGGCTGGCGGGGCTACAACCAGGTCGACGTCGATGTGTTCCTCGAAGAGGTCGCCGCCGGCGTCGACGAACTGCACACCTCGTTGGCCGAGCTGAAGGCCCGGGCCGAACGGGCGGAGAGCCGGGTCGCCGCGCCGGGGGTGACCCGGGAAACCGACGAGACGGTCCGACGCACGCTGACGTTGGCCCAACGGGCCGCTGACCTGGTGGTTGGGGAATCGAAAGCCGTCGCCGAGCGCATTGTTGCCGATGCCAACGCCCAGGCGACCCGGCTCCACGCCGAGGCTGTCGCGGCTGCGGCAGCGGTCAGCGCGGCGTCGCAGGCCGAAGCGAACGAGGCCATCGCGAAGCGCCACACCGAGGCAGACGTCGCGCATGAGCACCACGTCGCCAAGCTGGCCGCGCAACGTGAGTCGCTTGACGACGAGTTGGACCGCCGTCGGCGCGAGCTCGACGACCTCCGGTCACTCACGGCCGCAACCCGCGACCGACTCCGTGCGGCCCTGACCGATCATCTGGCTCGACTCGACCAGCTCGACGGCGGCGGTGAGAACGAGTTCGGCGTCGCTGCACCCAGTGCCGTGCCGACGATCGCGGTTCCCGACCTTTCTGCGCCTCTGTCGGGCAACGTGGACGCCCAGTCAAAGGCGGCTGCGCTCGCCGAATGAGGGTGGGCGGTGACGCCTCGCTGTGGGGGTGGGCCGCGAAATGCGCCGAACGCGTGACATGGGTCATGTCGACGCGCGGTGTTCTCGTCCGCAATGGCGCGAATTCGTGTGATTGAGGCAGTAGTCTGCCCGCCTTCCCGGGGATCTGAAGGTCCCTCCGGCACCGTAACGGGAGTACATCGTGGCTGCAACGTCGAAATCGATTCCTGCACGCAAATCGGCGAAATCCGCCGTAGCGAAGAAAGCAGCACCGGCGCCGAAGAAGGTTGTCGCCAAGCCAACCGGCAAGCCGGCGGCGAAAGCGAGCGGACGTCCGGCAGCGCCCGGGAAATCGGCCGCCACCAAGGCGTCAGCGAGCACACTGCGTGTTGCCAAGACGCCGGCGAAGGCCGCCGCAGGAAAGCCCGGGTCCCGCAAGGGTGCGCTGAGCAAGGCAAAACCGAAGGCCGCCGTCACCACGGTGAAGACGAGAAGCACGACCGCAACGAAGAAGACGACTGCGAAAGCGGTTCCCAAGGCCACCAAAGCTGCACCCGCGAAGTCGGCAGCACCGGTCAAGCGCTCCACGGCGAGTGCCACCAAGGCAAAACCCGCATCTTCCCCCACCCGATCGGCGTCACGAACCAACATGAAGTCTCCGAGCAAACCCACCGGCGAGAAGAAGTCTCCCGCCAAGCCGAGCGCGTCAGCCAAGGCAGTCGCGCCTACGACGAAGACGAGTGCCAAGCCCTCGCCCAAAGCCTCCAGCGCCAAGGTCGCCCCCGTGAAGGCGGCGGTAAAGACGGCGGTAAAGACGGCGGCAAAGACGGCGGTAAAGGCCGCGCCGGTGAAGCCTTCCCCGGTGAAGGCTGCTCCCGCGAAAGCCGCTCCTGCCTCCGCAAAGGCGGTGGCCAAACCCGCCCCGACCCCGCTGCCCGCGAAGGCTTCTCCGGTCAAGCCCGCGGCGCCGCCCAAGGCGCCCGCGGCGAAGGCGGCTATCGCTGCGCCGGAACCGTCCAAGGCCACGAAGGCATCAGCCGCGAAGGCCAAGGCGGTGGCGGAGGTCAAGGCCGTACCGGAGGCTGCGGCCTCGGTGGCGACGGAGCCCGCTGCAGCCGTTGTCGAAGTCGCGCCACCGCCGGCTCCGGTCAAGGAAGCGAAGGTTCCGACGGGAAAGAACGCGCCGATTCCCGGTGCCATGGTGGCCCCCGCCTCGCCTGAGGCGCGAGCAGCGGCTCTCGCCCGGTCGGAGAACCAGCCGGCTCGCCCGATCGTGTCGCTGCGCCCCGCCGGACGCTCCATGCCCGCCGCGGTCCCCGTGCGGACCCCGGTGAAACTGCTCAAAGCGCCGGCCATCAATGCCAACGACGAGTTCGACGGGATTGAGGCACTGAGCGAAGGCCAGTTCCTCACCCAACAGAAGGAGCTCCTCACGGTTTCGCGCGATGCCCTGCAGCGGCAGGCCGAAGCGTTCCAAGAAGAGGCCGACCAGCTGGCCCGAGAGATGGAACCCGGCGACGTGCAGTTCGACGACGAGTCCGGTGAAGGCGGCACCCTCTCCATGGAGCGCGAGCGCGACCTCGCAATGTCCGCGCAGTTCCTGTTGAAGGTCGAAGAGGTCGAAGAGGCCCTCGTCCGCATCGGGACCGGTGACTACGGGTACTGCGGCCACTGTCAAAAGCCGATCACCCGTATGCGGTTGCGTGCCCTGCCGTTCACGACTCTCTGCATCGAGTGTAAGAACGGTGGTCTGTCACGTCGGTGACTGGCGCACTGAGCCGGTCCGATCGTGGCTCCGACCTTCGTGCGATGACGGACGATTCCCACTCGTCGACCCCCGGGTCCCTTGGGCGCGCCCTCTCGGCGCGCACGTGGGGTCTGTTGGTGGCCGCCATCGTTGTCGGCGTCGATCAACTCACGAAGTCGCTGGTGGTCAGCCACCTGAGCGCGACGGAGGAGTTCCGCATCGTCGGCGATGTGCGTCTTATCCGGCGCTTCAACACTGGTATGGCCTTTTCCCAAGGCAGCGGCTCGGGGGCGGTCACCTGGATCGTCGGGGTGGTGATCCTCGTTCTGGCCGCTTGGGTGCTCCGGACCCTCTGGCGGGTTCCGGGCTCACCCGGTGCACCGTCGAGGCCCTTTGCCGCGGCGCTCGGTGGGCTCCTCGGCGGGGCGATCGGCAATAAGGTCGACCGACTCGTCCGACGCGGCGGCGCCGTTGTCGATTTCATCGACGTCGGGTTCTGGCCGGTGTTCAACGTCGCCGACTCCGCTCTGTGCGTCGCCTGCGTGGTGCTGGTGATCCTGTCGTTCCGAGCCGACGCCGCCGGGGCCCGGGACCGCCGACCCGAGAACACCACATGAGGATCTCCGACGTCGTGCCTGATGCCCTCGACGGCGAACGACTCGATCGCGTCGTCGCCGTGCTCGCCGATCTCACCAGGTCGCGGGCAGCGGAGCTGGTCAGTGATGGCTCCGTCATGCTGAACGGGGTGGTCGTCACCAGTCGCACGGCGCGCGTTGCCGTCGGTTCGGTCGTCGAGATCGATCGGCCCGACGACGTTCTCGCTGCCGCCCTATCGGCCGATCCGGGCGTCGAGTTCGGTGTGGTTTTCGAAGATGGCGACATCGCCGTGGTCGACAAACCGGCGGGTCTGGTCGTCCACCCCGGTTCGGGCCATCAATCCGGCACGCTCGTGCACGGTCTGCTCGCCGGGTACCCCGAGATCGCCCTCCTCGGTGTCGGTGACCGGCGGGATCGTCCGGGAATCGTGCACCGTCTCGACCGCGGCACCTCGGGTCTGCTCGTCGTCGCCCGCACGGCCGCGGCCCAGTCGCGCCTGACCGAGATGATGGCCCGTCGCGAGGTCAGTCGGCGCTACCTGGCGCTCGCACTGGGCGAGCTCGAAGCCGACAACGGCCTCGTCGATGCCCCGATCGGGCGTTCGGACCAGGATCCGACCCGCATGACCGTCTCGGCGAACGGCCGCGAGGCCCGCACCTCCTACCGCGTGTTGGAGCGTTTCCACGAGCCCGAACCGGCCACGTACGTCGAATGCACCCTCGAAACTGGCCGAACTCATCAGATCCGGGTCCATCTCTCGGCCATCGGCCACCCCATCGCCGGTGATCCCCGCTACGGCGGCACGCGGGGAGCGATCGTCGTCGGCCGGCCCTTCCTCCACGCGTATCGGCTGGCCTTCGCCCATCCGATCACCGGTGTCGAACTGGCATTCGAGTCGCCGTTGCCGGCCGATCTGGTCGAGGTGCTGGCTCACCTGAGCTGACCTGTTCAGCTGTTTGGATTGCTGGTGCAAACCGGTGGCCGGTCTACAGATACGGCGGCGCAATGCCGACAATCAGCCCGTGGACGCGAAAAAGCCGAGCTCCGTGATGACCGGTTGGGGTCATCACATCACCCGGCTTCAACGCTGCCCCGAAGGACAACAGCTGGGCTCAGCCCCAGTCGACTCCGTGCATAGCGCACCTGTCCTTTGTGTGGTGGAAACAACATTCCCTGTAACGGGAACAAATGAACGCTAACTCAGTTCTGAGCAGGAAATCAACGCCGATCCTGCCGACCGCACTGGGCTCGCTGCTATTTGCGCTTGGGATGGTCTCCGCTTGGGCACAAGGTGGCAGCGGTTCCTTGCTGGTTGTTGTCGTCTTGACTCTCTTTTTCGCGCTGGCCGACAGCCGTCGTGTGACGTTGCGGATCGGGCGTGATGTCACGTCTCACGGGTTCGTAGAACTCCCGGCCGTCTTTGCTTTGGCATTGGTCGCGGCCCCTTATCTGTTCATTGCTCGAGTGATCGGTTCAGGTGGTGCCACCGCCTGGCGGCTTCGTCGATCTCCGGAACGGATAGCGTTCAACGTCGGACTGGACGGCGCCCAAGGTGCCGGATTGGCGCTCCTTACTGCTGTTCTTCCCTTTTCCGAATGGCGGCTTCGCGTTGTTGTGTCATTGGTGCTGGTCGACCTCGTCAGCGTCTTGTTGATCTTCTGGCTCATGCAGATGACCGGCGGGAATGTTTCGAAACGTGAAGCGATTCGAAGCACCATTGTCACGCTGGTGATCACCACGATTTCGGCCCTTCTGGGGCTCGTATTGCTTGCCGCTTGGCAGACGTGGGACCTTGCAGTCTTGGCGGCACTTCCCTTTGCGGTGTTGTTCATCCGATCGTGGCGGGGGGAGATCGAGCGATCGCGGAAAGCTGATGCACTTGCCGCGCTTTCCCATCTCACGGCAGAGCTCACCGCCTCAACGCCCGGCGACGCGTCGATATCGGAATTTGCATCGCGATTGGCGTCGCTTGGCCGAGTGCGACGCATTGTCGTGTGCGTGGGTTCGGTGGCGTACAAGTGGGCCGATGATCGGTTGGTCACCCTGGAACTCCCTCATGATCTGGGTGGGGGACCGACCCTCGACGTGCATTCGCTCGGTTCCCTCCGAGCGCAACTGCTGGGTCCGAGTGAGCACCCTGTCGTTCGAGGAGCATCGTTTCGGGCGGGCAGCGACCGGGTGGGGTGGCTCATCCTTGCCGAACCCGAGGTCGGCACGGCGTTCAACGCCGAGACCGATTCGCTCGTCGAAACCGTTGCTGACCGGCTCGGCGCCTGGTTCTCCAATGCCGCGCTGATCGACGATCTCCGTCGTGAGGTCGACGAGCGTGAGTACCTCGCCTTCCACGACCCGCTGACCGACCTTGCGAACCGTCGGCGTTTCCGCGACGTCTTCGATGAAGTGTTGCAGTCGAAGTCCCACGGGGGACTTGTGCTCCTGGCCCTTGACCACTTCTCGCTGATCAACGACAGCGTCGGCCACCAGCAGGGTGACGAGGCGCTCGCGATCATCGCCTCCCGACTGCGCGAGGTGTCTCCGGTTGGATCGCTCGTGGCCCGCCTCGGCGGTGATGAGTTCGCCGTTCTCGTGCCGTCGCTCGACGATCGGCCCCTCTCCGCACGCCAGCAGTCGGAACGCGCCGGCGCTTCGGTTCGCGTCGATCAGTTCCATATGTCCGAGATTGCCGGTCAACTACTCGCCTCCGTCGCCGAACCACCACTGGTGCTGGCCGGAATGTCGTTCTCGCTCACCGCGAGCGCCGGCATCACGACGTTCCCGGCCGACGGCACCGAGCCGTCCGAACTGCTCCGCGAAGCTGATCAGGCGCTCCAGTCGGCCAAAGCGCAGCGCAACGGATTCGTTTTCTACAGCGCCGAGCGTCACGGCAAGGACCACGCCCAGGTCACCCTGCTCGGTGAACTCAGGCGAGCGCTCGAGAACGACGAGATCATCCTGCACTACCAACCCAAGATCGATCTTCCCCAGGGCGGCAAGCTCACCGGGGTCGAGGCCCTCGTCCGCTGGAACCACCCGACTCGCGGGTTGGTATTCCCCGACGAGTTCATTCCCGTCGCTGAGCACTATGACCTTCTCAACGACATGTTCTTCTACGTGGTCGAGCGGAGCCTTCTCCAGCTCCGGAAGTGGTCGACCGAAGGCCTTTCGCGTCTGACCGTCGCCGTCAATCTGTCGGCTCGCAACCTCCGAGCCCCCCACCTGACTCGAAGGATCTCCCGGATGATCGAGTCCTACGGGATCGAGCCGGGCCGTCTCACGCTCGAACTGACCGAAACCGCGCTCATGGCCGACGCCGATCACGCCATGCGCACGCTGCGGGTACTGCGTGACGAATGCGGTGTCGAGATCGCCGTCGACGATTTCGGCGTCGGACTGTCTTCGATCGCGTACCTCCGCGACCTGCCGGCGTCGGAAGTGAAGATCGACAAGACGTTCTGCCACGGCCTTCCCGGCGATCAGGCGAACGAGGCGATCGTGCGGGCGATTCATCAACTGGCGACCCGACTGGGGAAGAAGGTGACGGTCGAAGGGGTAGAGACGGAGGAGACGTTCATCTTCTTCCGCGACATCGGCATCGACCAGGTTCAGGGCTACTGGATCGCCCGTCCGATGGAACCGCTGGCACTGAAGGACTGGTGGACGAAGAACCAACGCCGCCTCGAAACGCCGGTTCTTCGGACTGTGGGCCGAAGCGCCTCCTGATTCTGGAGGGACTCAGCGTGGGAGATCAGCTGGGGTTCTGATCGAAATCGAGACGAATCCGGCTGAGCCGGCGACCGCCGACGAGCAACGCACCGAGCGTCAGCGCTGCGGCGACGCCGTAGACCGTCGGAATCGTCGAGATATCGGCGACGGCTCCGGCAACAGCGGCTCCAGCAAATGACGCACCGATCATCATGAGCCGCCCGACGCTCGACACGCGCCCCAGAAGGTGCGTGGGCACTCCCTGCTGGCGCAGGGTTCGGATGATCGTGTTCACGATCGGCGGGATGAATCCTTCGACCGTGAACGCTGCCGCGGCCACGATCGTCGACCGCGTCGAGGCGAGGACGATGAGCGCTGCGGCGAGGGCAACGAAGCACGAGGCGACGGAGAACCAAGTGCCAAGACGTCGCCATATCCGGAACGCCAGAACACTGCCGATCAGGCCACCGATCGCCGGCACGGCGATGAACAGGCCGTATTGCCAGTTGGACAACCCGAGGTGCCGCTTGCCGTAGAGCACCAACGCGCTGTTGGTCATCCCGCTCGCGCCAGCACCTATGCAGAGGAAGAGTGTAAGAGCCCAGAGATCGCGATTTTGGCGGAACCACGCCCATCCCGCCGAGATATCGGGTCGCAACGACAACCGCTTCGGGTACGAGCGTCCCTCCGTTTCGACTCGTACGCCGCGGATGAGCACGCCGGAGCCAAAGAACGACGATGCGTCGCCGACAAACGGAAGCCATGGCGCCCAGGAGAACAGCAACGCTCCGAGACTCGGCCCGGCGAACTGCTCCCCGGCCAACTCCGCCGAGCCGAGATAGCTGTTGCCCCGATCGAGCTCCCCGGAACGGACGATCGAGGGAAGAAACGACGCCGCGGCGGGAATGTGCGCGCAGTCGGCTACGCCGACGATGAACGCCACGACGAGCACCATCGGGATCGAGGCCACCCCGGCATAGACCGCCACGCCGAGCAGCAGCATCGTCACGAACCGGGCCCCGTCCATCTGCATCATCGTCAGCCTGGCCGGGCGCGAATCGACCCATGCGCCGGCGGCCAGACCGAACAGCAGCCAAGGCAGACGCGAAGCGGCGAAGGTCAGCGTGACCCACAGGCCGCGGTTGCTGAGCGACTCGGCCAGGAGCGGGAGCGCGGCGAACGCCAGGCCGTCTCCGACGCTGCTCACGCCGACGGCGCTCCAGGTCCTCCAATACGCCTTCGACAGGGGTGGTTCGTCCGAGGCGACGGACGGCCTGTCGATGCTCACGGGTGGATCGGCATTCGTCAGACCGCCCCGATCTCGATCGGTTCGAGGTCCGTCGGCGCTGCAGGAACGCCGCGGGAGCGCTGCACCATGCTCGCCAGCGAATGCGATCCGAGCACGCGCCGCATGACCTCGCTGGCGTCTTCCCAGACGGCGAGTAGCACGCACTGTCCCTCGTGGTCACAGGCGCCGTTCTCGTGGGGGCGTCCGAAGTCGCCCAGCCCGATCGGGCCGTCGACGGCGCTGACGATCTCGGCGAGCGAGATGTCGGACGGATCACGGGCGAGGACGTAGCCACCGCCCACGCCCCGCTTGGATCGGACCAGACCGGCGCCTTTGAGGGCGAGGAGGATCTGTTCGAGGTAGGGCTGGGGGAGGGCCGTCCGGCCGGCGATGTCCCGTGCGCTCTGTGGGCCAAGGTCATCGGCGTGAAGGGCCAGCGAGAGCAGCGCCCGGCACGCGTAGTCCCCTCTGGTCGACACCCGCATGGGAATCAATGTACTTCGCCATCCCGCGTTCGCTGAGGTCTGGGGCAGTCCCGTGAACAGCGCGGCGAAACGCAGGTGACAGCATGGAGTGATGAACGAAGACGTGCCCCGCAACGCAGAGGTTGTCCTTCCGACCGATCCGACGCCGCAGATCGACGGTGAAACAGCGGTCGAGCCGGTCACCGCTGAGGTCGTGGCTCCAACGGACCCGGCGCCGAACGTGGAGGAAGAGGTCGTGTCCGAGCCGGGGAAAGTCATGCGGATCGGATCGATGATCAAGCAACTCCTGGAGGAGGTGCGTCAGGCCCCTCTCGATGAGCGATCGCGGATTCGGCTTCGCGAGATCTACGAAGTCTCGATCCGTGAGCTGTCCTCGAGTCTGTCGACCGATCTCCGCCAGGAGCTGGAGAGCCTGGCTCTGCCGTTCGGCGACGAGGCTCCGAGCGACGCTGAGCTCCGCGTCGCCCAGGCCCAGCTCGTCGGGTGGCTCGAGGGTCTGTTCCACGGCATCCAGGCGGCGATCTTCGCCCAGCAGATGGCCGCACAGGCCCAACTCCAGCAGATGCGCCAGATGGGACAGATGGGACAGATGGGCCTGCCACCGGGCGCCGGTGGGGGCGACGGTGGGGAGATGGGCCCCGGCTCGGGTTCGGGTCGCCCGGCGGGCGGCGGCACCTATCTCTGACGTACGATCGTCATCCCCTGGAATTGCAATCGTGTGATTCGAGGTCGTACCGAGCATCGGTGATGTCCATCGCCACCCCGCCCGGGAGGAGGTCGCCCCGTTGAGCAAGTCGTTCGTCCATCTCCACCTCCACACCGAGTACTCGATGCTCGACGGCGCCGCGCGCATCGACGACGTGGTCGCGGCGGCACGTGCCGACGGCCAACCCGGGATCGGCATCACCGACCACGGCAACATGTACGGCGTCCTCGATTTCTACAAGGCCGCTCGGGCCCAGGGCATGAAGCCCATCATCGGCACCGAGGCATACATGGCGGCCGAAAGCCGCACCGAGCGACCGGTCCGCCGCGGCCGACTCGACGACGGTGATCAGGGCGAAGGCGACAAGCTCTACTACCACCTCACCCTTCTGGCCGAGACCAGCCAGGGTTATCGCAACCTCATGAAGCTCTCCAGCAAGGCCTATCTCGAGGGCTACTACTACAAGCCGCGTCTCGACTGGGAGCTGCTCGAACAGCACCACGAAGGCATTATCGCCACCACGGGTTGCCTCGGCGGTGTCGTGCTCCAGGCGCTGCTGGCGAAGGACTTCGCGCTCGCCCTGAAGCGAGCGGCCCGCCTCCAGGACATCTTCGGTCGCGATTCGCTCTTCGTCGAACTCCAGGATCACGACATCCCGGCCCAGCACGAGACGAACCCTCAGCTGATCGAGATCGCCCGCCTCCTCAAGGCGCCGCTGCTGGCCACCAATGACAGCCACTACACCCATCAGCACGACTCGCTCGCCCACGACGCCCTGCTTTGCGTGCAGACGGGGGCGCTTCTCAGCGATCCGAAGCGCTTCAAATTCCACGGCGACCAGCACTACCTGAAGTCGGCGGCGGAGATGCGAACGCTGTTCCGGCATTGGGAGAGCGCGTGCGACAACACACTGTGGATCGCGGAGCGGGCGAACGTCGAGATCGAATTCGGTCGAACCGACCTGCCCGAGTTCCCGCTCCCTTTCGGCTTCACCTCCGATGCCGAATACCTGCGCCATCTGGTCTTCGAGGGCGCCCGCGATCGCTACGGCGAGCCGCTTTCGGCCGATGTCCGGGAGCGACTCGACTTCGAGCTGAACGTCATCATCGAAATGGGCTTTGCCGCCTACTTCTTGGTGGTGTGGGACCTGATCAAGTACGCGAAAGACCAGGGCTGGCGGGTCGGCCCGGGCCGCGGCAGTGCCGCCGGCAGCGCGGTGAGCTACTGCCTTCGCATCGTCGACCTCGACCCGATCAAGTACGACCTCCTGTTCGAACGGTTTCTCAATCCGGGTCGCAAGCAGATGCCCGACATCGACATGGACTTCGACGAGCGGCACCGTTCGAAGATGATCAAGTACGCGAGTGACAAGTACGGCGTCGACAAGGTCGCCCAGATCGTGACCTTCTCCACGATCAAGGCACGTGCGGCGGTACGCGATGCCGCACGCGTACTCGGCTTCCCGTATTCGGTCGGAGATCGTGTGGCCAAGGCGATGCCACCGCTCGTCATGGGCCGTGACACGCCACTGTATGCGTGCTTAGAACCTCATCCGAAGTTCGAAGACGGCTACAAGATGGCCGCTGAACTCCGGGCGATGGTGGAGGCCGATCCCGACGTCCGCCAAGTCGTGCAGGTGGCCAAGGGTCTCGAAGGACTCCGCCGCGGCGACGGCATCCACGCGGCGGCAGTGGTGATCACGCGGGAACCGCTCACCGAATACCTCCCGATCCAGCGCAAGCCAGAACCGGGCGGCTCCATCGACGACGCACCGATCGTCACACAGTACGAGATGCACGGGGTCGAGGAGCTCGGCCTGCTCAAGATGGACTTCCTCGGGCTGCGGAACCTGAGCGTCATCGACCGGGCCATCGAGCTGATCGAACTGGCGCACGGTGTTCACATCGACATCGACAACGTCGACCTCGAGGACGAGAAGACCTTCGAGCTGTTGCGCAACGGTGATTCGATCGGCGTGTCCCAACTCGAAGGCGGACCGATGCGCACGCTGATGCGGGCGTTGGCGCCGACGAGGTTCGACGACGTCTGCGCGCTCGTGGCGCTCTACCGGCCGGGCCCGATGGCCGCCAACATGCACAACGACTACGCCGATCGCAAGAACCACCGCAAGCCGATCGAGTACTTCCACCCCGACGCCGAAGCGCTTCTCGGCGACACGCAGGGCCTGATGATCTATCAGGAGTCGATGATGCGCGTCGCCCAGAAGTTCGCCGGCTACTCGCTCTCGGAGGCCGACAATCTGCGCAAGGCCGCCGGCAAGAAGGTCCGCGAGATCATGGCCAAGGAGCGCGACAAGTTCGTGCAGGGCTGCGAGAACACCGGCTATGGAGCGGCGCTCGGCACCAAGATCTTCGACATCATCGAGCCGTTCGCGGACTACGCGTTCAACAAGAGCCATTCGTTCGGCTACGGCTTCGTCAGTTACCAGACCGCGTATCTGAAAGCGAACTACCCGGCCGAGTATCTCGCCGCGCTGCTCACCAGCGTGAAGGATGACAAGGACAAGGCGGCGGTGTACCTCGCCGAGTGCCGGAACTCCGGCATCACCGTGCTCGTGCCCGACGTGAACGCGTCGAACAGCGACTTCACCACCGATCACCGCAACGGGCCCACCGTGCGTTTCGGCATGGCCGGGGTCCGAAACGTCGGCGAAGGGATCGTCGGCGACATCGTCGCCGAACGGACAGCGAACGGGCCGTTCGCCGACTTCCACGATTTCTGCGTCCGCGTCCCGCTCCAGGTCCTGAACAAGCGGGCCATCGAATCGCTGATCAAGGGCGGCGCGTTCGAGTCGCTCGGACACACTCGTCGCGGGCTGATGGAAGTCTTCGAGACCGTGATCGATCGCGTCGTCCCGAGGCGTCGGGAGATGGAATCGGGCGTGCAGTCGCTCTTCGGTGACATCGGGTCCGACGACGGGGGAGCGGTCGGCTTCGACGACACCAAGGTTGCGATCGCCGAGCACGAGTGGGACAAGATGACCAAGCTCGGCTTCGAGAAGGAGATGCTCGGCCTCTACATCAGCGACCATCCGCTGCTCGGAGCCCAGGCGTCACTGCGCAAGACCTGCGACCTCACCATCGCCGAGTTCCGGGAAGGCCGGGCAACTCCGACGTTCTCGGGAGACGGGCGCGAGTCGAACACGAAGACCGTCGGCGGCATCATCACCGGACTGACCCGCAAGTACACGAAGAAGGGCGAGCTGATGGCGGTGTTCACGCTCGAAGACCTCGACTCCGCCATCGAGGTCATGGTCTTCCCGAAGACGATGCTCGAAATCGGCTACCTGCTGGCCGACGACGCCCTCGTCACGGTGCGCGGGCGGCTCAACGAACGCGACGAGGCCCTGTCCCTCGTGGCGATGGACATCCGCAAGATCGAGCTGGTCGCCGACAACATCGCCGTGCCATTGCGACTCCTCGTGAACGACCGGGCGCTCGCCCCGCACACGCTCGAGTCGCTGAAAGAACTCCTCCTTGCTCACCCCGGCGATTCCGAGGTGTTCCTCCGATTCGGTACCCAGTCGGTACGCCTGCCTCCGCAGTTCCGCGTCGACCACTCGAATCGCCTGGTCAGCGAACTGCGGGTGCTCCTTGGGGAGAACGCCGTCGAACGCTGACCCGCCGCCGGCAACGCCGCCGTGCGGCGACGCGGGGCCGGTCCTTCACGCGCAGATCGCCCGTTTTGGCGCGCACCTCAGCCGATGTTGCGCAAACACCGGGCCGGAAATGTTGAGGTGCCGCGCGGAAGCAGTTGAGGTGCGCGTGAGGGGCCTGGGTGCGCTCGGGCCTCGGCGTTCAAGACTGTCCGGTGAAGAGTCGACAATGGATGCCAGGTGTCGAAGCTTCTGTTCCTTTCGCTGATCATCGCGATCGTCGTGATCCCGACGCGCCTGTCGAAGGGCGCGTTCTCGGCGCGTCGCGTCGTGCGCGCCTACCTCCTCGCTGCGGTCGGCTACGGCTTTGCGCTGCTCTACGTGATCCCCCGACTGGGGCTCTGACGCCGTGGGATGCGGACGGAACAGGATCTCCAGCGGCGCGTTCGATGAGGCCCGAGCATGACCGCCGTCTTCAGGACGGGGCGCGTCGCCCGGGCCGTAGGCGCAGCGTCACGACCTGACGCCGCATGGCGTCGGTCCGCGTGGCTGCTGCTCATTCCGGTCCTCGGCTCGTCGCTGCTGCTCGGCGTGTTCGTCGACGGGATCTTGATGGCAGTGCCTCCGCTGGCCGTGCTGATCGCGTGGGCGGTGATCACGCTTCCGTTCCAACTCGTCGCGCCGACGATCGCCGGCGTGATGCTGACGTTCAATCCACCCGCTGACCGACCAGCCGACGGTCAGTGGTCCACTCCGCTCGACCGGGTCGGCGCACTGATCTACCAGAACCTGCCGATCAAGCTGGCCTTCGCTGACCTGATCATCCTCCTGCTCATGCTCCGTGCTGCGGTGATCGTGGCGCTCGGCGACGGCGTGCGTGGCGCCGGGACGCGCAAGCCGCCGAGACCGTTCGCCCAAGCATGTGTGGCCGCGATCGTCGCGGTCGGCGTGATGTCCTTTTACGGTCTGGCCCGCGGAGGGGACTTTCGCCAGGTCCTGTGGCAGATCCGTGTTCCCACCCTGCTGGCATGTCTCGCGCTCGCCGCATCGGTCGCCGCAACACCGGTCGGTATCCGCCGGTTCCGTAATGCCGTCCTGTTCGCCGGGCTGGTGAAGGTCGCTCTGGGGACGTATTTCTACCTGCTCATCCTTCCCGGCCTCCCGAACCGTGAAGAGGTGCTCTACGTCACGATTCATGCGGACTCCGTGTTGTGGTCCTCGGGGCTCGCGATACTCCTCGCGGAGTGGTTCGAGCATCGAACCATCGGCGCCCGCCGTCGCCTCGTGGTGTTGGGAGTCCCCCTGGTCTTCGGCATGGTCATCAACAACCGGCGCACGGTGTGGGTCGCCGTCGGCGCGTCGGTCCTGTTCATCGCCGCCGTGGCCACCCCCCACGTCAAGCGCCAACTCGCCCGGCTGCTGGCGGTCGGCTGGCCGCTGATCTTCGCCTACGTCATCGTCGGACTCGCCGCGGGCAGCAACAGCGCGATCTTCAAACCCGTGGCCATGACCGAGAGCGTCCTGTTCCAGAACGACGCATCGAGCTCGAGCCGGGACGTGGAGAACATCAACCTGCTGTTCACCAACCGACTCGCCCACGGCATCGGAAGCGGGTTCGGTCACGAGTACGTGGAACTCGTCCCCGCCGTTGATCTTTCCACTGTCTTCGAGCAGTACCGATTCATTCCCCACAACAGCTTCCTCGGGATGTGGGCGTTCATGGGCATCGCCGGAGCATCAGTGTTCTTCCTTCTCCCGACCCTCGGGATCTTCTACGCCACGTGGGCGCGGCGCCGCAGCGTCGTTCCCTGGGTCCGCGCGACGGCCGCCTGGTCGGTGTGCATCGTGATCGCGTGGCTGATCCAGGCCTGGTCAGACGTCGGTGTCCAGGACTGGCCGACGATGGTGTGCTGCGGATTCGCCCTCGGTATCGGGGCTTCCCTGGCCCGACAGGTTGCGGAACAGGGTGAGCTCGCCGGTATCCACCCCGGCGACACCGCCCCGGTCACCGTTGCCGCAACGGCGTAGACCACGCCGACCCACGACCCGAGCCCTTGGTCGGCCGGCCTGAGGATCGTGTCACGGCCCTGCAGTAGACTTCTTCTCTGCCAACTCGGGGGTCGTCTTGGCATTGCTTGACGAGGAGAGACACAACGCATGTCGATGATCGCGGAAACAAAAGACTGCACGGCCCTCTCCGACGCCGAGTTGAGCGAGCTCGCCGACCTGTGCGTCGGGGGAATCGCCGGGTTCGACATCGGCCTGCTCTCGAAGCAGCGCGAGCTGTGGGTGCTCATCACCCAGGTGCGGGAGAACGACAAGCTCCAGGCATTCGGCTTTTGCACGCTGGAGCGCATCGGTGGCACGCCGAGCATGCTGATGGGCCTGGTCCACGTCCGCCGCACGGCCAAGCGCGACGCGGCGCTGAAGGCTCTCATGAACGATCAGTTGCGCCGCTCGCTGCTGGCCTTCCCCGATGAAGACGTCCTCGTCGGGACGAGGATGATCGATCCGGGCGCCTTCGCCGCTTTCAAGGGCCTCGAAGACATCGTCCCGCGGCCCGATCACAAGGCCTCCGGCGAGGAGCGTGCCTGGAGCCGGCGGTTGGCGAAGCGCTTCGGCGCCGAGCATCGCGTCGACGACCGGGCGTTCATCATTCGCGGTGAAGGCGAGTCGGCCCCGTGCCTCGACTTCGAGTCCGCCAAGCCGGAATCGATCAGCGCTGAGGTTTCCCAGTTCTTCGCCACTCTCGATCGACCCAACGGCGATGTGCTCGTCACGTTCGGATGGGCGATGGCCGAGGACCTCGCCGCACGCATCGCTGCGCTGGGCGCCTGAGCCCGTCGACTCGGCGAGCGGCGAGCGCGGCCTGACACAGGCGGGCGTGGGCCGTCGGCGAGGGGGTCGTTGCCGTCATGACGTCGGGCGGTGCGCCCGACAACATCGCAACGTGCTCAGTCGGTAGGGCGGCGGCCGCGTTGGCGGCGCGGACACGATGACCGCGAGTCCCGCCTTCTAGGCCGCGTCGCTGAACTCCGCGAGGATGCGCTCGGCGTTGACTTCTGCTCGGATTCGCGCCTCGATCAGTGTGCGTTGCGCTTGGGACTGCTGGCGGGGCTGCTCGGTTGTGGCCCACGTGACCAATCCGCCCCAGAACCGGTTGATGAGTTCCGAACCCGCAGTCTCGCCGCCGGCTTCGGTCCTGAACCGAACCGTGCACAGCTCACCGAGATACAACTGCAGCGAGGACACGTGGATCTCCTCGTCCGTTCGGATGCGTCCGACGATCTCCGCGGCGAGTTCGGCCTCGGCCCGGCGACCGGCGAACAGATCCGGTGTCCGGAGGACTGCTTGCGTTGCGGCAAACCCGATTTCGGCGCGGAACTCGATGATCAGGAGGTTCATGATCAGCGAGAGCAGACCCTCCACGTCGGGGGCGACCTCGGGCATGAAGCGCTGCCCGGCTTCGGGCCGGGAGATGTTGTCGGGTGGCTCGACGTCCGGGTAGGCGCCGGGCCCGAAGGCCAGGTCGCGGGCGGCGAACCACATCTCGTCGTGACCGCCGATACCGATATCGGGCTGGCCGCCTTCGTCGATGCCGTGGGCATAGAGCAGGCCCCGGTTCAGGTGTCCGATGGCCATCTCGGAGATGTCGTCGACGATGGACGGCTGAAGGTCGGCAAATGCGACCACGGCGAGAAGGCGTCCGCGGGCTTCGATCTTGCCGGTGATCGTGAGGCTGTTCCAGAAGGTCTCGCCCAGTCCGTGGCGGAGAAGCACCTGGGACTGGGGGACCGTCGGTGTGCGTTCACCGTCGAGGAGCGAGGAGTGGGCGTCGAAAAGGTCACCGCCACGCGCTCGGAGGGCTCCGGTCCACGCGTTCAGGGCGGTGACCCGACCGAGTGACCGTGGAGGCTGATACGTGCCGTCGGCTCTCATCCCGCCGTGCATGCGCCGACCGGCGACGACGTGTTCGGCGGCATAGTCGTGTTCGCTGAGCAGCTCTTCTCGGGAGTAGGTGAGCTTCGTCATCGCCGGATCCTACCGCCGGCCGCCCGGCCAACACCCGGCCGACCGGTCACGACGAGCGGTCGAGCCGGACGACGAGGTCGGCACGGGCGAGCGCGGCGGGTCGGTTCGACGCAGCAAGGACCGTTGCGCCGGCTGCGGCGAGGCGGCTCCACAGCTCGAGCTCCGTCTCGACGTCGAGGGCCGAGGTGAGATCGTCGAGGATCAGCAGCTCGGGACGATGGGCGAGCGCCCGAGCGGCGGCAGCCCGTTGCGCCTGTCCTCCGGAGAGCCGCACTCCGCGGGCGCCGACGAGCGTCTCGAGCCCATCGGGGAGACCCTCGACGTCACGGTCGAACGCCGCGATCGTGATCGCCTCGGCGATCGCCGCGTCGTCGAGCGAGTGACCGAGCCGGAGGTTGTCCAGGAGCGACTCGGCGAACAGCCGCGGCACCTGGGGTACGAATGCCGCCTGTGGTGGCACGAAGAAGGCGGCGCGGTCCTGGACACGCGTACCGTTCCACTTGACGTCCCCGGCATCGATGTCGAGCAGGCCGATCACTGCCCGGAGCACCGAGGTCTTCCCCGAGCCGACCGGTCCGGTGATGACGGTGAGCGATCCACGCGGCACGGCGAACGTGACGTCGAGCACTCCTCTGGCGATGACCGTGAGACCGTCCACGTCGAGCCTCTCGAGGGGGATCATCGGGCCCCTCGTGGGGGCGAGCGCGGAAGGGCCGCCGAGGACCGGCAGCGGTCGATGCTCGACCAACCGGTCGACGCCGCGAGCTGCCGGTGCCAGGAGTTCGTCGAGTCGGCCGGCCGAGACCTGATAACGCCGGCGGCCGACGACGATCCCGCCGAGACGCATGGGCAGCCAGACCATGCCGGCGAGGTAGCTGGCGAAGAGCGTGATCTCACCGGCGTCGAGGTTGCGGCGCGCCGCGACGACGAGCGCAATGCCGACAAAGACGTCGGCGGCGGCGGTGTTCACCGTCCAGACCAGCTCATTCCACGTGCTGTCCCGCACCGCGGCATGCGCTCGCGTGGCGTTCAGCGTGTCGAGCCGGCGGAGCACGTCGGCACGCGCACCGGCGAGCTTCACCGTGAGCGACGCCTCGAAGGTCGAGTTCAGGAAATCACCGACCGCGCTCGTGGCGTGGCGTGAGCGCTGTCGGTAGCGGCGCGCCAAGTTGCCGATGAGCCGGTTGCCGAACCCGACGGCGAGCATCGGGACGATCCCGGCGGCAGCGGCAAGCGGGTCGATGCGGGCAAGCAGGATGACGGCGCCGAGGCCGAACAGCGCGGCCCCCAGGAGATCGACCCAGTTGTCCATCAGGAAGAGGACGTCGAACGGGTCGTCGCGAAGCCGGGACACGATGTCGCCGACCGGGACGGACCGGGCCGCCGACTCGGCCCCGCCGCTCGCCAACTGGGCGTTGACGATGTTGACCCGGGCGAGGGCCTTGGCCGCCTCCGTGCCCTGCACGTAGATGCGGTGCGCGGCGAAGATCAGCAAGGACGCTCCGACGTGCGCGGCGAGAAGCGCTCCGAGCAGAACCCAGAAGTGCCCGGTGGCTCCGTTGATCTGGAGCTCGTGGAACAGCCGGCCGATGAGCCAGCCCGGCCCGAGGGGCGTCACGAACCAGAGGACCCAGCCGGCGGTGCCGATCCAGTACCAGCGCCCGCGGAAGGAGGCGAGTCGGGCGACACGGAATTCGGGCACAGTCATGAGAGCTCCGCGGCGTCCTGCCCGGAAGCCCGTAAGCGCGCATAGTGACTACCCGGGTCGGCGGCCAGCGCCGTCCTTGGGCCGTGTTCCACGAGCCGTCCGTCGGCGAGCACGGCGATGTCGTCACAGACCTCGAGCGTCTCGAGGCGGTGGGCAATGACCAGCGCGGTCCGGCCTCGGACCAACTCCCGCATGGCCGCAGCGATCGCCTCCTGCGTCGCCGGGTCGATCCGTGACGTCGCTTCGTCGAGGACGACGACGGATGGGTTGCGTAGCAAGGCCCTGGACAGCGCCAGCAGTTGCGCCTCGCCGGACGAAAGACCGGTTCTGGTGCCGCTGTCGTCGCGGTTGTCCGGCGACAGACGGGTCGCGAGACCGTCGGGAAGGGTCGCCAACCAGCCCCCTAGGCCTACCGCGGTGAGCGCCCCGACGACGTCGTCGGTGTCCCGTTCGGAGAAGAGTGTGACGTTCTCCTGCACGGTCCCAGGGAAGAGCTGCACGTCCTGGGGGACCGCGGTGAGCCCGATGCGCAGGGCGTCGTCGTCGATGCCGGCCATGTCGACGCCGTTCATCGTCACCGTTCCACGTGACGGTTCGACGAGACGCAACAGCAGGCGCGCGAGGGAGGTCTTCCCGGAGCCGGTCCGCCCCACGACACCGAGCATCCGGCCGGCCGGGAGAACGAGATCGATCGACTCGATCGCCGCGTTCGTGCCCACGTCGTCGTCGTAGACGAGTGAGACGTTCTCGAAGCGAACCTCCACCGGGCCCATCGGCATCGACCCGCCGCCCGACGGCACGACCCGTCGGTCGCGTAGCAAGTCCGCCACGCGGCTCGCGGCGCCGGACGCGCCCTGCGCCTCTTGGAGGCGCCACGTGAGATGGTCGACCTTTCCCGACAGGATCGACACCAACCGGTAGCCGAGAACGACTCCGGCAACGTCGAGGGAGCCCCGTGTGAGCGCGAGTGCCCCGTAGCCGATCATGGCGACTTCGGCGGCGGCGACACTCACCCGGATGACGCCCTGCATCGTCATCTGCTCCTTCACCCGGAGTCGAGCGGTGTCGACCATGTGCGCGGACCGTTCACCGACGCGGGCGGCGCCGTGGCGGCCGGAGCCGAGCGCGGCGATGTCGTCGGCGCCGGCCAGGTACTGCTCGGCCGCACTCATCACGTCGGCCTCCGCCGCCCGCTCGGCGATGGTCTGCGCCACGGAACGATTGCGCATGGCGAACGCGACGGCGCCGACGAAGACCAGCGCGACGAAGAGGGCCGGGGCGAGGACCGGCTCCACGAACGCTGCGACGACGACGGCGCCGACCGCGAGGGCGGCAATGGCGAGGATTTGCGCGACGACCGAGGACAGGAACTGGGCGACGGCGGTGAGGTCGGCATCGACCCGCGTGACGAGCTCGCCCGGCGTGCGATCGCGATGAAACGACAGATCTGCCCGCAGCACATAGTCGGCGAGGTCGTGGCGCAACCCGTTGGTGATCGCCCACGCCGCGATCGTCGCCCTCCATGTCACGAGCATCGAGACGCCGGAGGACACAAGCCCGATCCCGGCATACCCGAGGGCGAGGGGCACCAGGCGACTCGTGGGCGCGTCGTTAACGGCAAGCCGGATGAATCTGGTCAACAGGAGTGAGGCGGAGAGGGGTATCGCGGTCGCCACGGACAGAGCGGCGGCGAACACCGCCAATGGCTTCCAGTGCGGTCGGGTGAGTCCGGCGAGGAGCCTCCACGCGCTGGTGCCGCTCGCGCCCGCCAGGCCTGACACGACGGGCTCAGACATGCCACGACGGTAGCCGTCGGTCCCGGTGGTCTTCCCAGGATTGGGTTCGGCCGTTCGGCCGATCCAGTTGGCGAGTCGGGCCGTCCGGGGCGGGCGCCGCTGGGTTACCCAATGAGGAAGCGCTGCACCTCGGCGCGGTCACGTCCGTCGGCGGCAAGTCCGGCGAGGATCCGGGCGTCGATGAGCCGGTGGATGTGGCGCATGCGGCCCTCCTGGTAGCGGGCGAAGGTGACGGTCGACTTCGCTCGGGACTTGAGGCCCGCTTGTACCTTCGGCAGGTTCTCCATGTCCTGTTCGAACACGTCGGCCAATCCGCCCATCCCGGGCGCCTCCTTCCACGACTGGTGCTTGTCGAGCAC
>JANMYF010000197.1:0-8612 GCA_031381685.1 Acidimicrobiia bacterium
CGTGGCGTCAGAAACAGAACCGAAGCGTCAGCGGCGTGACGACGCCCCGAGGATGCGGAGCAGGTTGATGTAGACCATCACCAGGCTCATCATCAGCTGGAGGGCGAGGAACCACTCGGCGTTCGCCGTCATGGTGCCGTCATCCTCGATGCGGCGGATGCGCTCGAAGTCGACGAACAGCGAACCGAGGCCGATCGCCAGTCCGATGGCTCCGATCAGCAGGGCCCCGCCGCCGCGAAGATCACCGACGCCGGGAATCGGCAGACCGACGAGGCTGAGGATCAGCACGATGAAGAACGCCAAGCTGGCGGCGCCGACCATCTGCATGAACCGCGGCGTGACCTTGACGATGCCGCTGCGGAACAGGAACAGGCAGGCTACGAAGAACGCCGACGTGCCGACGATCGCCATGGTGACGATGCCGCCGGAGACGTTGGAGTACGACTTCGAGATCGCCCCGAGCAGCACGCCTTCGGCCAGCGCATACGGAACGGCGACCTTGGGCGACAGGTGCGGACGAAATGACCCGGCGAGCCCGGTGCCGAGCGCCACGATCAGAGCGATCAAGACGAGCGGACCGATGTTGGCGCCGACGTCGATCGCCTTGTAGGAGATGCTTCCGACGACCGTGGTGATGGCCACGAGCATGGCCAGCCGGTCATAGACGCGGTGGGCCTTGAAGGACTTCTCACCGACGCGGGTGAACGTGCCGGATCGTTTGATTGCGGTATCGAGATGTGACAACGGGGGACCCCTTTACGGTTGGCCTACCTATCCATCATCGCCGAAGTTCGGTCGAATGTGCGCCGTCGCCACTGAACCGGCGTAACACGTCCTCCAACGGACCCATTCGGAAACCGCGCACCCACCACGACCCGACGGCCATGGCAACCACCCACGCAGCCAGGGCGACGAGCACCGCCCATCCGACACCCAGCGACGGACGGTCGAGCCACCACCGGAACATGGCCGCCGGAATGAGCCCGTGGAGCACGTAGATCGACAAGGTGACCCTGCCGGCTTCGCTCAGGCGTCTGGTGACCCACGCGGAAGGGAACCGTGAGGCAGCGAGCAGAACGAGTCCGATCCCCGCGACCGATGAACCCACCGTCACCAACACGTAGAGCGGTGCGTCGTACTTGACGGGGTTGTCGAAGTACGGCGATGACAGCGTCGTCGACCACGCCCACGCCCACTTCCCTGACACCTGCCGGGTCATCACCGAGGCGACGATGTACCCCACAGCAACCATGGCCAAGCCGACAGCAACGAGGCGTCTCTGCACCGCCACGGTCTTCCACGGGGTGCGCCCGACCCACATGCCGACGAGCACAAACGCCAGCCAGGGAAGAAGCGGATGCGCTCCCCAGTAGAGCATCGAAGCAACGAAGCCGCGCGGGTTGGACAGTCCGAGACGGCTCCCGCGCTCGTCGCGCATGGCCAGCCACGCCAGCTCCCTGCTGAGACGCCCTCGATCGGCATCCAGGGCGAGGAAGATCCACAACCGCACCGCAAACGTGACCACGGTGACGCCGACAGCGGCGACGAGCAGATATGCCCGGCGCGTCACCCGGGCAAAGGGACCGAGAATCACGAGGTACATCCCGTAGAACGGAAGGATCGTGCCCGGCCAGGCGGTGTTGAACCACATCCCGCCGACGAACAGGAGAAGACCCCGCCGAACCGGCGTCCAGCGGGAGAACTCCGAGGAGCTCCCCAGAAGGGTGAGACCGATCCCGAAGATCGTCACGAGCGCGGCAGCGAAACGGGTGGTCAGCGGACCCTGGCTGTAATCGGTCAGGCGGGCGAGCCACCCGTGAAAGGCGTCAGGCCATGCATCCGTCCGAAGCGGGTAGAGGTTGAACGCCACCACGTAGTTCTGCACGAACACGCCGACCAGCGCCACCGCTCGGGCGACATCGAGAGCCGCGGTGCGTGGCCGACGCCCGGAAACGAGACTCCCCGCCGCCAACCCGGGTGGGGCAGGATCGGCGGGGAGGCCGTGCGCCTCCGATACGTCGAGGTCGACCGCATCGGAGCTCACGTTCGATCCGCGTACGCGGTCGTCGAGATGGTGTTGCGAGCAGTGAAGCGCAGCGGAGCGGCACAGAGCCAAACAGCGGAGCTCACGATCGAACGGTTCAGCTGACCAGGCCGAGGTTCTTCACCTCGGCGAGCTCCTCCTGGAGTTCTGTGGTGGTGATGGCGATCTTGCCCTTCGCGAAGTCGTCGATCGGCAGACCTTCCTTGACGGTCCAGTTCGTGCCGTCGCTCACCACGGGGAAGCCGAACTGCAGACCCTCGGGCACGCCGTACTCACCGCGGCTGATCACTGCGAGCGAGGCCACTTCGCCGGCCGGCGTCGGGTTCCAGATGCTGGTGACGGAATCGATGGCAGCGTTGGCAGCCGATGCCGCTGACGACAGGCCGCGGGCCTCGATGATCGCCGCGCCACGCTTTTGCACCGTCGAGATGAAATCGCCGTCGAGCCACGCGTGGTCACTGATCACTTCGAACGCCGGCTTGCCGCCGATCGTGGCGTTGCGGGCGTCGGGGTACTGGGTGGCGGAGTGGTTGCCCCAGATCGTGACGTGCTTGACGTCGGCCACCGGAACGCCGGCCTTCGAAGCCAGCTGCGCCTTGGCCCGGTTCTGGTCGAGACGGGTCATGGCGAACCAGCGATCGACGGGGATCTCGGGAGCGTTGGACCGGGCGATGAGGCAGTTCGTGTTACACGGGTTGCCGACCACGACGACGCGGATGTCCGACGCGGCGTTGGCGGCAATGGCCCGACCCTGGGGTTGGAAGATCCCGCCATTGGCACTCAGGAGGTCGCCACGCTCCATTCCCGCCTTGCGGGGCATGGCGCCGACGAGCAGAGCCCAGCTGGAACCGGAGAACGCGTGGTTCAGGTCACTCGTCGGCTCCATGCCGGCGAGCAACGGAAAGGCACAGTCGTCGAGTTCCATGCACACGCCGTTGAGCGCCTTCATCGCGGGCTCGACTTCAAGCAGACGGAGAACGACGGGCTGGTCCGGGCCGAGAAGGGCGCCGGAGGCGATGCGGAACAACAGCGAGTAACCGATCTGCCCGGCGGCGCCGGTCACGGTCACATGGACGGGGGCTTTGGTCATAGTCCGCCCAGCGTATTCGTCCGTCCCGGGGTCCGTAGCGTGCGGCTCCGGTGGCACGGACGCCAACGCCTCATTCACGTCCTCGAACGACCCGGACCCGATCCGACGTCACGCGCCGGCGGGATCTAGGTCGAACGGTCCTTTCGCCCTTGAAGCATCCCTGCAAGGATCAACCAGTCGACCGAGGCGGGCCCGATGGAACCCGTTCCCTCATCACCATCACACCAAACGATTGGGGCAGGTCATGACACGAACCTCGAGACAACTCCTCGCCGGATCAGCCATCGGTGCTCTCTGTTTGACTATGTTCGCCGTCGCGCCCGTATCAGCGGCGCGTCCGTCGTGTAGTTCCGCTCGGGTCGGTCGCACCTACGGGACAGGATCCGCCCTGCAGACCTGCACCCGAGTCCGAACCGGCGGGCGCACCGAATACCGATGGGTCGTCCGGACGACACCATCAACTCCCGTTCGCAGCTCGGGTAGCGGCGCCTGTTTGGTGGGAGGCATTTGGGAGGCCCCAAGCGGGGTGGCGTACTGGCAGGCCTATTTCGAACGCAAAACAAGCACCCAAGCCGGGCAGATCCTCAACGTGGTGAGTGGACGGAAGGTCGTGTACTTCGGTGGGGGCCGAGCGACGATCATCGGAGAGTTCGTACTCAAGAGCGTGCCTTTCGCCGACGACCCCGGCGCTCCGATCATCACCGGGATCGGGCGTTGGGACTTTGAGGGTGCGTACCACGTATCGCCCGGCGGGATCGTCGCCGACACCCGAGACATCGATGCCTTCGAGATCAAGATGAGTATGAACGGGACGCCGATCGGTCCGATCCCGAGGCCCGCCGGAGTCGCTGGGTTCACCCCCGGCGAGACCGTTCCGTTCACCTGTTCTGGCGATCGGTTGACGATCGTCGAGCGAGGGGCATCCGGTAGCGTCTCGGTCGAGTACCGACGAGTCAGAACATGACGTCTCTCGCTATCGGATTGATCAGCTCGTAGTGATCCCGGGCCGGCAAGCCGATCGAACGACCGATCAGTTGTTGGTCCTCGGGCCGGCGTACGCCGCCGCCTGCATCGTGAAGAGCTCCGCGTATCGGCCGCCGCGGGCCAGCAGGTCGTCATGGCTGCCGACCTCGACGACACAGGCGCCATCCATCACGACGATGAGGTCCGCCATGCGCACGGTCGAGAACCGGTGGGAGATGAGCACGACCACGCGCCCATCGATCGCCTGGGCCCGCGACGCTTCGGCGAATTGCTCGAACAGTGCGTGTTCGGTCTCGGCGTCGAGCGCCGCGGTCGGCTCGTCAAGGATTACGACGAGTGGCGTGTCACGCATGAAGCCCCGGGCCAGCGCCAGCTTCTGCCACTGGCCGAAGCTGATGTCCGCGCCTCCGTCCCAGGTGGGTCCGAGCTGCGTGTCGAGACCGTACGCAAGTCGGTCCACGACGTCCTGCGCGCCGGCACGGTCGATGGCCTGCTCACCCGCTGCTCGGTCATCGAGGCGAGGCAGGTCACCGAGGCCAACCGTCCGTTGCGCCTGGAACTCGAACCGGTAAAAGTCCTGGAATGCACCGGCGAGCCGTTCGCGCCATTCTGCCGAGTTGATCGTCGCGAGATCGAGGCCGTCGACGGTGATGCGGCCGGCGGTCGGGCGGTACATCCGGGCGAGCAGCTTGACGAGTGTGGACTTTCCTGCTCCGTTCTCTCCGACGATGGCGACCACCGATCCGGCGGGGAAGACGACCGAGACATCGTCGAGCACGGCACGATTCGTTCCCGGATACGCGAAGCTGACGTGCTCGAACGCAATTCCGGTGGTCAGTTCTTTCGGGGCCGGCACGCCGACACCGGTGTCCTGAGCTGCCGCGTAGTCCTCCAACCACGTGAGGCGCCGCGAGGAGTCGAGCCAGAAACCCCGGAGGAATCCGAGTTCCCCGGCGGTGGCGCCGACGTACATCGCCAGCCGCATGCCCGCCGTGACGACGAGCACGACGGAGCCGACAGAACGGCCGAGCCGCTCGGACACGAAGACGATCGCTGCCACATAGCCCAGCCCGAACACGCCCCACGCGCCGGCCTGCCACATCGCGGTGCCCATTCGCACCTTCGCCCGTGGACGGTACGAACGCTCGAACGCCGCCGTGCGCTCGGTCGCCAACCACTCGCCGGTACGGGTGACACGGACCTCCTTGCCCGCAGCCGCCGTGGTTGCCAGCACGAAGAGGTGACGGGCGAGGCGGGTGTTCGCGATCACCGACTCCTCGACCTTGCGCTCCACCCCCGGTCGCCACGTGGACACCCAGACGGCCGGTAACGCGCAGAGCACCAATGCAATCAACGCCGGGTGAATCGACGCGAGCAGAGCCACGGTGACGGCGAGACGCACGATCCAGCCGAGCGTCGAGAACAACGACATGAAGAGGTGATCGAGCGCGAACACCTGATCGCGGAGCATGGCGAGGCGATCAAGGTAGGCCGGCCGCTCGTGGTGTTCCACCGTCGGCACACTCGCCTGCAGGTTCGCGACATGGGACTCGAGCGCAATGGCGACGCGATCACGGAACCGCCGTCCGACGCGGTTCGACAGCACGCGCAACACCCACGTGCCAGCGACGCAGACGGCCAAGCCGACCACCGCGACGCGCACGAGACCACTGTCGTTCCTGGTGATGCCATCGACCAGCAGCTTGAGCCACAACGCGAGCAGCGCGTCGGGCAGCATCATCGCGAGCGCGAGCGAGAGGGAGAGAGCGAGAAGCCGCGGCTCGGCGCGATACCCCAATTGGAAGGTCCGCCACAATGACGAGAACCCGCCGGGCAACGGCTCGGGCTCGTCGCCCACGGCGTCCGCGTGGACCCGGTGATCAGAGGACGTCATAGACGACCTCCTGGCCATGCTCGTCGACCTCGGGTGATTCCGCACTGTCGGCGAAGCGCGAGGCCTGGAGCTCGAACATCGTGCGGTACCGACCAGCGCGTTCGATCAGTTGATCGTGCGTCCCCTGCTCGATGACCTGACCGCCTTCGACCACGCAGATCAGGTCTGCGAGTCGTACGGTCGAGAAGCGATGCGAGATGAGGACGGTCGTGCATCCCTTCGTCGCCCGCAGCACGCGCTCGAAGATCTCGGTCTCGCCCCGAACATCGAGTTGCGCGGTGGGTTCGTCGAGCAGCACCACATCGGCGCCCATCCGCACCGCGCACAGGGCTCTCGCGATCGCGACCCGCTGCCACTGCCCTCCGGAGAGATCCGTCCCTCCGGCGTAACCCTTCGACAGCACCGTGTCGAGATTGCCGTCGGCAATGCCTTCGGCTCCTGCATCCGCGAGCGCAGCCCGGATCACATCGTCCGGGGCGCCGAGCGGAGCGACGTTCGCGCGGAGCGGGAGCTCGAAGCGCACGTAGTCCTGGAACACTGCCGTCACCCGCCGCCGCCAGTCGTCGGCTGCGAGCGTCGTCAGCGGTGACCCGCTGATATCTATACGTCCCTCGTTCGGGTCATAGAGACGGCAGATGAGCTTCGCGATCGTCGTCTTCCCTGCGCCGTTCTGGCCGACAATGGCAAGCGACTTCCCTGCAGGGATCGTGAGGTCGAGATGATCGAGAACGTTGCGCTCTCCTTCGGTGCCGTACGCGAACCTTACGTTTCGGAACGCGATCTCGGGGGCTTCATCGCCTGGCGCAGGGCGGGTCGATGAGCGCGTCGACGTGCTGAGCGCACCGGCCGCGGCCATAGCCGGTTCGAGCCGCGCCAAGGCCTCAACCGGAGCACTCGCACCGTCGAGGGCCCAGTTGAGGCCCCCAAATGCGATCGACGACACCCCGATCGCCGCCTGCACAAAGACGACAGCGCGTGCCGTCGAGAGGTCACCGTTGTTCGCGGCGACGCCGATGGCCCAGAACACGAGGCCGTTCGTGAGCATCACGATGGTGATCGCTCCGGCGAGCGACTTCTCACGAAGCTTCGTCGCCTCGTACTGGAGTTCGTACAGCTTCGTACGTGTACTGATGAATCGCTCGGTCACCCACCCGGCAAGACCGAAGAAACGCAATTCCTTCGACGGCAGCGCGTCGACCGCGAGGCGGTACGAGTAGTCGGCATGGCGTTGCGCGGTACGAACCTCGTCGGTGTTCCGGTCGCGCCACACGCCGCTCTCGCGCAGGAGCCAGTGCGTGGCCACCCATCCCGCCACAACGAGGGGCGGCGCCCACAACGAGAAGCCGAACAGCACGAATGCGGCAACCGTTCCGATGACGAGGTCGAGCAGTCCTCCGGTGAGGAAGTCCATGCTGATCGACAGCGGAGGACCCATGATCCCCTGATCGAAGTCGCGCGCCATAGTGAGGTCGTTGGCCAGTTCCGGCCGCTCCAGATGTCCGATGCCCTCGGGGCTCACCCCGGCGAGCGTCAGCCGGTCGTAGAGATGCGACGCCACCCGGTCACCCAGATTCGCGCTCACCATGGTGTGAAGGGGAAGCAGCACCACCAGCAGGATGAAACTGACGCCGACGCCGATCAGCGGTGCCGTGGCTGAAACGTCGCGGGCGATGGCCGAGACCAGCCAGCCGAAGCACACCGACAGTGCGGTCGGAAGAATCCCGCGGACGATCAGCAGCAGCCACCAGGCGAGCGACCAACCGGACGCGGCGCCATGGATCGCGGCAAAGAACCGAATGACCTTGGCCGTTTGGGAGGCTCGGAACCGTTCGATCACGCTCTCATCATCGCCGATCCTCGCCGGACTCCGACGGGTGGTTGCGGGCGTCGACTCGACATGGCAACGCTTCTTCACGACAACGAATGCTCCAACTCGTCGAGCCGAGCTTCGGCGCCGACTCAGCCCCTCGCCACGATGGAGCGGCTGCGGCCCTGGGGCTTGAAGGTGGCAGCGCGCAGGAGATACGGCGCCTCGGCGCCTGCGCCGCCGGCGACGGGCGTTCCCTTCACCGTCATCGGACCGATCCGCAGGCCGCCGAGGGGGAGGACCACCTTTCGAAACGCTCCCTCGCCGTCGGTCCGAGCGACGCCGGCGATGACCCCACCAGGCCACAGGAGCGTGACGTCGGCATCGGCCGGGAACCCGGTACCCACGGCCGTCGTCGGCCGACCGATCTCGCCGATCGCGGGGCGCATCACGAGTGTGGGCAGCACCTCTGGCGTGGTGCCCGGAACAGCGGTCGCCGGAACGGTCGGGGCGACCGTGGTGGAACCCCCTACGCCCACGTAGCGGACGCGCTGCCCGGCCTTCTCCCCGGCAGACCCGGTGACGGAGACCGCGCCGGTCAGCGGTCCGGCCAGCCCGGCGCGGACGGCGACCGTGAACCCGCAGGCCTGTCCGGGGTCCAGACGACTCCCAACGCAGCCCTGCACGAGGGTGACGGCCGCATCGGAACGGTCGAGTCGGGTGACGATCACCGGCAGCTTCCCGACATTGCGCACCTCGGCCTGCTTCGGCGGTGAAGCCACACCGACGGCGA
>JANMYF010000254.1:0-2653 GCA_031381685.1 Acidimicrobiia bacterium
CCCGGTGATCGAGTCGAGCCGCCATCTCGTCTTCACCGGCAACCCCGGCACCGGCAAGACCACGGTGGCGCGTCTGCTCGCCCGCATCTACCGGACACTCGGCGTCGTCGAGAAGGGACAGCTCGTCGAGACGGACCGCTCGCAGCTCGTCGCCGGCTTCGTCGGCCAGACCGCATTGCGGGTCTCCGAAGTATTCGACCGGGCCGACGGCGGTGTGCTGCTCATCGACGAGGCGTACGCGCTGGCCCGGGGCGGGGCCAACGACTTCGGCCGTGAGGCGATCGACACACTGGTCAAGCTCATCGAAGATCGCCGCGATCGCCTTGCGGTGATCGCTGCGGGGTACCCCGTCGAGATGGACGAGTTCATCAACGCCAACCCGGGCCTGCGCTCGCGCTTTCCCAAGGTCATCGCCTTTGCCGACTACACCAACGACGAGCTCGTCGCCATCTTCTTGTCACTGTGCAAGAAGAACCGCTACGAGCCCACGCCCGATGCCGTCGAAAGTGTGCGCGCGTACTTTTCCTCGCAACCGCGCGAGAAGGGCTTCGGTAACGGACGACTGGCCCGCAATGCGTTCGAGGCCGCAGTCGCCCATCAGGCGTCGCGACTCATGGCCACCGCCGACGCCAAGCCGACGTCCGAGGAGCTCCAGCGGCTCGAGCCGGCGGACATCGTCGCATGAAGCGCGTCCTCGCGGCCGTGGTCGCATTCGGCCTCATCGCGGCCGGGTTCTTCATCAACGGACGACGCACCGACCCCGAGCGCGGCCGGGCCCCACTCGTGCTGTGGTGCGTTGCCGACGCCGCCGAAGCCTGCAACGCAGTGGCCTCGGATCGTGTCCTCGTGACGATCCGCACGCCGAAGCAGATCGAGCGCGACATCGTGAACGAGAACCAGGGCAGCGTGGTCGATGCCGTCGTCACGTCCCCCGAATGGCTGGCCCGGCTCGACGATCAGCAGCGCCTCGCCGTGTCAGCCCCGCTCGCATCGGCCCCGATCGTCGTGGTGACGCGGGCCACGGACGCGGTGCCATGCGTCTCCGCGTCGTGCCTCGTCAAGGGCGACCGAAAGGCGGCACTCCCCGACCACCGCTCGCTCGCTGCCGCGCTCCTGCTTGCGCAGAGCCTCGGCGGCGGAACCGGTGACGACCTGTCGACGAAACAGCTGGAGTTCGTCCAGGGCAACGGCACACCGACACCGGGGATCGAGCCCCTCAATGCGCTGCTCACCGTTCGGCTCGTCGATGCGGTCGTCACCCTCGCCCCCGCCGCCAGGAACGTCAACGGGGCGAAGACGACGCAGTTGTCGCCGCCACTCACGCTCGCCCTCGATATCGGCACGATCCGAGAGGATCCCCGCATCGACGCGCTGACCGAGCAACTGCGCAAGACCCTCCGCTCGCAGGGCTGGACCGCCCGTTCCACCAGCACCGCAGCGCTGCCCGGCCCGGACTCGACCGCGACCATCGACGCATACGGGATACTGAACCCATGAACCCGCTCCGCCGCTCCGCTGCCATCACCCTCGCTCTGGCGAGCGCGGTCGCACTGTCGGCGTGCACCGGCAAGAACAGCAGCGACACCGCGGCGGGCGGAACCGCGCCGAAAGGACGCGTTCCGATCACCGTGACCGTCTCGTCGGAGAAGATCGCGCTGCTCAACGAGCTCGCCCGCACGTTCAACGACGACAAGGCCACGTCCACGTTCACCGACGCGTCAGGGGCGAAGAAGCGCGCCTTCGTCACGATCACCAAGAAGGCGTCGGGTGCTGCGGCCCAGGCGCTCGCCGCCGGATGGAACGAATCGACCGACGGCCCGTTCCCCACGGTGTGGTCGCCCGCTGCGCGGTCGTGGGGCGCGATCCTCAACCAGCGTCTCGGCGGGAGCGGGGCAACCGCCATGGCTCCGGATGACGCTCCGTCCTTCATGCTCACCCCATTGGTCATCGCCATGCCCAAGCCGATGGCGACCGCGCTCGGCTGGCCGAAGACGCCGATCGGCTACGGCGATCTGCTCGCACTGGCCAAGGACCCCACCGGCTGGGCGACCAAGGGACACCCCGAGTGGGGCACGTTCAAGCTCGGTAAGACGAACCCCAACTTCTCCACCAGTGGCCTCTCGGCCACCATCGCCCAGTACTACGCCGCGACCGGTAAGCGCAGCGGTCTCACCCTGGAGGACCTCAACCGGCCCGAGGTGCAGGACTATGCGAAGGCCGTCGAATCGAGCGTCGTGCACTACGGCGACATCACCATGACCTTCCTCAACAACTGGTTCCGCGCCGATCGCCGCGGCACCGCGCTCACCTACGCGTCGGCGGTGGCCGTCGAAGAGAAATCGCTCATCGACTACAACATGGGCAATCCCGACGGCATCCTCGATCCGGGCGAAGTGGCCCGCAAGCCGCGGGTGCCGCTCGTCGCGATCTACCCGAAGGAAGGGACGCTGTTCAGCGACAACCCGCTCTTCACGCTCAACGCGCCGTGGGTCACGGCCGATCAGAAAGCGGGCGCCGCAACCTTCGCCGCTTTCGTACGTACACCTACGAATCAGAAACAGGTCCTCGAGTTCGGCTTCCGTCCCGGCAACGCCGCGGTTGCCGTCGCCGCGCCGATCGTTGCCGCGAACGGTGTCGATCCGAACGAACCGAA
>JANMYF010000322.1:0-2793 GCA_031381685.1 Acidimicrobiia bacterium
GTCCGGAAAACCGGGGGTGTCTCATCATGGGGACATCGTGGGTTTCAAAGGCATCGACCACGATCTCGCTCGATGAGTGCCAGAACATCCTCGAATCCATGGTTTGACCGCACACTCGCGACGAGGTGCGGCGGGAGTAGAAAGCACCGGTGCGGGTTGAGACGAGGTGGCCGTCGCGCGAGCGGATCGATTCATCCACTTCGCGGCGGGACAGAGGGAACGACGTCACCGGCCGCCTGGCCCCAGACGAAATCCAACAGGTATTCAACGCCGGTCATCTTCGCTCCGGATGATTGCCAGCCAGTCCTCACGCGGGTGTGTCGGGAATTCTGTGTAAGTGACTGATTCCGTGTTTGTTACGTCTACTTAGTTTACGAGTTGAGGCGGTCGCCCTAGTGGAGGGTCAGAGTGTTCAAGATCTGTTTCCAACCGTTGATCTGGCCGGTCAGGTTCTCCCGATTCTTCTGCCTGGCAATCGCCACGAGATAGAGCACTTTCATCGCTGCTTGCTCGGTCGGGAAATGGCCTCGATGCCTGACTGCCAGCCGAAACCGGGTGTTGAGCGACTCAATCGAATTCGTCGTGTACACGATCTTTCGGAGCTCGACAGGGAACTCGAGGAACGGAACGAACTCGTTCCACGCGGACTCGAGCATGTCCCGGGTCTTGTTGAAGTAGTTCGGCGGTGATCCCCCCTCGGCTCTGCCGTCTGGCAGGGTTCGTGGGTCCTCCAAGACACTCAAACCTGAGAAGGGAATCACCATGAAGAAGAAGGTACCTGTCGTTCGTGTGGTTCCCGGCCTGATGTCGCCGGTCTTGTGCCCGGCATGCCGTCGGGGATAACGGTCGCGTTGGCGTCCATTGCGGAGACGATGCGTGAGGGCCTGTTGGCGTTCACGACGGCCACCGGCCTCGCCGTGTTCCGCACGCTCCTCGACGAGGAGCTGACGGGCCTGATCGGCCCGAAGCATGCGAAGAACCCTGAGCGTGTCGGGAACTGGCACGGGACCACGACCGGCCAGGTCGTGCTCGGTGGCCGCAAGATCAGCGTGGAACGTCCCCGCGGCCGGTTGGTTGACGGTGGCGGTGAGATCAGCTCGGACTCGTGGGACGTGTTCGCCGCCGACGATCTCCTCCAACAAGTCATCGTGGAGCGGATGCTCGCCGGTGTCGCCACCCGCCGTCACGTCCTTGTCGCCGAACCTGACGGCGAAACGGTGAAGGCCCGGTCGGTCTCGAAATCGGCGGTGTCGCGCCGGTTCATCACCGAAACGGCGATGGCCGAACTGTTGTCGCGTGACCTCTCCACGTTGGATGTCGCCGTGTTGATGATCGACGGTGTCCGCTTCGCCGACGATGTCCTCGTTGTCGCCATGATCGTCACCGTCGACGGCACGCAGATCCCGGTCGGTCCCGCGCACGGTGACACGGAGAACTCGACTGTCGTGAAACGGGCCCTTACTGATATCGTCGCCCGACGCTTGCGCTTCGAGGCTGGGCTGCTCGTTGTGCTCGACGGATCCAAAGCATTGCGTAAGGCCGTGAACTCGGTGTTCGGTGACCACGCCATCGTGCAGCGCTGCACCCTGCACAAGCGCCGAAACGTCACGGACTATCTACCGAAAGAACAACGCAAGACAATGGACCGGCGCCGGAAGGTCGAGCGCTTCGACAGTCGTGGTGTCGAGTCCGAACGGGCGGAGTAGTGCGAAGAGTTCGAGAAATTCGTCGCGCTTCACGCGCTTATCGAATTGGTCGCCACGACTGATGGCGAAAGGACTCTGTCCGCGCGGCGACTCCGCCCCGAGCCGGCGAGCAAGAATGACTTTGTCGATACGGGCAGCGTCCAGAGCTCTGCGGGCTGAGCAACGGGTATTCGTCACAAGCTCGGCGACGGTATGCGCGTTCAATCGGGACCGTGGAAGGTCCTCGGCAAGGTGATCGAGCCACGCCGCCACATCGCTATTGGTCAATTCGTCCCTCACCAGGCAGCAGGAGCAGGAAAGTCAATGCGCGGCGTTGCTGCTAAGCGCCGGTCGGTAAGTCTACCGGTGAGGTCTGACAAAAGACGGCTGACCAGCCGGATGCGGCTGCCTTGCCCCAGGGCTTTCGCGGAAGAAGGCACTGAACCGCACCGCCAATACGTGGTGGGCCAATGTGAGTCTGCGGCCAGGTTCCAGCGCGTCTTGCACGGAGCCGGTCGGAAGCGGACGAACGCTTCGCCCGGAACGGAATTTCTCCCCATGCGGGCCCAAACCGTCACGCACGGTGAGCAGCTTTGATGTCCGAAAACCGCAAACCGAACATGCGCTTGCTCTGCGCTTGCTCTGTCAAGTCCCGGTACCCGTTTTACGGTCGGGTTCCGGTACCTGCTTTACACCTGGCGAGGGGTTTCCTAGGCGGCGTTGATCCGGCGGGCCCTACCGCCGGGGTTGGCGAGGGCACCGTGTTCACGGGTTTGGTCATGGCGTGCACGGTGGGAACGTATGAGATGTTTCCCAACACTGATCTCGATCGTGTCACCAACGACCGCGACCTGAACTTGGCGTCGCTTGTACATGGCGCCGGCGTAATAGTTCTCCCCGGCGAAGCACACGTTCCCGGACGAATCAACCTTGCGGGTCACGGACACCAATGTCGCTGACGACCGTGGCGGCTCAGCCGGGGGTGCGGGTTTCGGTTTGGTTTGGCGATGCAACGCTGCGGCCTGTTTCGCCGGAGCGTGCTTGCGGGCATGAGTCCGGATCAGCACACCGTCGTGGTAGATCTGCACGAGTTTGCGGTCCATGACCA